>DATAET010000166.1:0-5587 GCA_036257855.1 Gaiellaceae bacterium | reverse complement strand
TCGCCACAAGCTCATCGATGAGGTTGTTCTCGATCGGACCCGCCGCGCTGCGGCGGAACTCCTCGACCAGCCTTCGCGTCTCGCGGTCCATCCCCGGATCTCCCTTCGGTCGCTTGGGTTACGGCGGGCGCCGCTTCGTGTTTGCTCTCAGGATCGGCACGGGCTGTCTGCCGCCCGTTTATGACAGCCAGGGACCGCTCTCGTCAAGCGCCCGCGAGGATTCCCGAGGCGGCCGTATCCCCGAGCAGCTCGTCCGCGTAGGTCATGCCCACGCGGCGCATCCCTCGGGGACCGGGCTCGTAGTGGCCCATGCGCCAGAGGGCGGGGGAGTAGAGGTGGACCGAGGTCGCCGGCGGCGCTTCTGCCCCCGGATGTCGGACCCCGTGGATGTCCGAGGCGTCGAAGTCGAAGCGCCCCCCAGGTCCGTGCTCGGTGGTGCGCTCACGAACCCAGCCGTCCTCCTCGACGCGGAACCAGTCCTCGAGCAGTTTCCCCTCACAGACGCAGACCGCGCCCGAGGAACGGTCGTGGTCGTGGTAGCCCGTGCTCTGCCCGTCCACCCAGCAGATCAGCCAGATGTCGAGGTTCGGGTCGCGGTAGAGCTGCTGGTAGAAGCGCGCGTCAGCGTCGTGCCGGACGTACGAGCGCCAGAGGTGCTCGGCGGCGGCGAGCTCGCCCGCGAGACTCGACATGGTGGGGCGGTCCAGATCGGTGTCCGCCGGGACGCGCTCGCGCAGCCACGCGGCGAGTTTGGTCATGGGGGCGTCAGCAGCCGTCGCGGTGTTTCCGTTTGGAGAATGTGCGTCACAGCATCGCCGAAACCACGGACGGCATCCAGGGTCGGACGCGAGTCCACGACAGGCGTGTCGCTCCCGTAGACGAGCTGTCCGACGCCGAACGTCTCCACGCACAGCTCGATCGCGCGGCGGCCGTGCGTGGACACCTCGAAGAAGGTGTTGGGGTCGAGCGCCGAGCGCACGTCGACACCGCGCCGGGCGAGCCGTTCGAGCTGGAACGGTCCGCCGCCGCCGAGCATCGCGAACACGACGCGGAGGGTCGGCCAGCGCTCCCTGCCGAACGCGAGCCAGGCGAGGTACGCCTCCTGCATGCGGGACGGATAGCCGACGACCCACTCCCACCACGCGGGACGACTTGCGTCGGTCGCGTGGCCGGCGTCCGGGTGGACGAAGACGACCGTTTCCGCTTGCGCCGCCGCGTCGAGGATCGGTGCCGAGCGGTCGAAGTCCGCGAAGGCGGTCGATCCCACCGAGGCGCCGACGAACCCCTCGCGAGCCCGCGTCGGCGAGAACGCCTGGAACCGTCCGTTGCCGTCCGCCAGCAGCTCGCGTACGCCCTCGACCCAGGTCTCCTCGAGCGCCTCGCACTCGACGTCGGGCAGGTCGCCGAGCCCGAGGCTCGGCTGGAGCGAGAGCACGGCGACGTCGATCTCATCGCGGTCGAGCGTGCGAACCCGCTCGTCCGGCTCGTGGTCGGCGAGCGTCACCTGAAAGCGGCCCTCGCAGGTGACCAGCTCGTCGCCGTCGAGGCGCGGCGCGGTCGTCCTCGAGCGCAGGGTCTCGACGAAGGACGCCGGCCAGAGATGCTGGTGAACGTCGAACGTGGTCACGGCACGAGTGACTCTACGACGCGCGCCGAGCGACATAGAGTGCGAGCGCGCGATGACCGTCGTCCTCACCGGTACGAGCCTGACGCTCGATGAGGTCCTCCGCGTCGCGCGAGCCAACGAGCGTGTGCAGCTCGCCGCTTCCGTCCCGGAGCGCATCCGCGTGTCGCGCGAAATCGTCGAGTCGGCGCTCGCCCGGGGCGAGGACGTCTATGGCTTCTCGACCGGGGTAGGCATGCGAAAGCTGTTCGCGATCGAGGACGAGCAGGCGAGCTTCAACCGGAGACTCCTGCACGGCCACCTCATCGCCCAGGGTCCCGCCGCCCCTCCGGACGTCGCGCGCGCCGCGCTCGTCAAGGTCGCGAACATGCTCGCCACGGGCGTGACGGGTGCGCGCCCCGAGCTCGCCGAGCTCGTCGTCGACGCCCTGAACGCGGGCACTCGACCGCGCGTCCGGATGCTCGGGTCCGTCGGGCAGGGCGATCTCGCGGCGATGGCCGACCTCGCAGTGGGGATCGTCGGCGACTTCGAGCTCGCGACGGGGGAGGCGCTCGTGCTGCTGGACAACAACGCATTCTCGACGGGGCTCGCTGCGCTCGCCGTCGCGGACTGCGAGACGCTGCTCGACGCGCTCGATGTCGCGTGCGCGCTCGACTTCGAGGCGTTTGCGGCCAACCTCAGCGTCATCGACCCCTTCGTGGCCGACGTGCGGCCGTACCCCGGTCTCACGAGCACGATCGCTCGTCTGCACGAGCTCCTCGCTGGGAGCTCGCTCTGGGAGGAGGTGCCGCGCAACCTCCAGGATCCGCTGACGACGCGCACGGCCGCGCAGGTCCACGGAGCGGTACGAGACGTCCACTCGTACGCCGCCGGCGTTCTCGCTATCGAGCTGAACGCGCATCAGGGGAACCCCTGCGTCAGCGCCTCCGAGGGCCGCGTGTTGCCCGTCGGGAACTTCGACGTCGTGCCGCTCGCCGCGGCGCTCGACTTCCTCCGCATCGGTCTCGCTCCCGCGCTGACGAGCGCAGCCGAGCGCGCGCTGAAGCTCCTGCAGGCTCCGTTCACCGGGCTGCCCGAGGGGCTCGGGGCCCGCCCGGGGCTGGCCGAGCCCGCGCTCTCGGAGCTGGGGCATGCGGTCCAGGGCATCGTTGCCGAGGCACGGCTCCTCGCGCAGCCGGTGTCCTTCGAGCTGGCGTCCACGACGCAGCACGCGGGCATCGAGGACCGCATGACCATGGCTCCGCTCGGGGCGCGGCGGCTCGCCGAGATGGTCGACCTCGGTGCACGGGTGGTCGCGATCGAGCTGGCGATTGCGGCGCAGGCGGTCGACCTTCGCCGGCCGCGGAAGCTGGGCGAGGGCTCGGGCCGTGCCTACGAGCTCGTCCGCGAACGCGTTCCCTTCACGGACGTCGGCGAGACCTTGCCCCCGGACCTCGAGCCGATCGTCGACCTGGTGCGCGCCGGGATCCTTCCCTAGACGTATGCCGTAGGGCGCGGTCTGCGCAATACTCATCCGCGTGGAGGGACTGCTCGAGAGACTCGACCGCGGGGTCGTCCTCGGTGCCGAGGGCTACCTGTTCGAGCTCGAGCGCCGCGGGTACCTGAAGAGCGGCCCCTACGTCCCCGAGGTCGTGCTCGACTTTCCGGACGCCGTCCGGGAGCTGCACCGCGAGTTCCTCCGCGCCGGGGCCGAGGTCATGGTCGCCTTCACGTACTACGGCCACCGCGAGAAGATGCGGATGATCGGGCGCGAGGACGACCTCGAGCCGCTGAACCGCGACGCGCTCCGCCTCGCCCGCGAGGTCGCCGACGAAGGTGGCGCGCTCGTCGCCGGCAATATCTGCAACACCTGGGTGTACGATCCCGCCGATCCCGAAGGCTCGGGGGCGGTCGTGCGCGAGATGTACGAGGAGCAGGTGCGCTGGGCAGTCGAGGAGGGCGCGGACTTCGTCATCGCGGAGACGAACGACTACCTCGGCGAGGCGCTGATTGCGACCGAGGTCGTGAAGGCGTCCAGGCTCCCGGCGGTCGTGACGTTCGCGTCGACCGCCGACACGACCATCGACGGCGTCGAGTTCGACGACGCCTGCCGGCAGCTCGAGGCGGCCGGCGCCGACGTCGTCGGCCTGAACTGCTCGCGCGGCCCGGCGACGCTCCTCCCGATCCTGGAGAAGGTCCGGGCGACCGTCGACTGCCACGTCGCGGCGCAGCCGGTGCCGTACCGGACGACGCCGCAGGAGCCGGCGTTCATCGGGTTGAAAGACGCCGAGGGCGCGCGGGTGTTTCCGCTCGCGCTCGACCCGTTCACGTGCACGCGGTTCGAGATGGCCGAGTTCGCGACGGCTGCGCGAGACCTGGGCGTGGGCTACATCGGCATCTGCTGCGGAGGGGCTCCTCACCACGTGCGCGCAATGGCGGAGGCGCTGGGACGGGAGACGCCCGCGAGCAGATATTCGCCCGACATCTCGCTTCACCCGGTCCTCGGCGACAGCGGAAAGGAAAGGGAAGAGGCCTACTCGACCTGGCGCGACTGAGCGCTTCGCAGCTAGCCGTCGGGCGTGCCCATGCCCGGGAGGGCGGTGACGGCCTCCGCGGCCCGACTCACCGGGAGGCCCTGTTCCTTCCACGCCGTGAAGCCGCCGACGACGTCCGTCGCGCGGGCGAACCCGAGCTCTTGGAGCGTCGACGCCGCGAGGCTCGACGAGTAGCCGTGCGTGCACACGAGGACGAGCCAATCGTCGAGCCCGCGCACGTGCGGGTTGCGGTACGCCGGGTCGCCGTCCGGGTCGACGCGCCACTCGAGCACTGTCCGCGGGATGTGCAGTGCGCCCGGGATCACGCCGTCGTGGCGCCGCTCGTCGCCCGAGCGCGTGTCCACGAGAATCGCGCCGGCGCGCTGCGCCGCGAGCGCGTCCCGCGGCTCGAGCCGGTCGAGCCGGCTCCGTGCTTCGCGGAGCTGGTCGTCGATCGTCTTGCGTGCCGGCTCGTCACTCACCCTCGTGCCGGCAATCCTCGCACGCCCCGCGAAGGACGACATCGTGTGCGGCGACTGCATAGCCACGCCCGTTGGCCACGCGCTCGATCGCCGACTCGAGCGACGAGTCCTCGAACGGCTCGACCTTGCCGCAGTCGTCGCAGACGAGGTGGTGGTGATGGTCGCCGCCGGCGTGGGCCGGCTCGAAGCGCGCGACGCCGTCCCCCAGGTCGACGCGCTGGACGAGCCCGAGCGTGTCGAGCCCCTCGAGCGTCCGGTACACGCTCGCGATGCCGATCCTGCTTCCCTGGTCGCGGACGCGGTCGTGAATCTCCTGCGCGGACAGGCAGCAGTCCTGGGCGCCGACGAGCTCGACGACGAGGCTCCGCGCGGCGCCGCTGCGCCCACTCGCCTCGCGCAGCCGGTCGAGAGCAATCGACGTCCATGCCCCCGATGACATGCTGATAATGATACCCGTTCTCAAAGGCTGCTAACGTCCGCGGCGTGCGCGCGGCCTTCGTCTTGTTCCTCGCGCTATTCGTCGCCGGATGCGGTGCGAGCTCGAAGGCGGATCGACCCTCCGTCGTCGCCGGCTTCTACCCGCTGGCCTGGGCCGCGGAGCGCATCGTCGGGCCGGGCGTCGACGTCGTGAACCTGACTCCCGCAGGAGCCGAGCCGCACGACCTCGAGCTCACGCCGAGCGACGTCGAGGCGATCGACCATGCACGGCTCGTCCTCTACCTCGGGAACGGGTTCCAGCCCGCCGTGGAGAAGGCTGTCGAAGATCGCTCCGGACCGTCTCTCGATCTGCTCGGCGGTCAGCAGCTCGCCCCCGGCGCCGGGGAGCAGCAGGGCGAGTTGGATCCGCACATCTGGCTCGATCCCGTGCGCTTCGCGCGTATCGTCGTCGCGATCGGCGCGGCCCTGCATCGTGAGCCTGCGGCCGAGGCTGTCGCCGGCCGCCTACGTCGGCTCGACATGGAGTACCG
>DATAET010000165.1:0-5418 GCA_036257855.1 Gaiellaceae bacterium | reverse complement strand
CGGGCGGGGGCGGGAAGACTGACAGCGGCGCAGATCGCCGAGGCGCTCGAGCTCGCAAAGGACGCCGACAGCGTCGAGCTCAAGCTGACCGTTCCCGACACCGACCAGCGCTCGGCCATCATGGCACTCGGCATGGATCCGCTCGAGGCGGAGATCCGGCAGATCATCTTCTTCGACACGCCGGACCTGCAGCTCGACAAGGCGGGAGTCGTGGTGCGAGCACGCCGGATCCGCAAAGGCGGTGACGCGACCATGAAGCTTCGCCCGGTCGTTCCCGCCGAGCTACCTGGGAAGCTGCGGCGCTCGCCGAACTTCGGTGTCGAGGTCGACGCGATGCCCGGCGCCTTCGTCTGCTCGGGCACGCTCAAGAGCAAGGCCGACAACGAGCGCATCCGGCAGGTCATCGCGGGCGAGCGGGCGATCCGCAAGCTCTTCTCCCCCGAGCAGCGGCGCCTCTACGCCCAGCGCGCGCCCAACGGCATCGGGCTCGACACGCTCGTGCCGCTCGGCCCGGTCAACGTCATCAAGCTCAAGTTCTCCCCGACCGGATTCGCCAGGGGGCTCGTCGCGGAGCTTTGGTCCTTCCCGGACATGACCCGCGTTCTCGAGCTCTCCACGAAGTGCGCTCCGGCGGAGACCGTTCGGATCGTCGAGGAAGCGCGGGCGTACCTGACCGAGCGCGGTGTCGACCTGACCGGCGAGCAGGCGACGAAGACACGGAAGGCGCTCGCCTACTTCGCGAAGGCGGCGGCGAGCGACTAGATAGGCTCACGGCTGTCCCGCATCGAGAGGAGGCAGGCGATGTCGGTAGCGAAGGTGATCGAGCTGACCGCGAGCTCGCCCGACAGCTTCGAGGACGCGGTTCGCGCGGGGATCGAGAAGGCCAGCGAGACGTTGCGCAACGTCAAGGGCGCGTGGGTGTCGGAGGAGAAGGTCGACGTCGAGGACGGCAGGATCGTCACCTATCGCGTGACACTGCGCGTCAGCTTCGTCCTCGACTGAGCCCCCGAGCCCGGACCGTACGGCGTCGATGACCGAGCCGGTCGAGGCCAGCTCCGAGCCGGACTGGAGGCGCCGAGGACTCTGGATCGGCGGAATACTGGTCGTGCTGCTCCTGGTGGGCCTGATCGGGTCGGCGACGGTGCCGCGCTGGTGGGCGCACCGCGTCGGCGACCAGGTCGGCGGAAGCATCACCCAGGGCACGTTGCTCGGGCTCTTCTACGGCTTCGTCTTCACGTGTCTTCCGATCGTGGTGCTGCTGCTCGTCCTCCGTTGGCGCAGGACGACGCGGACCGTCATCGTCGCTTTCGTCCTGGCGGTCTTCCTCGCTGTCCCGAATCTCATGACGCTGAGCATCGTGGTGGGGCGCGGGAACGCGGCCCACGCGGGTGACCGCGTGCTCGACGTCGAGGCGCCGGCGTTCCGGGGCGGGACGCTCGCGGGCGCGATCCTCGCGGTTCTGCTGGTCGGCTTCGTCGCCTACCTCATCGCCTCGCGCCGACGCGCGCACGAGAGCGCGCGTCGCGCCCGCGACGCAACGAGCGCGCCCTAGACGTTCTCAGACGCGTCCCTGGAACGTGTCGCAGCTCTGCGGCCCCGAGCCCTCGATGCCGCGGACGAGCCAGCTCTGTCGCTGCTCCGCGGACCCGTGCGTCCAGGTCTCGGGCGTGACCCGCCCCTGCGTGCGCTCCTGAATGCGGTCGTCGCCGACGGCGGCGGCTGCGTCGAGCGCGTCCGCGACGTCCTGCCGCGTGAGGTCCTCGACGAAGCCCGTGTCGACTGCGTGCCCGACCCAGAGGCCTGCGAAGCAGTCGGCCTGGAGCTCGAGGCGCACCTGACCGCCCTGCGGTCCCGTGTCGCGGTCGGCGCTGGACAGCGTTCCGACGAGGTCCTGCACGTGATGCCCGTACTCGTGGGCGAGCACGTACGACTCCGCGAGCGGTCCTCCGCGAGCGCCGAGCTGCGACTGGAGCTGGTCGAAGAAGCCGAGGTCGATGTACACGTAGCGGTCGTTCGGGCAGTAGAAGGGCCCCACGGCAGACGACGCGGGGCCGCAGCCGGTCTGGATGCTGCCGTCGAAGAAGCGCGTCTTCGTGGGCTCGTATCCTCGGAGCGCCTTCCCCCAGTACGCCTGCACGCTGTTGATGACGGCGACGATGCGGCAGTCCTCCCGCGAGTTCGCATCGGCGCCGGTCTGGCACTCCTGGGCAAGATCTCCCGACGGGCCGGCCGGGCTTACGGTCTGACCTGCGAGCGAGTCGAGGCCTCCATTCCCTCCTCCGCTCAGGAAGATGAAGGCGAGGAGGATGATGATGCCGATGAGGCCGCCGCCGCCCCCGAGCGTGACCGGCATCCCGCCCGGCAGCCCGCCTCCACGACCCCGGTAGTCCTCGACCTGCGAGGTGTCGAGCCTCGCGTCCTTCCGAAAGCGCATCGAGGGCGACATTACCCCCGACGGGCGCTACCGGAACCCGCCCTGCGGGCTCCGGTAGCGCTTCTCGGTTCTCAGGCCGCGGGCTCGAGCGCGGGCTCGACCGCGTGAGCCTCCTGCTCCTGCAGGTCGCGGCCACGGACGAAGAACAGCGAGACGAGGACGCCCAGGAAGGCGATCGCGGCGCCCGCCCAGAAGGCGGCCTGGAAGCCGTCCGTCAGCGCCACGGGGGCTGCCGTCCCCGTCGCGAGGGCGTCGTCGGTCTTCGAGACCGCGATGGTCGAGAGGATCGCGATGCCGACGGCGCCTCCGATCTGCTGCGACGTGTTGATGAGGCCTGACGCGAGACCTGCCTCTTCCGGCTTGGTCCCCGCGACCGCCGCGATCGTGACCGGCACGAACGCGAACGGAAGCCCGATGCCGATAATGAGGAAGCCCGGGAAGAGATCGGTCCAGTACGAGCCGTTGACGGAGACCTGCGTGAAGTACAGGAGGCCGACGGTCATCAGCGACATGCCGAAGACCAGGGCCGACTTCACGCCGATCCGCGTGACGGCGGCCGCCGCCACGTTCGCCCAGATGATCGCGGTCCCGGCCACCGCGAGGTAGCCGACACCCGTCTTCAGCGGCGAGTACCCGAGCACCTGCTGCATGTACAGCGTGAGCATGAGGAACATCGCGAACAGCGCCGTGCCGAGGATGAAGCCCACGATGTTCGCCGCCGTCAGCGTCTGCAGCCGGAAGATCGAGAAGGGCACGAGCGGATCCTTCACCCGCGACTCCCAGCCGATGAACGCCAACAGGAGCAGCGCCGAAGCGACGAAGACGCCGATCGTCCGGCCGGAAGACCAGCCCCAGCCGTGGCCCTGCGTCACGGCGAGGACGAGCAGCGAGAGGCCGCCGGTCACCAGCACCGCACCGGGGATGTCGAAGCCCTGAGCGTGCTTGTCGAGGCTCTCGGAGAGCAGGAACGGCGCGAGGATCAGCGCGGCGATGCCGACCGGCACGTTCACGAAGAAGATCCACTCCCACGACAGGTAGTCGGTGAGGATCCCGCCGAAGAGGACACCCGCTGCCGCACCGACGCCGCCGACGGCGCCCCACGCGCCCAGCGCGATGTTGCGCTCACGGCCTTCGGCGAAGGTCGCGACGAGGATGGAGAGTGCGGCCGGCGTGATCAGAGCTGCGCCGAAGCCCTGGAAAGCGCGTGACGAGATCAGCGCGGCTTCGCTCCAGGCAAGGCCGCAGAGGAGCGAACCCAGCGTGAAGATGACCGTGCCGACGATGAAGATGCGCCGCCGGCCGAGCAGGTCGGCCGAGCGGCCGCCGAGCAGGAGGAAGCCGCCGAAGACCAGCGCGTAGGCGCTGATGACCCACTGCAGGTTCTCCTGCGAGAAGCCGAGGTCGAGCTGGATCGACGGCAACGCGACGTTCACGATCGCGACGTCGAGGATGACCATGAACTGCACCGCGAGGATGAGCGCGAGTGCGAACCACTTCTTTCTGTCTGTGCCTACCATCGGTACCCCCACATTTCGTGTCCTTGGTGAGGTGGGGGATGCTACACGATCTTGCTTGCACTTCGCAAGTGCCTACTTTCAATTTGTCACCGGGATCGCTACAATCCCCTCCGCCATGGCGAAGAGCTACGAGCAGTACTGCCCGATCGCGCACGCCCTCGATCTCGTGGGCGAGCGCTGGTCGCTGCTCGTGGTGCGCGAGCTGCTCCACGACGGGCCGCTCCGCTACTCGGACTTGCATGCTCGCCTCGACGGGTGTGGGACGAACATCCTCGCTGCACGCCTGAAGGCGCTGGAGCAAGGTGGCGTCCTGCGACGACGTCGCCTGGACCCACCCGCCGCATCGTGGGTGTACGAGCTCACGGACTACGGCGAGGGGCTGCGTGACGTGCTCCACGTCCTCGCGCACTGGGGCGCCCGCTCGCTCGGACCGCCCTCTGCGACAGGCGACCTCCAGCCAGGCTGGCTTCACGGCGCCCTGCGCATCGCGCTGCCGAAGAACATCGCCGGAACGATCGAGTTCCGGATTGGCGACGAGCTCGCCTCGGTCGTCGGAGACGCGATCGTGGATGGTGCGATCGAGAGCCCCGACGCGGTCGTGGTCGGGGGCCCGCCGGACTTCTACTGCCTCATGGTCGAGCGCGACACGAGCACGGTCTCCATCGAGGGAGACCCGGGCGTCGTGGACGCCATGCTCGAGGCTCTCCCGTCCGTGCCGAGCCAGATCGGCGCGCCGACGAGCTAGCGCGCGCCGAAGTCGTCCACGCGGCCGGTCTTGCCGCGGATCCCGAGCCCTGCGAAGCCCGCCGCCGTGAAGGTCGAGTCGGTCACCTGGCTCAGGCGCGTCCAGGTCGAGCCCGACTTGATCCAGGCCTCCAGCGCTGTGCCCTTGGCGCGCAGGAGGAGGGTGTTGCCGATGGCGACCTCACGGTTGACGGAGGCGAGCTGCGTGAGCACGCCGTTCGTCATCCGGTACAGCAAGACCTGGTCTGTCCCGCTCAGCTGGTTGTAGAGGAGCACGTAGCCGTCGACCGCCGACGAGCCCGGCGTCTGGAGACGGGCGTACAGGCGCACGCCGTTGCCGTTGCCCGGAAGCGTCGCGATCGTCGCGTACGCCTCGGAGTCGACGCCGAGTTGAGTCGCCCACCACCCGCTCGCCCACTGCGTCCGGTCGCTCGCGCACTGGTTCGAGACGACCTTGAGGCTGCGCTCCGAGTTTCCGATGATCCCCGTGCTCCCCCAGCGCCCGGCGAACGAGAGCGGGTTCTCGTTCACCCGGTTGAACGTGTCGAGGATCGCGAGCGGCTCGACCGGAGGGGCGAGGTCGGTCGGCATGGCAGAGGCCTCGGTCGAGAGCGGGCCCTCGTTGACCGCGTTGAGCGCGGACACCTTGTAGTAGTAGGTGGTGCCGTTGGCGGCGCTGAAATCGGTGTAGTTCGTCCCCGTGCCGGGCGGGCTCGCGAGGAG
>DATAET010000164.1:0-10045 GCA_036257855.1 Gaiellaceae bacterium | reverse complement strand
GATCGCGAACGACGGGCGCCTCGACGGGGTGCCCGAGGCGTCCGAGACGCAGCGCTCGCTCGTGGTGCGGCGAGCGGTCGCCAGGCTCGAGCTCGACGATCTCGGGCGCTCGGCGGCGACGCCGGGCTTTGCGGACACCGCGCTGGCAACGATCGGCGAGCTCGAATCGGCGCTCGCGGACGTGGATGCGCTCGACGGTGATCTCTCGCGTCTCGTCCACGCGTTTCGTGAGGAGCTCTCCGGGCTCGGCTGCACGGATCGCGACGGCGTTCGCAGGGCTGCGGTCGAGCGACTTCGCAGCGACCTGTCTGCCTGGTCGGGCGCGCCGGTCTTCGTCTACGGCTTCGAGGATCTGACCGGCGCCGAGTGGGCGCTCGTGGAGGCGCTCGCGGCGCGGGCCGACGTCACCGTTTCCATCCCCTACGAGCCCGGCCGCGTCGCATTCGCCGCGCTCGAGCGGACGGTCGGCGAGCTCGCGGAGCTCTCGCGGGGGACGATCGAGGAGCTGCGACGTTCTCCGCCGCGGCCAACGCCGGCCGCGCTCGCGCACGTCGAGCAGGAGCTGTTCGTCGACGGGCCGTCCGACCCCGCACCGGTCGACGCGTCCGTCCGCTTCCTCGAAGGGGCGGGGACGCGCGGTACGGCCGAGCTCGTCGCCAGCGAGGTCGCCGGGCTCGTGCGCGGCGGCACGGCCGGCGAGCGGATCGCCATCGTCTGCGAGTCGATCGAGCGTTGGGGCGCCCCCCTCGAGTCCGCGCTGGGTGAGTTGCGGGTGGCGGTTGCGGTCGAGCACTCCCGGCGACTCGTCGAGACGACCCTCGGGCGGGCGCTGATCGCTCTGCTCCGTTTCGAATGGCGCGGAGGCACGCGCGGCGACCTGTTCGCGTTCCTGCGCTCGCCGTTCTCCGGCCTCGAGCGCCGCTCGGTGGACTTCGTCGAAGGACGCCTGCGCGGCCGCGCCGTCTCGGACCCGGAGCGCGTCGAGGAGGAGAGCGAGAAGCTGCGCGGTGCGCCCGTCCCGGCGCTGGTGGAGCTCCGGGCCGGCGAGGATCCCGCGACGGCCGCGCTCGCAGTCCTGCGGTTGCTCGTCCGCAATGCGTGGGGCCTCCAGTCGCCTCCCGTCGTAGACGACGCACGTCGCGACGCCCGTGCGTACCGCGCGGCCGAGCGCGTGCTCGAGGACCTCCAGGCATTCGGCGAGGACGGAGCGCCGTCGCACGAGGAGGTCCTCGCCGCCCTCGAGCGTGCATCGGTACCGCCGGAGAGCCCGGCAGCCGGCCGTGTCGCGATTCTCGACCACGAGCGCGCCCGGACGCGAACGTTCGACGCCGTCTTCGTGCTCGGCCTCGAGGAGGGAGCGTTTCCCCGTAGGCCACGACAGTCGCCTCTGCTCGGCGACGAGTTGCGGCGCGCTATCGGGGGCAGGCTCGAGCGACCCGACCCCGTCGCCCGTGACCGCTACCTGTTCTACACGACGTGCACGCGTGCGACGCGACGCCTCGTTCTCGTCCGCGAGGCCGCGAGCGACGAGGGCGTGCCCAGGGAGCCGAGCCCGTTCTGGGACGACGTCCGATCGCTGTTCGACGAGGCAGACGTCCTTCGTGCCACGCGCCGGCGGCCGCTGTCGGCTCTGACCTGGCCCCTCGAGTCCGCGCCGAGCGAGCGGGAGCGGCTCCGTGCACTCGTGCGCCTGGCCGCCGAGGATCCGGAAGGAGCAGGGTCTCTCGCCGCCGCGAACGACTGGTCGCGGCGGCTCGACCGCGCTCATGCCGCGTTCTCGCGCACGACGCAGCTGCGGAACCCCTCCGCGCTCGGGCCGCTCGCGGCGAAGTCGGTGTTCTCGGCGACCGAGCTCGAGCGTTTCGCCGACTGCTCCTCGGCGTGGCTCATGGAGCGAGTCATCGACCCGAAGAGGATCGACGCGGAGCCGGACCCGATCCTCCGCGGCCAGGTCATGCACACGACGCTGAACCGCTTCTACGCGATGCTGCCGCGCGAGCTCGACTCCGAGCGCGTAACCACGGAGAACCTCGAGTCGGCGATCGTGCTCGTGCATCGCTGCCTCGACGAGGCGCTCGAGACGGGTGTGCGCCTCGACCTGACCGAGCTCCAGGGTGCGGAGCTGCGGCACACGCTGCGCGCCGACCTCGAGGGCTTCCTGCGCGACGAGGCGGCGTCACAGGTCGCGTTCGTACCGCGCCGCCTCGAGGTCGCATTCGGGTCCGAGCGAGCTGCCCCCGAGCTCCAGCGCGGGCTCGAGCTCGGAGAAGGGCTCTGGCTGTCCGGGAAGATCGATCGGATCGACGTCGACCCCTTCAGCGCGCGGGGGATCGTTCAGGACTACAAGTCCGGGAAGGGGGCCCACTCGGCGCGCGACATCGACCGCGAGCTCCGACTCCAGATCCCCCTCTACATCCTCGCGCTGCGAGATCTCGTCGGGATCGAGCCACTCGGCGGTGTGTACCGCGCCCTGGCCGGGCGGAGGCTCACGCGTGGCATGTTGCGCGACAGCGCCCGTGAGGATCTGCCGGGCTTCGCGCGGGACGACTACCTCGACGAAGACACGTTCTGGAGTCAGGTGGAGGCGGCTCGTGACCGCGCCGCGGAGAACGCGCTCCGCATCCGCGCCGGCGACGTTCGGCATGACCCGAAGGGCGACGGCTGCCCGGCATGGTGTGACCTTTGGCCGATGTGCCGGGTGGCGCGGGCATGACCATCCTCGAAGCAACGAGCGCGCTGAACGAGGAGCAGCTGGCCGCGGTCGAGACTCCAGGGTCCGTCTTCGTCTCGGCCGGTGCGGGCACGGGCAAGACCTCCGT
The DNA here is from genome assembly GCA_036257855.1 of Gaiellaceae bacterium. Classification (GTDB taxonomy): domain Bacteria; phylum Actinomycetota; class Thermoleophilia; order Gaiellales; family Gaiellaceae; genus GMQP-bins7. The sequence continues at coordinate 7,226 of DATAET010000164.1, read as the reverse complement.
TCTCGTCGAGCGCTACGTCCGTGCCGTCTGCGAGCGCGGCGTCGACGTGGAGTCGATCCTCGTCATCACGTATACGAGGAGGGCGGCGGGCGAGCTTCGAGGCCGCATCCGCACAGCGCTGCGCGAGCGGGGCCGCCCGGACCTCGCCCGGGAGCTCGACGGTGCGTGGATCTCCACGATCCACGGCTTCTGCAGTCGCCTCCTGCGCGCGTATCCGTTCGCCGCCGGGCTCGACCCGCGTTTCCGCGAGCTCGAGGACGCCCCGGCCGCGGTCCTCCGCGGCGAGGCGTTCGAGCGTGCGCTGGATGCGTTCTGCGCGAGCGAGGACCCGGAGCGGTTGCGACTCCTTGCGACGTACCGGGCGGACGGGCTGCGTCGCATGCTGACGAGCGTGTTCGAGACGCTGCGTTCGGCGGGACGCGAGCTCGCCCTCGAGCTCGGCGAGCGCCCGAGCGTCTCGGCTGCGGTGACAGCGCTGCTCGCCGAGGCCGAGCAGCTGGCGGACGACACTTCGGCCACCCCGACGCAGCGCCGCAACGCGAGCGAGGTGCTTCGCGTGCTCACGCCGGGCGCGCCGCCCGAGCGCCTCGTCGATCTCTCGGCCTTCGCGTGCAGGGGCGCCCGGGCAGCGTCCTTCGAGGGAGCACGCAAAGCCGCGGAGCGGGCCGCGCTCGAGGAGCTCGCTGCGCACGATCGGGCGTTGCTCCAGGAGCTCCTCGAACGCTTCGGCGTCGAGTACGAGGCCGCGAAGCGACGGGAATCCGTTGTGGACTTCGAGGACCTCCAGCTCGCCGCGCGCGACCTCCTCCGAGGGGACGACGACGTGCGGGAAGAGCTGCAGCTCCGTTTCCGCATGGTCATGGTCGACGAGTTCCAGGACACGAATCGGTTGCAGTGCGATCTGATCGACCTCGTCGCCCATCCCGACCTCACGGAGGTCTTCACGGTCGGCGACGAGTTCCAGTCGATCTACGGGTTCCGGCACGCCGACCTCGAGGTCTTCCGCGAGCGCCGCTCGAATGCACAGAGCCTCCTCGCGCTGAGCCGGAACTACCGGTCGCGACCGCAGGTGCTCGCCGCGGTGAACCACCTCTTCCGCGACGAGTTCGGAGACGAGTACCAACCACTCGCGGCGTCGGCCGAGTTCCCCGACCCGGTGTTCGGTCACCCGGTGGAGCTCCTCGTGACCGACAAGGCGAGCTTTGCCGAATCCGGCGAGCACTGGCGTCTCGGCGAGGCGAGACGGATTGCGGAGCGCGTACGGGAGATCGTCGACTCCGGCGAGGCCGAGCCGGGCGAGATCGTCGTCCTGTTCGCGGCGGGCACCGACGCCGAGCGCTACGAGGAGGCCCTCCGGCGGGAGGGCCTCCCGACCTACCGGGCGACCGGTCGCGGCTACTTCGGACAGCAGCAGGTCGTCGACCTTCTCGCATACCTGCGGCTTCTCCACAACCGCTACGACGACGTTGCCCTCGCGACCGTCCTCGCCTCGCCGTTCGTCGGCGTCTCGAACGACGCGCTCGTCCTTCTTCGCCGCAACGCCCCTCGGCGGCCGCTCTTCACGGGGCTCGAGAGATCCCTTCCGGAGGGCCTCGCGCCCGGTGACGAGCGCCTGTTGCGCGCGTTCCTCCAGCGGTACGAACGGCTGGTTCGGGCATCGTCTCGGCTCGGGCTCGAGGCCCTCTGCGAGCGGATCGTGTCGGAGCACGACTACGACCTCGCCGTCCTCGCCCGCTGGGACGGCACGCGGCGGTTCGCGAACCTCCGCAAGCTCGGCCGCCTCGCGCGCGGCTACGAGTCGATTCGTGGCGCCGACCTCGCCGGCTTCGTGCGCTTCGTGCGCGAGCAGGAGGCCGTTGGGACGCGAGAGCTCGAGGCCGTCGCCCAGGAGGAAGGGGGAGGCGCCGTCCGACTCCTCACGATCCATGCCGCCAAGGGCCTCGAGTTCAGGGTCGTGATCGTGGCCGACGCCGGGCGCGACGTCGGCGGCCCGCGCGGGCCCGACGAGATCGTGGCCTTGTCCGACGGGCGCTTCGGGTTCCGCATGGTGCATCCGACGAGGGGCGAGCGCGAGCCCGTCTTCGACTTCGAGGAGGTGCGTGACGCCGAGCGCGACCAGGAGCGCGCCGAGCGGCTTCGCCTGTACTACGTCGCGATGACCCGTGCAGTCGACCGCCTCATCGTCTCCGGTGCGATCGACCCCGCGCGGGCGGCGGATCGCTCCACCCCGATCGGCTGGGTACTCGACCGTCTCGGCGCGCACGAGCTGGTCGCGTCGGCGAACGGCGCTCCGATCGAGCTCGAGCGTGAGGATGCGCGCTTCGTCCTCGGTGTGAGCCGCTACGACCCTCGACACCACGTCGAGCCCGAGCCGCCCGCGGCCGTCGAGGACGACGACAGCATCGAGGAGCAGCAGCTCCAGCTCTTCGACGAGCTCCCTCGCGGCCGGTCGCGGCTCGGCATCGAGCTCCCGCGGCTCGCGGACATCCCGCCTCCGCCCGTGCACGACGTTCGTCGACTGTCGTACAGCGCGCTCGCGCTCTTCGAGCGCTGCTCGTACCGCTACTTCGCGGAGCGGGTGCTCGGCCTCTCGCCGCGCCGCGCTGTCCTCGGCGACGCGGGGGTGGTTGGCGCTCTGGCGGCCACGGAGATCGGCGACGCCGTCCACCGCCTGCTCGAGCTCGTGCCGCTCGACGACCCGACCACGCCGCCACGCGACGAGCTCGACCGCACCGTCCGGTCGTGGTACCCGAAAGTCGCCGCCGAGGAGCTCGACCGGATCGCACAGCTCGTCGACGCCTACTGCGCCTCGGAGCTCGCACGACGTGTCGCACAGCTTCGCGGCGCCCGCCCTGAGACGCCGTTCACGTTCGAGCACGACGGCGTCGTCATTCGCGGGAGGCTCGACGTCCTCTGGCAGGAAGGCGAGCAGGCGCTCGTGATCGACTACAAGTCGAACGCGCTCGAGGGCCGTGCGCCCAGGGAGATCATCGAGGCGGAGTACACCGTGCAGCGGCTCGTCTACGCGCTCGTCTGCCTCCGCGCGGGCGCGAGCGAGGTCGAGGTTGCCTATCAGTTCCTGGAACTGCCGGACGACGTCGTCTCGTCGAGGTTCACGCGCGGCGATATCGACGCGCTCGAGCACGAGCTCTCCGGCGCCATCGCCCGGATCCGAGCCGGCGAGTTCAGCCCGAGGCCGAGCGAGTTCGCGTGCTCGGATTGCCCCGCGCTAGATCTCCTCTGCGCCGGTCCGCGCCTCGTGCTCGCGCGCTAGCCTCGGCGCGTGCGAGTCGCCGTCCTCAGCGACATCCACGGCAACCTGCCCGCGCTCCGAGCGGTGCTCTCCGACCTCGAACGCGAGGAGGTCGAGGAGGTCGTCGTCGCCGGGGACACCATCTCGGGCCCGTGGCCCGTGGAGGTGCTCGACGCGATCGCGGCTCTCGATGCACGTGTGGTGCGCGGAAACGCCGATCAGGAGGTCCTGCAGCGCAGCGCGCGGTACGGCCCGCTCGCCGTCTGGTGTGCCGATCTCCTCGGGGAGGAGCGGCTTGCCGCCGCCGCGTCCTGGCCGCTCACGCTCGAGTTCGACGTCGACGGCCTCGGCCGCGTGCTCGTCTGCCACTCGACTCCGACATCCGACGAGCCGATCTACACGCGCATCACCCCCGAGGACGAGCTCGTCGAGCTGCTTGGGCCCGTACAGGCAGACGTGCTCGTCTGCGGGCATACACACATGCAGTACGACCGCGCGCTCGTAGGCGGCCTGCGAGTGGTGAATCCCGGGAGCATCGGGATGCCGTACGAGGGCCAGCCGGGTGCGTTCTGGGCGCTTCTCGGGCCGAGCGTCGACTTCAGAAGAACGACGTACGACGCGGCTTCGACGGTTGAGGCGGTTCGGGAGCTGTCAGCGCCGATCCGGGAAGAGCTTCTCACGGTCCTCATCGATCCTCCGAGCTCCGACGAGACGACGGCGTACTTCGAGTCGCTTCGTGGCGCGTAGCTACGTCGGCGAGGCGCGTCTGCGCGGCCTCGGCCGGCGGCGCGAGCGGATCGGCCCGATCATCGAGCGCCTGGCGGCGGAGCACGCCGATGCCGAGATCGCGCTGCGCTTCCGCACCGACCTCGAGCTCCTCGTCTCCGTGATGCTCTCCGCGCAGACGACTGACGTGAACGTGAACCGCGTCACGCCGGCGCTCTTCGAGAAGTACCGGAAGCCCGAGGACTACCTCTCGGTACCTGCTGAGGAGCTCGAACGCGACATCTACCCGACGGGGTTCTTCCGGCAGAAGGCCAAGGCGATCCGCGGCACGATGCGTGTGCTCCTCGAGGAGTTCGACGGCGAGGTACCGCGGACGCTCTCCGAGCTCGTCGGGCTGCCCGGCGTCGCCCGGAAGACCGCGAACGTCGTCGCATCCGAGCTCGGACACGCACAGGGCATCGTCGTCGACACGCACGTACGGCGGCTTTCGCAGCGACTCGGGCTGACACGGAACGAGGATCCGGTCAGGATCGAGCGTGACCTGCAGCGTGTCGTGCCGCGCGCCGACTGGGCGCGCTTCCCCCATCTCCTCATCTGGCACGGCCGCCGCGTTTGCCATGCACGGAGCCCGCGCTGCGAGGACTGCGTCATCGAAGACCTGTGCCCCTCGAGCCGGCTTGCGCGCTAGCCCGCCAGCGCCTCCAGCCACGGGTGCCCGGGGTGAACGAGCGTCAGCGCATCATGGAGCCGCCGGCGCTGGTCGGCGTTCAGGTGCGGGAGCACCGTCGCGAAGTCCGTCGCGTCCTTCGCGCGCGGCGCCCTCGCCTTCAGCAGCAGCACGACTTCGGGCCGCGCGAACGGGATCCCTTCGACCGTGTATGAGATGAGGTCCTCCGCAGGCATACGGATTCGTCGATTCCTGTCGTAGGTCCACTCGTCGCCCTTCCATGGCTCGCGGAAGACGTCGATGCGCCACGGGCCGCCGCTACGCTCGCGCCCCCACGTGTGGCGATGTGCAGCCAGCGTGGACTCCGCGATCGGCCACGCCTGCCCCTCGCCGATGACCACGAACTCCAGGTCGTCAAGCGCTGCCCGCACCTCGCCGAAGCGGTCCGCCGGGACGCCGATCTCGAGATCCTGGTGCGCACGCGTCGGCCGCCCCAGGAACAGGTCGAGCGCCCACCCGACCGCCACGTACCACGCCGTATCGACGCCATCGAGATGCCGCTGCGCCTCCGCCGGGCTCCATGCGTCCCACGCGTCGACATCGAGAGGGAGCGGCCCGACGGCCTCGTTGCCCACGAGCTCAGATCCAGCGGCCTCGTTGCCCACGAGCTCAGATCCAGCGGCGCCAGCGGAAGATGGCGAGCTGGATCACCGTCGAGACGAGGATCAGACCCGTCGACATGCCGAGGTTCCAGAAGCCACGGTCGAACTCGCTTGCGAAGTTCTGGCCGTAGAAGCCGACCACGAACGACGGCACGAGCACGAGCGACGCGATCACCGTGAGCTTCTTGCCGACTTCGTTCTGGTTCTCGGCGATCAGCGCCTGGTGGTAGTCGCGGGAGCTGGACAGGAGCTCACGAGAGACGTCGAGCTCCTCGCCTGCGCGGAAGAGCGTCTCGTACGTGTCGGCGAAGAGGCGTTCGACGTCCTCCGGAAACAGCGTCTCGCCTGCGATGTCGAGCCGCTTGTCCGTGATTCGTCGCACCTTCGCACGTGTGGCTCCGACGGTCCGGCGTGCGAGGATCAGCTCGTGGCGGAGAGTGGAGATCCGCCTGCGGACGCGCACGCTGGGCCATTCGTCGATGTGCTCCTCGAGCTCGTCGATCGCGGCGTCAGCATCGTCGACGACCTCGAGATACGATTGGGCGACGTCGTCGACGAGGCGAAAGACGAGCTCGCCGACAGGGGCGTCGGCCACCGCCACCAGGCACTCGGGCTGCCACGGCGTTCCGTGAGCCGGTGTCTTCCGTACCGTGACGAGACGCTCCGTCGTCGCCACGAAGTCGATCTCCCTGTTCTCGAGCGTACCACCCTCCTGCCCGGGCGCCATCGCGACGAGAACGCCGAAGACGTAGTCCGCGTGGCCTTCGAGACGCGGTCGAGGTCGCTCTAGCGGCTCCGCGAGCATGGCCTCGAGCTCGTCGGGATCGACCCGCACGGGAAGTGCGCTCAGGAGCTCATCGCGGCCCGGGTCGAGGAGATCGCGCCACTCGGGCATGGTGCTGCGAGACTAGGCCCGCAATCGGACGCTGCAACCGTCAGGCCGGAGCTGCGGCCAGGCTAGGGCGGTGGCGCTGCTCCTCGAGCCAGCGCTGCGCGTCGAGAGCGGCCATCGTGCCCGAGCCCGCGGCGGTCACGGCCTGTCGGTAGATGTGGTCCTGGACGTCCCCTGCGGCGAAGACGCCGGGGACGTTCGTTCGGGTGGACCGTGGCTCCGTGACGAGGTACCCCTGGTCGTCGTGGTCGAGCCAGTCGAGGAAGAGCCCGGTGTTCGGGTCGTGACCCACGGCGACGAACAGCCCGTCCGCTTCGATCTCGGTGAGCTCGTCCGTGACGGTGTCACGCAGCTTCAGTCCCGTGACGCGCCCGTTCCCCTCGCCGATTACCTCCTCGACCACTGCGTTCAAGACGAACTCGACCTTGTCGTTCTCGCGGGCCCTGTCGACCATGATCGGCGACGCGCGGAACTCGTCGCGCCGGTGGACGATCACGACCTTCTTCGCGAAGCGCGTGAGGAACGTCGCTTCCTCCATCGCCGAGTCCCCGCCTCCGACGACGACCACGACCTTGTCGCGGAAGAAGGCACCGTCGCACGTCGCGCAGTACGACACACCGCGGCCCTGAAGCGTCCGTTCGGACGGCAAGCCGAGCTGCCGCGCACTCGCCCCGGTGGCGACGATGACCGAGTCGGCGCGGTGCTCCTCGTCGCCCGTGTAGACGCGGAAGGGGCGCTCCGAGAAGTCGACGCGCGTGACGTCGTCGCTCACGAACTCCGCACCGAAGCGCTCGGCCTGGCGGCGGAAGTCCGCCATCATCTCCGGGCCCATGACGCCGTCCGGGTACCCGGGGTAGTTCTCCACGTCGCTCGTGATCATGAGCTGGCCTCCCCACTGGAAGCCTTCGATCACGAGCGGGTGCATGTTCGCGCGCGCCGCGTAGAGCGCCGCGGTGTAGCCGGCGGGGCCGCCGCCGATGACGATCACGTCGCGAACGTCGTTGTGGCTCACTGTCTCCTCCATAA
>DATAET010000163.1:0-11818 GCA_036257855.1 Gaiellaceae bacterium | reverse complement strand
GGGAGCCGCATCAAGGCGGTCATCGCCGAGGTGCGCTCGGGGACGAAGGGCCCGCAGGTGATCCTGTCGAGGCGCGACCCCGAGCTAATCCGTGCTCTCTTCGAGCTCGAGGTTCCCGAGATCGCGGACGGCCTGGTCGAGATCCGCGGAGTCGCCCGCGAGCCGGGGTACCGCTCGAAGATCGCGGTCGAGTCGCACATGCAGGGTGTGGACCCCGTCGGTGCCTGCGTCGGTCCGCGCGGCTCGCGCGTGCGGATGGTCGTCTCGGAGCTCCGCGGAGAGAAGATCGACATCATCCCGTGGAACACGGAGCCGGCGCGCTTCGTCGCGAAGGCGCTCTCGCCCGCGCGCGTGCGCGAGGTGTACATCGACGACGAGACGCGCGAGGCGACCGTGATCGTGCCGAACGACCAGCTCGCCCTCGCGATCGGCAAAGAGGGTCTGAACGCCCGCCTCGCGACGCGCCTCACCGGCTGGAAGATCGACATCCAGTCCGAGCAGGAGTTCGCTCAAGCCGAGGCGGAGCTCGCGTTCGCCGGCGGCTCCGAGGACGGCGAGGAGTTCTCCGGCCGCTGCGCGGCGATCCTCTCGAACGGCAAGCGCTGCCCGAACACGGCGCTCCCCGGCTCGCGCTACTGCGGAGTCCCGGCGCACCAGGCGCTCGCGGCAGTGGCGCCGGCCGAGGCCGAGACCGCCGAGGAGGAGCTGGCCGACGAGGTCGTCGAGGAGATCGCCGTCGCAGAGGCGGTCGCGGACGCGTCGGAGCCCGAGGTCGAGAGCGAGGAGTTCGAGGCAGTGGCCGCGGTTGAGGACGTAGTCGAGGCAGGCGAGGAGGAGGCCCGCGAGGGGGCGTGAGCCCGCGCGGTTCTAGACTGATCACACATGGCTGACGGACGCAAAGGACCGAATCGCCCCATTCGCCCCCGCGGAGGCCCCGGCGGGCGCAAGCGGCGTGTCGTCATCGAGGGCGGGGGCGGCCGCAGCGCCGGTCGCCAGGCCCGCGACCGGTCGAGCGCCCCGCCTCAGCCTCGCCAGGCACCCGCGCCGCCCCCGTCCGGGCCGGTCACGGTCGAGTCGGGCGTCACCGTCAAGGACCTGTCCCAGGCTCTCGGCGTCCCGATGCCCGAGCTCATCAAGATTCTGATGGGCCTCGGGCAGATGCGGACGGCTACGCAGTCGCTGTCAGACGAGGAGGTCGAGCTGATCGGCTCGGAGCTCGAGCGTGAGATCACGATCAAGCACGCTGCCGAGGAAGAACTCGAGCCTGCTGCCTTCGACGACGAAGATTCCGACCTCGCGCCGCGACCGCCGGTCGTCACGATCATGGGCCACGTCGACCACGGGAAGACGACGCTGCTGGATGCGATCCGCGAAGCCTCGGTCGTCGAGACCGAAGCGGGCGGGATCACGCAGCACATCGGCGCGTACCAGGCGGAGGTCGACGGACGGCGCATCACCTTCCTCGACACCCCCGGCCACGAGGCCTTCACCGCGATGCGCGCGCGAGGTGCGAAGGTGACGGACATCGCCGTCCTCGTCGTGGCCGCAGACGACGGCGTGATGCCGCAGACCAAGGAGTCGATCTCGCACGCCCGTGCGGCCGAGGTTCCGATCGTCGTCGCGGTCAACAAGATGGACGTGCCCGACGCGAACGTGGACCGCGTGAAGAGCGAGCTTGCCGCGGAGGGCCTGCAGCCGGAGGACTGGGGCGGCACGACACAGTTCTCGGCCGTGTCGGCCAAGCAGAAGGAGAACCTCGACGACCTGCTCGAGAAGATCCTGCTCGTCGCCGACGCAGAGCTCGACCTGCGCGCGAATCCCGACGCGGAGGCGTCGGGAGTCGTCATCGAGTCACGCCTCGACGTGGGGCGCGGGCCCGTCGCGACCGTGCTGGTGCACCGAGGAACGCTGCACGTCGGAGATGCCGCCGTGGCCGGGGACGCATCGGGCAAGGTGCGTGCGCTCTACGACTACCGCGGAGAGAAGGTGCAGGACGCCAAGCCGGGGGACCCGGTCGAGGTCCTCGGGTTCGACCATCCTCCCGTGGCCGGCGAGTTCGTCCGGGTCGTCGAGCACGAGCGCCAGGCGAAACACCTCGCGAACGTGCGTGCGGAGCGCCTGCGCCGCGAGCAGCTCGCGCAACGGACCCGCCGCCGCGTGTCCCTCGAGACGCTTCACGCCGATCTCCAGGCCGGCGAGGTGCAGGACCTCAACATCGTCCTCAAGGGGGACGTGCAGGGGTCGGTCGAGGCGTTGCTCGGCGAGATCCAGAAGATCCAGCATTCGGAAGTGCGGGTGAACGTTATCCACACGGGCGTCGGAGGCATCACCGAGAACGACGTGAACCTCGCGTCCGCATCGGACGCGCTCGTCGTCGGCTTCAACGTGCGGCCGAGTGCGGACGCGCGAGTGCTCGCCGAGCGCGAGGGCGTCGACATCCGGACGTACCGCGTCATCTACCAGCTCACCGAGGACATCCAGCAGGCACTCCTCGGGATGCTGTCGCCCGTCGAGACCGAGGAGACGCTCGGCGAAGCCGAGGTGCGCGCGCTCTTCCGCGTCTCGCGACTGGGCACGATCGCCGGGTGCATGGTCACGTCCGGGGTCGTGCGACGCGGCGCGCAGGTGCGCGTCATCCGCGACGGCACGGTCATCTATGAGACGTCCATCGCGCAACTCAAGCGCTTCAAGGACGACGCGCGCGAGGTCAGCGAGGGCTTCGAGTGCGGCATCCTCCTCGACGGCTTCAACGACGTGAAGGAAGGCGACGTGCTCGAGGTGTACGAGACTCGCGAGGTCGAGCGGACGGACCTCGACGAGGCGCCGGTGGCCGCAGCGCAGCCCGCAGCCGCAGACGACGAGTAACACCGCTGCCGTGGCGACCGGCTACGTCGGCATCCTGACCGTGGAGCTCCATTTCCCCGAGTCCGGGTCGCTGAAGGGCAAGCGGAAGTACGTGAAGTCGGCGAAGGCACAGCTCCACGAGCGCTTCGGCGCCTCCGTGGCCGAGGTCGACCACCATGACCTTAGGCAACGGTCGACGCTCGCGGTCGCGTGCGCGACGCGTGAGCACGGCGAGCTCCAGAACCTCCTCGACGCAATCGAGCGCTACCTCGGTTCGCAGGGGTACGACCTGCTACGCGCCGACCGGGAGGTGGTCGTCCCTGGCGAGCGCTGAGCGGCGGCGCAAGGTCAACGAAGTGGTCCGCAAGGTCCTGTCCGATGCGGTCCCCTTGCTGAAGGACCCACGGATCGGCTTCGTCACGGTCACGGGCGTGCGGACGACGAAGGACCTCTCGCAGGCGACCGTCTTCGTGAGCGTGCTCGGGACCAAGCAGGAGCAGGAGCGGACGCTCCAGGGGCTCCAGTCGGCGCACGGCGTGCTCCAGGCGCAGCTCGCGCGCGAGCTCGGGACACGGCGGACACCGGTCCTGACGTTCGAATACGATCCCGCGATCGAGCGGGGCGTGCGGCTCACGAAGATGATCGACGAGCTTGCCCCGTCGGAGCCCGATGTCGACCCAGGCTGACATGCAGGCGGTCGTCGCCGCCCTCCGCGACAACGAGCGCTTCGTCGTCACGTCGCACGAGGCGCCCGACGGCGACGCCCTCGGATCCCTTCTCGCGACAGGGCTCGCGCTCGCGGGGCTCGGCAAGGACGTGGTCATGTTCCTCGGTGGTCCGGCGCCGCTTCCAGGCGAGTACCGGTTCCTCGAGCTCGTGAAGCGCGGTCTCGTTCGGCAGCGACCGGCCGATCTCGGCGAGCGGGTGCTCGTCGCCGTCGACTGTGCGAGCGTGGGCAGGGTCGGTGCGGAACCCGGGCTCGTCGACGCGGCTTCCTTCACGGTCAACATCGACCACCATCACGACAACCCTCGCTTCGGCGACGTCGACCTCGTCGTCTCCGACGCATCATCGACAGGTGAGGTGCTCGCCGACGTGTTCCACGAGCTCGGCGTCGTCATCACTCCGGAGATCGCAGAGGCCCTGTACATCGCCCTCGTGACGGATACGGGGCGGTTCCAGTATGCGAACACGACCCCGAAGGCGCTGCGGCTCGCGGCCGACCTCGTCGAGGCGGGCGCGGACGTCAATCGCGTCTTCCAGGGCGTCTATGAGAACGTCCAGTTCGCCAAGCTCAAGCTGCTCGCGCGGGCGCTCGAGCGCGCGCGCGTGCTCGAGGGAGGGGAGATTGTTGTCTCGCATCTCCTCCGCGACGACTTCGAGGCGGTCGGTGCGACCGAGCCGTACTCCGAGGGGATCATCGACGTGCTCCGCTCCGTGGAGGGCTCCGCCGTGTCTGCGCTCATCCGCGAGCCACCGCGTGACGGCGGCCCGGCGCGCAAGGTGTCGCTGCGCTCGTCCGTCGACGAGGTCGACGTGAGTGCGATCGCACGCAAGTCGGGCGGGGGAGGGCACCGCGAGGCCGCCGGCTTTTCGAGCGACCTCTCCGTGGAGGAGCTCACCTCGTTCATCGTGCGGGAGGTCTCCGCGCAGGTCGGAGCGGCGGCGGAGCGGTAGCGTGTCGCCGCCGCGCGCGCTCCGCCCGAGCGGAATCATCCTCGTCGACAAGCCGGCTGGGCCGACGTCGTTCGCGATCGTCGCCGCGACACGTCGCCGTACGAAGGCCCGAACCGGCCACGCAGGCACGCTCGACCCGTTCGCGACCGGTCTCCTGCTGCTCCTCTCCGGGGCTGCGACGCGCCTCCAGCCCCGGTTCGTGGGATTGCCGAAGCGGTACTCGACCGCCATCGATCTCAGGGCGCGCACGACGACCGGCGACGTCGAGGGCGAGCGGGCGGACGAGCGCGAGCCGCCCGACGAGCAGGCGCTGGTCGCGGAGCTCGGGGGGCTGCGCGGCGCCGTCGATCTCCCGATCCCGGCGGCGTCGGCGGTGAAGATCGGCGGAACGCGTGCGTACGCGCTGCACCGCCGCGGCGTCGCAGTCGCGATGCCCGTTCGCACAATGCACGTGCACGAGCTCCGCCTCGACGCGTACGAGGAGGGCGTCGCGCGTCTCGAGCTGCTCGTCTCCTCGGGGACGTACGTTCGCGCGATCGCGGACGCACTCGGCGGTCATTGCGCCTCCCTGCGCAGGACGGAGGTGGGTCCGTTCCACGTGGACGAGGCGGATCCCGACCGGATCATCGAGCCGGAAGCGGCGCTCGCGAGGCTCTCGTGACGGTCGCGAGCAGTCCGACGCAGCTCGAGCGACGAGCACGGGCGGTCGCCGTCGGCAGCTTCGACGGCGTGCATCGCGGCCATCGCGCCGTGTTCGACGCGGTGCGCGAGACGGGCCTCGTGCCGACAATCGTCACGTTCGACCCGCACCCGCGCATCGCGCTCGGCAACAAGGTCGAGCTGCTCACGACGCTCGAGCGGCGGGTCGAGCTGATCCAGGACGCGGGCATCGAGGACATCCTCGTCGCGGCGTTCACGCCCGAGCTCCAGCAGCTCACGCCCGAGCACTTCGCGGAGCGCTACCTCCGCGCATTCGGGGTCGAGGTCGTGGTGGCGGGAGCGGACTTCCGCTTCGGCGTCCGCCGCTCGGGCGATCTCGCGCTCCTCGAGCGGCTCGGGTTCGCAGTCCTCGTCGTGCCGGAGGTGCCTGGTGTCTCGTCGACCGCGATCCGGACGGCGCTTGGGGACGGTGACGTCGTCGCCGCGGCGCACATGCTCGGTCGGCCGTTCGAGCTCGACGGCGTCGTCGTCGCCGGAGACCAACGTGGTGGGACGCTCGGCTACCCGACCGCGAACCTCCGCCTCGAGCCCGACCTCGCCTGTCCGCGGTATGGGATCTACGCGGGCTTCGGGCTCGGGCACCGGGCTGCCGTCTCGATCGGCACGAACCCGCACTACGGGGGCATGGAGCGGAGGATCGAGCCGTACCTGCTCGACTTCGAGGGCGACCTGTATGGACGACGGCTCGTCGTCGAGCTCTGGGAACGGCTCCGCGACGAGGCGGTGTTCGAGAGCGAGGCGGCTCTCGTCGAGCAGATCGCCCGCGATGTCGAGGCGGCCGAGCGCGCGCGGAGGCCGCGACTCGACAACTAACGTTGAACCCGTGAGCCAGAACGGGCATCCGCTCATCCAGGCGCGCGGTCTCGTGAAACGGTTCGGCGATTTCGTGGCCGTGGACGAGATCGACTTCGACCTCCAGCGCGGGGAGGCGTTCGGCTTCCTCGGCCCGAACGGAGCCGGGAAGACGTCAACCATGCGCATGATCGGGTGCGTCTCGCCGGTATCGGCCGGCACGCTGAGCGTCTTCGGGCTCGATCCGGCCCGCGACGGCGTGAAGATCCGCGGCCGCCTCGGCGTCGTTCCTCAGCTCGACACGCTCGACATGGAGCTGACGGTGCGCGAGAACGTCGTCATCTACGGGCGCTACTTCGGGCTGTCCCGCAAGGAGCTCGGCCCGCGCGCCGACGAGCTCCTCGAGTTCGTCGAGCTGACCGAGCGCGCGAACGACCGCGTCGAGCCGCTCTCGGGCGGGATGAAGCGGCGTCTCACCATCGCGAGGTCCCTTATCAACGAGCCCGAGGTGCTTCTCCTCGACGAGCCGACCACAGGGCTGGACCCGCAGGCGCGCCACGTCGTCTGGGACCGCCTCTATCGGCTCAAGCGCCAGGGCGTGACCCTGCTCCTGACAACGCACTACATGGACGAGGCGGAACAGCTGTGCGACCGGCTCGTCGTCATGGACAAGGGCAAGATCGTCGCAGAGGGCTCGCCCCGGCAGCTCATCGAGCACTACTCCACGCGCGAGGTCGTGGAGCTGCGCTTCGACGACTCGCAGAAGCCTGACGACTTCGGGTACTGGACCGACGGCCTCGTGAGCCGCGTCGAGTCGCTTCCCGATCGCGTGCTCCTCTATACGGACGACGGCGACGCCGCCTCCCACGAGCTGCACGAGCGAGGACTCGTTCCGGAGAGCGTGCTCGTGCGTCGCAGCACGCTCGAGGACGTCTTCCTGCACCTCACGGGCCGGAGCCTCATCGAATGAGCAACGCTCGCCTTCGGCTCGCGTTCGCCAGGAATCGGACAGACGGAAACCATGTTTCCTCCTGCGAAGCCCCCTTGTTCTTGAAAGTGTGGGGAACCTCCCGGTTCCCCACGCCCCTCAACGGTCATCGGCCGGAGACCGGCCGATGAGTTCGCTTGCGCTCGTCGGCCGGCCGTTCGAGTTCTTCTTCGCCCAGTACCGGCGCGTCTGGCGCGCGACGCTCATCTCGAGCGTCGTCACGCCCGTCGTCTACCTGCTTGCGCTCGGCGTCGGGATGGGCGCGTTCCTCGGCGACATCACGTTCCGCGGGAACACGTACGACTACTTCGAGTTCGTCGCGCCCGGGCTCCTCGCGGCGACGGCGATGCAGCTGGCTTCCTTCGAGGCGAGCTGGCCGGTCCTCTCCGCCATCAAGTGGACGCGCCAGTACCACGCGATGCTCGCGACTCCCCTTCGCGTCCGTGACGTCGCGCTCGCGCAGCAGAGCTTCATCGCGTCCCGGATGCTGATGACCGCGACCGTCTACTTCGTCGTCATCGCCGCCTTCGGGGCGGTCGCAACGCCGCTCGGTGTCCTCGCGATCCCGGTCGCGGTCCTGGTCGGGCTCGCGTACTCGACGTTCATCGCAGCCTGGGCGGCACACACGGACAACGAGGCCTCCTTCGTCGCCATCTTCCGCTTCGTGATCCTCCCGATGTTCCTGTTCTCGGGGACGTTCTTCCCGATCGACCGGCTGCCCGCGCCGCTCGAGGTGATCGCCTACCTGACGCCGCTCTGGCACGGGGTCGACCTCTGCCGGATGCTGGTGCTCGGCGACGTCGCCACCTGGCTTGCGCTGGCCCATGCCGCGTACCTGCTTGCGTTCGTCGGAGCGGGGCTCGCCCTCGCGCTCTTCTCGTACGGTCGGAGGCTCGTCGTATGACCGAGCTCGTCGCCCGCGCACGCCTGACGTCGCCGTCGCTGCCCCGCGTCGGCGGCCTGCTGATCGTCGAGCGGAACGTCCTGGTCTACCGACGGACCTGGCTGATCCTCTTCTCGGGATTCTTCGAGCCGCTCTTCTACCTCTTCTTCTTCGTCTATCCCTTGCAGGACGTCCGCGACGTCACGGTGTCCGTCGGGGGTCAGACAATCGAGTACGCGGCGTTCGTCGCGCCTGCGCTCCTCGCGGCGTCGGCGATGAACGGCGCCTTCTACGACGCGACGAACGTCTTCTGGAAGCTCCGTTACGGCAAGGTGTACGAGTCGATCCTCTCGACCCCGGTCGGCCCGAAGGACGTCGCGTCCGGGGAGACGATGTGGGCCGTCTGTCGCGCGCTCATCTACTCGGCCGCGTTTCTCCTCGTGATCACGCTGCTCGGCCTCGTCGACTCGTGGTGGGCCCTGCTCGCCCTGCCGGCGTGCTTCGTCATCGGCTTCGGATTCGCGGGAGCGGGGATCGCCGCGGTCACCTGGATGCGGAGCTGGCAGGACTTTGACCTCGTCCAGCTCGTAATGCTCCCGATGTTCCTGTTCTCGGCGACCTTCTATCCGATCTCGGTGTATCCGGCCCTGCTCGAGTGGGTCGTGCGCTGTCTCCCGCTGTACCACGGCATCGAGCTCGTGCGGTCGCTGACGACCGGAACCGTCGGCGCGTTCCAGCTCGTCAACGTCGCCTATCTCGTGACGATGGGGCTGGTCGGGATGTTCATCGCCTCGCGACGCATCGACAAGCTCCTGCTGACGTAGTCACATGAGGATGGCCGCGCCGCTTCGGCGCGGATCGCCTGCGGCGCCAGCCCGCCCGACGCAGCTGACGCCGCCGAAGTAGTGGTGGAACCGGTCCCAGCGCCTCACCGTCCGCCCACGCGATTCGAGCTCGGCGAGCGCCGCCTCGTCCACTCCCGGCTCCGCATCGACGAGCTCCGCCGTCGGGTGGACCCGCGGCAGTCCGACGGCCGTCTCCGCGTCGAAGCCTTCGTCCAGGATCGCGGCGAGGACGGTGGCGAGCGCGGTTCGCAGCCGGGTCGCGCCGGCCGACCCGAGAGCGAGCTCGAGGCCGGTCGCGTCGAACGCGAGCGACGGCGCCATCCGGCTTTCGAGGTGGTTGCCCGGCAACGGCTCGCCGGAGGCGATGTCGGACTCGCCGAGCAGGTTGTTCAGCTGCACGTCGTATCCGGGGAGCCAGACTCCAGCGCCCACGCCGAGCGAGTGCGTGAGAGCGCATGCGCGCCCTTGCTCGTCGACCGCCACCATGTTCGTCGTGTGCTCGCCGCCCTTGGTGTCCGTCTCGAGAGCCTCGACGAGCGCGAGGACGCGCTCCGACTCCGAGAGGCTCGCGAGCCGCGGGAGCCGCGGGAGGATCTCCGGGACGCCGGAGAGCCCGCCGCGCGTCGCCACCCGTCTCCCGTAACACCCGACGATGACGGGGTCACGCCACGCCGCGCGATAGCCCGCGAGGTCGTCCGCGTCGAAGACGACGCCGTCCATACGCACGAGCGCCTCGGCGAGCGATCCGCGGTAGACGCTGACCGCGCCCTCTTCCGAGAGCGCCTCGAGCGCCTCGACGAGGCCCGGCTGGACGAGGAGCTCGCCTTCGCGAAGGAGGCGACCGTCCCTCACGAAGAGCTCCCCGCCGCGTTCGAGGGCGTAGAGCTCGCCGAGCATCTCGAGCGAGCGCTCGTGCATCTCGGGGAGCACGACGCCTGCACGGGCGAGATCGAGCGCCGGCTCGCACAGTCGAGCCCAGGGTAGGCGGCCGAGCCGCTCCCAGAGCTCGCCGAGCGCGGCCGGCAGTCCCGGGACCGCGCAGGAGGCAGCACCGATCGAGTACACGACGAGCTCGTCACCGAACGGGATTGCCAGCTCGACGAGTTCACCCTCGCCCGAAGGGACTGCGGCGAAGCCGTCGAGGTTCACGACCCTGGCTCCGTCGAACACGATCGCGTGACAGCCGGCGAGGAGACCGCTGTAGACCGTCTCGGCGACGCACGAGGCGAGCGCCATCGCGACGACAGCGTCCGCCGCGGTTCCTCCATCTTCGAGAACCTGGGAGCCGACGAGGGCGGTCGCCGGGTGTCCTGCTGCCACGCCGGCCGTCATGGCCCCAAGTTACAAGCTGTTACAAGCGCGGTGACCGCGGCCGAGAAGTCAGCCGCAGGGAATGGGGCCGGGCGGAGCACCCGAGCTCTGCGCGAGGCGGAAGGTGAGGTCGCGCAGCGGCCAGGCGACGACGAACACGCGCGCGAAGATGGTGTTGCCGAGCACCGGACCGAAGGTTCGGCTGTCGATCGCCGCGTCACGGTTGTCGCCGAGCAGGAAGTACTGCTCGTTGGGGACGGTGACCTTGGGGAACGGCTTCGTCGTGATGTCGTCGAGCTTGATGTCGTTGACGAAGACCGTGCCGTCGCGTCCTTCGATCACGTCGCCTGGCCCCGCGACGACGCGGAGCACGAGCGTCCGCTCGGTGGCGTCCGCGTCGGGGATGATCTCGCCCGCGTCGGTCTCGGCCGCATGCACGGCGACGACGTCGTCCTCTCGCGGGTCGCGAATGCGATAGGTGAGTCCCTCTGCCATTACGCGGCCGTCGCACGCGGGGATGGTGTCCGCCATCGCCTCGGAGTCGTCGGGGCGGAAGGTGACGAGGACCTCGGCGAAGTCGAGCACGACGAGCGCGATGGCGACCATCACGAGGATGGCCAGCGTCCGGACGATCCAGCGCACCATCGCTGCTACCCTTCTCGGAGCCGCAGTCGCGGCCCCGGCGTGTTCCTTCCTTCACGCGGGGCGGGGATTGCGGAGTCGTCTATCAGGAGGAGTTGCATGAGCCTCACCAAGGAAGTCAAGCTGGAGATCGTCGAGAAGCACGGTCGAGGACCTGCGGACACAGGTTCGGCACAGGTGCAGGTAGCCCTTCTCACCCGCCGGATCAACGACCTGACCGAGCATCTCCGTACGCATCCGAAGGACCACTACTCGCGGCGCGGCCTGCTCCGACTCGTCGGCCAGCGGCGGCGCTTCCTCGACTACCTGCAACGAAAGGACATCGAGGGCTACCGTGCCCTCATCAAGGAGCTCGGCCTCAGGCGCTAACGGAGCTCCCGGACAGGGAAGGTGGAAGTTTGAGCGAGTCCCGGGCGACGGGGCTGACTCAAACCTCCACCTTCCGGACACAACGGAAAGGTGAAGGGATACCTCACATGAGTACAGCGACAGCCGGGCGTATCGCCTCGGTATCCGTCGACGTGGGCGGTCAGGAGATCGTCTTCGAGACGGGCAAGCTCGCGAAGCAGGCCGACGGCGCCGTCGTCGTCCGCTCCGGCGAGACCATGATCCTCGCGACCGCCGTCGGGCGCTCCGACGCGCGGCCGGACGCCGACTTCTTCCCGCTCACGGTCGACGTCGAGGAGAAGATGTACGCCGCCGGGAAGATCCCGGGCGGCTTCTTCAAGCGGGAAGGCCGCGCCAGCGAGCGCGCGACGCTCACTGCGCGGATGATCGACCGCCCGATCCGGCCGCTCTGGCCGAAGGGCTTCCGCAACGAGGTGCAGGTCATCTGCACCGTCCTCTCTGCGGACCTCGTCACGCCGCACGACATCCTCTGCATCAACGGCGCGTCGGCTGCGCTGATGATCTCGCCGCTGCCGTTCCTCGGCCCGATCGGGGCCGTCCGGATCGGGCGCCTCGACGGCGAGCTCGTCGTCAATCCGACGCTCGCCGAGAGTGAGCAGGAGAGCACGCTCGACCTCGTGGTCGTAGGAACGAAGGAAGGTCTGACGATGGTGGAGGCCGGTGCGGAAGAGATCCCCGAGGACCTGCTCCTGCAGGCGCTCGAGCTCG
>DATAET010000162.1:0-24170 GCA_036257855.1 Gaiellaceae bacterium | reverse complement strand
ACTCGCCTCTTCGCCGATGCGGAGCGATCCGACATCCGCAACGAGGCGGACGGCGCGGCGGACAAGGCGAGCGCAGCGGGCATCCAGGGGACACCGACGTTACTCGTCCAGATCGGGACGATGCAGCCGTACGCCATCAGCCTGGGATCGGCGGAGGAGATGCGGGCCGCCCTCGACGACGCCATCTCGGGTTGAGCGACCGCGCGCTGCGCGTGGCCGCCGGGGTCACCGCGCTCGCGGGCATGGCCATAGCGGTGTACCTGACGTGGGCGCACTACTCCGGATCGGCAGTCGTCTGCGTGGCCGGTGGCGGCTGCGAGACGGTACAGCACTCGCAGTACGCCGAGATCGCGAGCATCCCCGTTGCCGTCCTCGGGCTCGTCGCCTATGGGCTCGTCGCATGCCTCGTCGCGTGGGACGAGCCCGTCGCCCGGCTCGGAGCGGCGGCGATCGCGCTCGTCGGGCTGCTCTTCAGCGCGTACCTCCTCGCGCTGCAGGTCTTCGCGATCGATGCGTTTTGCGTGTGGTGTCTCGCGAACGACGTCCTGATCGCACCCGCACTCGCCGTACCGACGGCGCTGCGACTCAGGTCATAGGAACCTGGCGGAGGACCTTCGGCGCGACGCGATCGAGGATCTCCGACAGACTCTCGCCAGTGCACGTGATGCCGTGGTTTCGGAGCCCGATGACGGCGTGCGCGGGATCGGGCTCGAGGGCGACGAGATCGGCGACGGCAACGGCGAGCTCCTGCGTGCCGCACGGGTAGTTCACGTCGGTCGCGGCGATGTCCTTCATCCACGCGTGGACGTGGAGGATCGCGCCGACGTCGGGATGCGCCTGGTAGATCATCCAATGCTCGATCGCGTCGACGGACACGCGGCGCGGCTCGATCCCCGGCGGCACGCTCAGCACGATCACGCCGCGCTCGTCGTCGAAGTCCTTGACCATGAGGATGTCCCGACCGACCGACTCGAGCTTCGACTTGTCCACGCCGCTCGCGCTCATCCAGAAACGCGTCGCGTCCTTGCGTGCCGAGAGGTTTCCGTACGAGAGGCCGCCGACGCTGTAGAGCCGCATGACGTGTCGGAGGTCGCGCCCCGACAGGTACTGCTCGACGGGGAAGGGAGACGGGAGCAGGTCGAGCTCGTCCAGCCTCCTCCCCGACTCCGAGATGTCCGCCGTCACCTCGTCGCCGTCCCACAGCTCGGGCTCGAGATCGGGGATCCATTCGTTGTCGATCACGAGGCGAGAAGTGGCGAGCGGCTCGAGGCGCTCGTAGATCGCGGACGGGTCCTCCGACACGTGGTATGTGCCTTGCTCCATGGTCGTGAACCACACGCCCTCGCCCGGTACGCGCAGGAGCACGACGTTCGAGAGCGTGCGGACGAGCATCGGATAGCTCGCCTTGAGCGGGTCCTCCGGCGCTTCAGGAAGCTCGTAGAACGCGGCCGAATAGGTGCCGCGCGATGCTCTCCTGAACGCTTTCGGATCGGCCGGGTCGAACATGTTGAGGACGAAGTCCGCGTCGGCGATGTCGGCAACGAGGGTGAACTCGTCTGCCTCGAACTGCGTGCCGATGGCACGCACCCACTCCTCGTGCGCGGGAGAGGTCGCGGTGCCCCAGATGGCATACGTCCGCACGGGCCGAGTTTATCGGCGCTAACGGAACAGATCGCGCTCGCGAGGCATCACGAGGTCGCGCCCGAGACCGTCACCCTCGAGACGCAGCCCGCGGACAAGGGCTGCCGGCACTCCGTCGATCTTTCCCATGACGAGCTGCGCAGCGCCTGCGATCTCGTCGGCGACCGCGATCTGGGTCGCGTGGAGCTCGTAGCCCATGGAGTCGCGCAGGCCGTCGAGGTCGAGGATCGCGGGAACGCCGGAGACTCCGAGAGCGACGTCCGTCGTCCCGCGCCGCCACGCGCGGCCGAAGGAGTCGGAGACGACGACGCCGATCTCGAGCCCGGTGAGCTCGCGTATCCGAGCTCGTAACGCCGCGGCCGACGCGTCCGGGTCGAGCGGGAGGAGAACGAGCGTCTCAGGGCCCTTCGCGTTGGATGCGTCGACCCCCGCCGACGCGCAGACGAAGCCGTGGCGCGTCTCGGCGATGACGAGCGGCGGGCGGGCACGGATGACCTCGCGAGCCTCTCGGAGGATGATCTCGAGTCGTCGGGGATCGCTCTCGCCCGCGAGCTCGAGCGCCGCCTCCGACGGCTCGACCCCGGACAGCCGGACGACCCGGCCTTCGACCTTCGAGACCGCCTTCTGAGCGACGACGAGCACATCCTCGCGCTCGAGTCCGCCTGCACGGGTCGCCGCGTCGACGAGCAGCCCGGGGAGATCGTCCCCTTCGTCGAGCTCCGGTAGTCCCCGGAGCGGGATGACGCGGAGCTCGCCCTTCAACCGAGGCCCGTGACCCGGATTCCCGCGTGCCCCTTGTAACGCCGGTTCAGGTTCACGATGACCGCCGTTAGGCCCTCGAGCGCGCGGGCGCTCGCGAGCGGCCCCGCGTCGAGTGCACGTCCGGACGTGAGCCGGCTCGCGAGCTCCAGCGCGTGCGCTTTGGCGTCGGCGTCGTCGCCGCACACGAACGTGTCCTCGTCGGGAGGCTCCCCGGCGCCCAGGCTCGACGCCGCGAGCGAGTGGAGCCCCGCGACGACCGGTGCGTCGACCTCGGCCTGGATCCGCTCTGCGAGCGAGGACGCGTCTGCTGCCGGGAGGACACCGCGCTTCGTGAAGCGCAGCTCGGAGGCCACCGACAGCACAGGCGTCGCACCGATTGCCTCCCGGAGGTCGCGCACCGTATCGAGCGCGGCTTCGGCGTTCACCGCGATGACGACGAAGTCCGCCTCCGAGCTGGCATCGGCGTTCGTCCTGCCGGCGCAGCCCAGCTCGCGGGCCGCCTCCTGCGCTCGCGCGGCGTCTCGCGAGCCGACGACGACGTCGAGCCCCGAGGCGTGCAGACGCGACGCGAGCGCCCTGCCGAATGGTCCGGTCCCACCGACGATGGCTACGCGCACGCAGCCTCCAGGGCGCTTTCGGCGAGTCGTCGCTCCGCGTCACGGTCCTTCATCAACGTTCGTGCGACGACGAGATCGATCTCCGCCGCCGTTGGGGAGTCCGACTCGTCGATCAGGAGAACGTCGATCAGACCCTTGTAACGACCAGCGACGTGTGCCGGAGTCGTCCCGCCTGCCATGCGCGAGAGCATACGAGCGAGAGGGCCACTGACGGCCGCGCCCCCAACGAGAGGACTGACGGCGACACAGCGCACGCGTCGTTCCTCGATCGCCTCCTGGATACCGGCGACCGCGAGGATCGGGCCGACGGAGAGGTACGGGTTGCTGGGAGCGACGATGATCGCATCGGCGTCGGCAATCGCCTCGAGCACGCCCGGCGCCGGCACGGATAGATCGGCGCCCTCGTACTCGAGCTCGTCCACGTCGTCGCGGTGGCCGCGGCCGACGAACCACTCCTGGAACGGGAACCGCCCGGCCGGGGTCACGACGTGCGTGCGCACCCGGTCGTCCGTCGCCGGAAGGATTCGAGCGTCCACACCCAGCCGCCTGCACACGTCCGAGGTCACTTCCGAGAGCCGGGCACCGTCGCGGAGCGCGCGGGTACGGACGAGGTGGAGACCGAGGTCGCGATCCCCAAGGTGGAACCAGCCCTCGCCGCCCCACTCGACCGCAGACTCGAGCGCGTTCCATGTCTCGCCGGAACGGCCCCAGCCGCGCTCGTGGTCGATGAGGCCACCGAGCGTGTACAGGAGGCTGTCGAGATCGGGCGACACGTGGAGGCCGAGGACCTCGACGTCGTCCCCGACGTTCCCCACGACGGTGAGCTCGCCGGGCGCGAGCAGCGCGTCGAGGCCTCGGGCGAACCGCGCACCCCCGCCGCCCCCCGACAGCAGGGCGACGTTCACGCTGGGACGGCGAGCAGTGCCCGCGTACGCGGGCCTACACGTGCGGCGACGCGATCGAGATCCGCGTCCGAGTCGACGTCCGACTCGAGCTCGGGGATCGACACCGTCGTGAACGGCGCATGCGCACGGAAGCGATCGGCGCTACCCGGGCCGTAGAGCGGAGCGAAGACCGCCGGCTCAGGGAGCGAAAGCGCGTTCGTCGTACCGTCCGCTGCCTCGACGAGGGCAAGGCCCGCGTCGGACAGTCGCCGCAGCGCCGCGGGCGTGGCGCTCGGGAGGTCGGCGTTCACGACCAACGCATGCCCCTCGACGCGGGAGAGGCCCGCGGCGACGGCGACGCCGAGCCCGTCGCCGGGGTCGGGGACGATCTCAGCCCCGGCCGGAACCACCGCCGGGTCATCGGTGACAACCAGAACGGATCCCACCTGCAGCGCGACGTCGACGACGTCTCCGAGCATCGCGACGGCGACCGCGGCCCGCACCCGCGAGGGCAGGCGCCGCTTCGCGTCGCCACGGTACGGAATCACGATCACCGGCACTGCGGCGAAGCGTAGTCGGCTGATCTCGGCGTCAGGCCGCGTTCGAGGACGTGTCCGCGCCGGGGCCGGACGTCGCCCACTCGCGAATGTCGAACCAATGCGTGCCGCGCAGCGCCTCGGCCACGTCGGCATCGGTGTGGCCCGGGTTGAAGACGTGGTGCTCGAGGTCACAGCAGATCTCGACGTCGCCGAGCGAAGCGTGCGAGATCCGCGAGAGAGTCTCGGCGGGAAGCTGTGCCTCGGCGACCGTGTAGTGCTTGAACTGCAGGTCGGGGTCGAGCTCCATGAGCTCCGGCCAGTCGGGGCAGGTACGCGCGCTCATGCCGTCGGTGAGTTCTCCTCGAGCATCCACGTCCCTTCAAAGCGGACCACGCCCTGCGCGTCGTCCCCCGGATAGACGACGAACACGAGGGCGTCGTCGAGCCAGTGGTACACGTGCTCGCCCGCCTCGTCCGTGAGACCGAGTCTGAGATGGAAGCGACCGTCCGCGAGGGGAAGAGTCGGGATCCGGAAGCGGGCGGCTCGCTCGCCGCCTCCACCGGTCCAGCCGAGGCCGCGCAAGTCGACGGCGTGACCCGCGACGAGCATCCCCGCGTCGTCCCGGAGCTCGAGTTGGAGCCGCGGCGGGGGGATCCCGTTCGCCGCGACCGTCACGCGCAGCTCGAACGGCTCACCCGAGAGGAACTGCACTCGGTCGGCGCCCTCCTCCCCGGCGAGCCCGGCCGAGACGATCGTCGCCTCGCCCGAGCCCCACTCGCGCAGGCCCGCGCCGCGCTCCGCCGGGTCGGCATCGTCCGCCAGCGCGCGCCTGTATCTGGCGACCGCGTCGCGCGTGGGCCCGTCGAACGCGACGCCTCCCGCGTCGAGGAACACGGATCGCTCGCACAGACGCTCGACGGCCGTGGCGTCGTGCGACACGAACACGATCGTGCCGCCCGCCTGCTTGAAGGCGAAGATGCGGCCGAAGCACTTGCGCTGAAAGGCCTCGTCCCCGACGGCGAACACCTCGTCGAGCAGCAGGATGTCGGCGTCGAGGAATGCGGCGATCGCGAAGCCAAGCCGCATCGTCATCCCCGACGAGTAGGTCCGAACGGGCCTGTCGATCGCATTCTCGAGCTCGGCGAACGCGACGATCTCGTCGAAGCGCTGCTTGATGTCGGCACGGCGGAGACCCTGGATCGCTCCGTTCAGGAAGACGTTTTCGCGGCCGGTGAAGTCGAGGTGGAATCCGGCGCCGAGCTCGAGCAGAGACCCGATCCGTCCATCGGTCTGCACTCGTCCCGCGCTCGGCTTGATGATCCCGGCGATCAGCCGGAGCAACGTGGTCTTCCCGGACCCGTTGCGGCCGATGAGCCCGACGGCCTCGCCGGGTGCCACGCGCACGGACACATCCCGCAGCGCCCACACCTCGGTGACCTGCGTCCGGCCGCGCTGGACGACGAGGTCCTTCAGCGTGCGCGCCTCGCGCCCATGAATGCGGAAGCCGCGCGAGACGCCCTCGACGCTGATCTCGCCGACTTCCATCGAACCTAGAGTAGAGCGCAGGATGGAGCGAGTCGGTGAACACCCCGTTCCCGTGGGGCCGCTTGCAGTTCGCTGGCTCGCATACGAGCTCGGCGAGCAGCGCGCTGGTGTCGCGACGCGCGCACGAGTCCGGCTCGAGAACGCCGGCTCGGCCCCGTGGCGCTCCCGCGGTCGGGAGGGGGTCCAGCTCTCGTACCACTGGCTCGACCCTCTCGGCAACGCCATCGTGTGGGACGGCCCCCGGACGGCGTTTGGCGCCGTCGTGCGACCGGGGGACGAGATCGAGCTCGAGGCGACCGTCGTCGCTCCGCGGCCTCCGGGCGGCTACCGCCTGAGCTTCGACCTCGTCGAGGAGTACCGGTACTGGTTCCAGGAGCTCGGGTCGATGCCGCTCGACGTCCCGGTCGACGTGCGTCCGCGCATCGACCAGCGACGCCTCGGTGTGCGCATCCACGGCGGCGCCGATCCAGAGCTCGAGGCGGCTTTGGCCGGTCAGGAGGAACCGATCGCGCAGGACGACGCCGTCGCGGTCGCCTATCTCGTCCCGGGAGCGGTGCCGGCGCCGGACTGGTCGCGGCTCGTCCTCGACGCGCACGAGGAGGGATACGCGGCGGTCGGCCCCGCCCTCGACGCCGAGGGGCGGGCGGACCGCCGCCTTCTCGCTGCCTGGGCTCCCGGAGGCGGTCGGAACCCCCGCCTGGGCCTTCCGCTCCTGCTGCCGTCACTGCTCGACGACTTCGAGCCGGGCACCCACGAGGGCCTGCCCGCGTTCGACGGGGCCGACGCCCTCTTCGAAGGGCGGGCCGTGGTCAGACTTCGGTCGCGATCCGATCGTCCGAGCGGCTGAAGACGAGCGCGCCGAAGCCGAGCGCGACACCCGCCGCGGCGACCGTGTAGATCGTGTCCGCCGCGTCCGGGAGCTGACCGTAGAAGACGACGGCGCGCATCGCCTCGATCGGCGGAGTCAGGAAGTTCACCCAGTGCAGCAGGAACGCGGCCGCAGGGTAGTCGTCGACGCCCGGAAGGTCGGAGAGGCTGTAGAGCACGGGCGTCAGGAAGAACCAGGGCAGGAGGAGCGCCTGCAGCAGGTGCTCGACGTCGCGGTAGAGCGCGTTGAGCGACGCGACGGCGAGCGCGAACCCGGCGACGATGCACGCGAAGAGGGCACCGAGGGGGAACACGAGCCAGACCGTGTTCCGCGCCTCGGGGATCTGCCAGAGGCTCAGCACCGTGACGACGCCGAGCATCACCGCGAAGCTCACGAGGTTCGTCCCCACGACGGAAAGCGGGACGAGCTGCCGGGGGAACCGGACCTTGCGGATGAGGTTCGCGTTCTCGAGCAGGCTCCGCGAGGCAGCCTGCGCAGTGGTCGCGAAGAAGACCCAGGCCGGGAGTCCGCAGAGGAGGAACAGCCAGTAGTCGTCGCTTCCGACCTCCGCGACCCGCCACAGCACGGAGAAGACGAGGAGGTAGACGAGCATGAGCACGAGCGGGTGCAGGAGCGACCACCCGAGGCCGAGGACGGAGCCGCGGTACTTCGCACGGAGATCCCGCCGGAAGAGGCTCCCGAACAGCTCGCGATAGCGAATTACGTCGGCGTAAACGGACACCGCGTCCAGTCTAGGTCGACGGCATGCTCGACTACCCTTTCCCGGTTGTGGCTACGAGCCTGATCGCCGCGGTCGCCGCCTTCTCCGTCTGCGTCGCGGTCCTCTGGCTCCTCCTTCGCTCACCGGCCGGCGCGCGGATGGTGGCCGTCCCCTCGAGCGAGCGCTGGCACGACCAGCCCACTCCGCTATTCGGCGGGGTCGGGATCTTTGCCGGCTTCGTCGCGGGCCTCGGACTCGCGCTCGCGATCGGCGCCGTCGAGTGGAGCGGCGAGCTCGGCGGAATCGTCGCGGGCGTGACGATCGTCTTCGTCGCAGGGTTGATCGACGACGTCAGGGGCCTGAGCCCGCTGGCGAAGCTCGCCGCGCAGATCACCGCCGCCGTGGTCGTCCTCGCGAGCGGCCTCAACGTCGAGATCGTCGGCAACGACGTGCTCGCCTGGGCGATCGGGCTCCTTTGGCTCGTCGGGATCACGAACGCGTTCAACCTGCTCGACAACATGGACGGGCTGGCCGCGACGCTCGCCATCGTGTCGTGCGCGTACTTCGCGATCGACGCCGTCACCGAGCACGAGAACGACACCGTGCTCGCCCTGGCGCTGGCGCTCGGGCTCGCCTGCGCCGGCTTCCTCCCGTTCAACCTGAGGCCACGACGCGGCGCCGCGGTGTTCATGGGCGACTCCGGAAGCCTCGTGCTCGGGTTCGGCCTCGCCTCGCTTGCGCTCGCCGCGAGCTGGACGGTCGCGGGGACGACCGCTGCCACCATCCTCCTCCCGCTCCTCGTGCTCGCGGTCCCGATCCTCGACACCACGCTCGTCACCATCGCCCGGCTCGTCGAGAAGCGCCCGGTGACCCAAGGGGGACGCGACCACACGTCGCACCGCCTCGTGTACTACGGCCTCTCCGAGTCCAAGGCGGTGCTCCTGCTCGCAGTCGTCTCGTCTGCTATCGGCGCGACGGCACTCGCGTACAACGTGCTCGACAACGGCCGGCTCACCGCGGTCGGCGTGCTCGTGACCTTCGTCCTGCTCGTCCAGTTCGGGAGCTTCCTGAGCGATCTCGAGGAACGCTCGCGCCGTGGCATCGGGGGCCCCGAGCCGTCGCTGTGGCGAGCGCTGATCTTCGAGCCGCGCCGGCTCGTCGAGGTGTTCGTCGACTTCGTCCTCATCTGCGCGTCCTTCCTCTCCGCGTACGTGCTCTCCGTCGACGGCTTCGGGACCGTGTACGAGCGCTCGGTCTACCTCTCGGCGCTCCCGATCCTCCTCGGGTCGCGGTACGTCTTCTTCGTCGCGCTCGGCGTGTACAAGCGCGTCTGGCGCTACGCGACGGCCCGCGACGTCGTGCCCATCGTCGTCGGCTGCGCCGGCTCGGCCGTGGCAGCGTTCCTGATCCTCATCGCGCTCCGGCCGATCGGCTCGTTCCCCGCCGCCCAGATCTTCACGGTCGACGCGATCCTCTGCACCGTGCTCGTCGGCGCCTCCCGGCTCACGCTCAGGCTCTTTCCCGAGGTCGCCTCACATCGCGGCGGCAGCCGTCGGCGGGTGCTGATCGTGGGCGCGGGTCGTGCCGGACGGGGGCTCGCGCGCGAGCTCCGGGAAGGCGGAGAGGCCCGCGTCGTCGGCTTCCTCGACGACAACCCCCGCGTGCGCCGAAGGCGGATTGTCGGGATCAGCGTCGTCGGCAGTCTCGACGAGTCGGCCCGGGCGATCGCGTCGACGCGTGCAGACGAGCTGTACGTGACGATTCCCGCGGCCCCACAGCAACGACTCGACGCCGTGGTCGAGGCGGCTGCGCAGGCCGGGATTCCGTGTCGGTTCGTGCGTCGCCACGTCGAGTTTCCGGCCCCCGAGGCCGTCGAGGCCGCGCAGACGTGAGCACGCCATCCGCGCGGCGGGGCGGGCACGGGCCCGACCTCTTCGCCCGCTTCCAGTCCGCTGTTCCCTTGCTCGTCGTCTACTTCGCGTTCGCCGCGATCTACGCGTGGCAGGCGTCGCAGCGCCCGGTGCCGACGATCTTCACGGACGAGCTCGAGTTCACGCAGCTGGCCCGCGCGATCGCCGAGACCGGCGAGCCGGCTCGCCGCGGAGAGCCGTACGGGCTCGCGTCACTCGTCGCGTACGTCCTCGCGCCCGTGTGGTGGCTCGGGAGCGCGTCGAGCGCGTACGCGACCGGCAAGATCGTGCTCGTCCTCGTGATGAGCGCCACGCTGTTCCCGGCGTACGGCCTCGCCCGGATGGTCGTGCCGCAGTGGTACGCGCTCGGCGCGGCCGGGGCGGCCGTCGCGGTGCCCGCGCTGACGTACGCGCCGTTCCTCGTGGAGGAGCCGCTCGCGTACCCGCTCTCCACGCTCGCCCTCTGGCTGATCGCGCGTCTGCTCGCCCGCCCCTCGTGGGGACGCTTCGCTGCCGCCGCCGCCGCCTCGGCGCTCGGCGTGCTCACGAGGACGCAGCTCGCCGTCCTGTTCGCGGTGCTCGCGCTCGGGCTCCTCTGGCTCGCCTGGGAGTCGTCGGCCGCCCGTCGCTGGCGCTCCGGCTGGAGCGCGTGGGACTGGGCCGGAGCCGTGACGCTGGCGATCGGCGCCGTGCTCGGCTTCTCGGCTGCGATGGGACACCTCTCGACGTCGTGGCGGAACACGACCTTCATCTACAAGGGGCGGATCTTCGACCACGCGACCTGGGCGGTCGGGGCGCTCGCCGTCGGGATCGGCGTGCTCCCGCTCGTGATCGGACTCGCGGCGCTCGCCCGACCGAAGTCCGAGCCGCGCGACCCGAACACCCGGGCATTCGTGGCGACCGCCGCAGCAGCACTGGGAGCGTTCGTCTGGTACGCGGGCATCAAGGGCGCGTACCTCTCGACCGTGTTCGCGACGTACGTCTACGAACGAAACGTCATCTACCTCGCTCCCGTCCTCCTGGCCGCCATGGCGCTCGCGCTCGCACGTGGCATCGGCCGGGCGTGGGCGATCGCCCTAGCGGCGGTCGTGACCGTGTACGTCGTGAACGCGGTTCCCATCGTCCTGCAGTACCCGTATTACGAGGCGCACGGCCTCGCGATCCTCGCGTTCGCGAACCGTGAGCTCGCGTGGTCGAGCGGGAGGATCGAGGACGCTCTCCTCGTGCTCTCGCTGCTCGCCGTCGCGCTGGCCGTCGTCGCCCGCGCCCTGCGTCCCGGGTCGAAGGCGCTCATGGTGTTCTCGGTCGTGGTCGGCGCGATCGTCGTGTCCTGGGCCATGACGACCCAGGAGTACGCGGCCGCAGGCGAGCGCACGCTCTCGCGGCAGGTCGCGCGGAACCTCGTGACTCCCTACAACTGGGTCGACCAGGCCACCGGTGGGAAGTCGGTGGTGATCATCGGCCAGGGAATCTCCGATCCGACCGGCGTCTGGCTGACCGAGTTCTTCAACCGCTCGGTGAAGAAGATCTGGAGCCTCGACGGGACCGCGGCGAACGTCGGCGCACCGATCCTCACCCCCGACCTCGAGGTGACGGATGGCACGCTGACACCCAATCCCGGGACGGAGTACGCACTCGCGATCAACGGTTTGGCGCTGCGCGGCCCGGTCGTGGCTCGGCACGGGACGAGCGTGCTGTACCGGCTCGCCGGCCAGCCCATCAGGCTGAAGGACACGGTCATCGGCCGTGAGTCGGACGGCTGGATGATCGCGAAGCGCGGCGAGAAGGTCGCGCGGGCGTCGTACACGAGATACGACGTCGCCGGGGATGGGCCCGGGTTCGCGGTCGTCAAGCTCTCACGTGTCGGCTGGTGCCCGAGCCCGTCCAAGCGGAGTCCCGCGATAGCCACGATCAAGATCGGCCCGGTAGGCATCGGGCCGGACAAGCAGCCTGCGATCGCCAACGTCACCGAGACGCGGCGAGTCGTCGTGAAGGACTGCGTGCAGCGCGTGCGCCTCCTCCGACCGCCGAAGGCGCCGTGGCGGATGGAGATCACGCTCGCGCCCACGTTCGTTCCCAAGGACGTCGACCCGTCGAAGAGCGACAACCGCGAGCTCGGCGCGGTCCTCGAGGCCGGGTTCCAACCGCTCTTCGGCTGAGGTCGAGTGGATCTCAGCGTCGCGATGCCGCGACGAGGTAGGTGAAGCGCACCCGCAGCGCGACCCGCGCGAGCGGGCCGCTCCGCTCGAGCGCTTTCGCGACGGCGAGGGCCGGCCCCGGCAGCGCGACGGTCTGCGGAACGAAGAACGCTCGTAGTGCGATCGACGAGAGCCCGACGTCTCGCAGATCGGCGAGCACGTCGTCGATCCGATACTGCCGTGGGTTGAGGTCGAAGGCGACCTTCTTCTCCGTGTACTGCGAGACGTGCGCGAAGAACGCACGTCGGTCTCGCGCGTAGTAGATCGCGCGAAACACCGTGGTGGCCGCAACCCGCTCGGGCGGAACGTAGTCGTTGAGGTCACCGACCTCCACGGGGGCACTCTCGCCGAGTCTCCTCCGCGCAGAGGCGACCATCTCCGGCGTGGAATCGACGCCCCGGTACCGGAGCCCGCGCTCCAGCAGAGCCTCCCCGAGGCCGCCGTCGCCGCACGCGAGGTCGAGCACCTCGTCGCCCGGCTCCAGCACGACGCCGAGCGTGTCGACGAGCTCGGCTCGATGGGCGAGGTACGACGTGACATCCGCGTACGCGCGGTCGGTCCAGTCGTCCGCCTGGCGCGCGTACTGGTCGCGCTCGCTCACAGCGCCAGCAGGCGCTCCGGATGCTTGCGGACGAAGCGGAGCATCCCGCGTGCATGCCAAAGCGTGTGCCGCGACAAGAACCGCTCGTCGATCACAGCCGCG
The DNA here is from genome assembly GCA_036257855.1 of Gaiellaceae bacterium. GTDB lineage: Bacteria > Actinomycetota > Thermoleophilia > Gaiellales > Gaiellaceae > GMQP-bins7. The sequence continues at coordinate 11,782 of DATAET010000162.1, read as the reverse complement.
TACTCGTGCATCACGACGGCGGTGGGGACGTACCACCGCTCCCAGCCTGCGCGCGCGGCGCGGTAGCAGAGGTCGATGTCCTCGCAGTAGTGCCGATAGCCCGCATCCCAGCCCCCGATCTCGTCCAACGTCGTCCGGCGCATGAGCAGGAAGGCGCCGAGCATCCAGTCCGACTGAACCGGCTCCGACGGTCGCTCGTCGAGCGCGTAGTGCTCCGTCTGGGTCTCGTAGGGAGGGCGGAGACGACGCAGCGGGGTGCGACGCACGATCGTGCCGCGCACGGTCGGAAACCTGCGGCGCGAGGGCTGCCAGCTGCCGTCCGGCCAGCGCATCTCCGGGCCTGCGATGCCGCATGCTGGATGAGCGTCCGCAAACGCGACGAGCTCTGTCACTGCCCCTGATGCGGCGACGGCGTCCGGGTTGACGTTGAGCACGTACTCGCCCGAGGTCGCCGCGATCGCGAGGTTCACGTTCGCGGCGAGCGGCAGTGGCCGGCGATTCTCGAGCACGCGCACGCCGTCCGGGAGGCTTCCGACGGAGCCGGGGACGTTTGCGACGACCACGGCCTCGTCGACCTGCGCCACGAGCGGCGGGAGCGAGCCCTCGAGCTCGCTTGCGTGCGCGTGCGAGACGACGACCGCGGAGACCTTCACTTCCCGAGTATCTCCCGATAGACCGCGAGCGTTCGCTCGGCGGCAGCGCGCCAGCTGAAAGCACGGGCGCGCTCGAGCCCGGCCGCGACGAGCCGCTCGCGCTCACAGAGAGCTGTCCGGACACCCTCTGCGAGGCGGTCCTCGGGCACGAGGACTGCGGCACTCGCACCGACCTCGCGCAGAGCGGGGTCGTCGACTGCGACGACCGGCGTTCCGGACGCCATCGCCTCGACGACCGGGAGGCCGAACCCTTCGAAGCGGCTCGACTGGACGAGGCAGGCAGCGCCGCGATACAGCTCGGCGAGCCGATCGATCGGGACGAAGCCTTCGAGCCACGCACCGCCACTTCGGAGCTCGGCGGCGAGCGCAGGGTCCTTTTCCGGGCCGACGACGACGAGCGGAAGACCGACCTCCGACGCGGCCTCGAGCGCGGCGAGCTGGTTCTTTCGGCGCTGGACGGCACCGACCGCGAGGACGTAGTCGTGGGAGCCGGGGCCGGGCGAGAACGCTGGGTCGACGCCGTTCGGTGTCACGACGATCCGCTCGGCCGGCACGCGGTAGAGCTCCACCAGGTCGGCCTTCGTCCTCTCCGACACCGTGAAGACGCGTGCGGCTCGGCGGACCGCACGCGGCACGACGACGCGAAAAACCGCACGATCCTTCCGGCCCATGAGCTCGCGGCCGCGTGCGAACGACACGTCGTGGACGGTGACCGCGCACGGGCAGGGCGCTCGGAGTGGCAGCGCGTACTGCACGTGGCAGAGATCCGCTCGGAGCCGGCGCAGCGCGCGCGGCAGCGACCACGCCATGCGCAGCTCCTGGGACCGGGCCGGGAGCTCGTGGGCCTCGACACCAGCCGGGACGAGCTCCTGGTCACGCGTTACGGCGACGAGCCGCAGCCCGGCCGACGTCGCGAGCGGGCCGAGCTCCCGCAGCAGGTTTCGCGCGTACGTCTCGTCCCCCGTCCGCTGTCGTCCGAGGACATCGGCGTCGAAGACGACGACCTTCACGCGAGCTCGCGCCAGAGCTCGACGACGTCGTCGGCAGACTGCTTCCAGTCGAAGGCTCGCGCCCGCTCGAGACCTACGCGGACGAGCTCGTCTCGGCGCGCCGCCGACGTCGCGATGCCCTCTGCGATCGCGGAGACGTCGAGCGGGTCGACGAGCACCGCGGCCTCTCCTGCGACCTCCTCCATCGCGGTCCCGCGCGAGGTCACGACCGGTACTCCGCAGGCCATCGCCTCGAGCACGGGGAGCCCGAACCCTTCGTACAGCGACGGGTAGAGGACGCACCGAGCACCGCGGTAGAGAGCAGCCAGCTCCGTGTCCGGCACCTCGCCGACCCAGCCGTCGACGTCGACCCCTCCCCAGCCTCGGGCACCGACGACCCGCAGCTCGACGCCCGCAACCTGTGCCGCCTCCACGGCCCGCGCGAGGTTCTTGCGCGGCTCGAGCGTGCCGACCGCGAGTACGTAGTCGCCGTCGACGCGAGGACCATCCGGCACGAAGACGGGATCGACGCCGTTCGGCACGACCCGAACGCGGTCGGCGGGGACTCCGGCGAGCTCCACGACCTCGTCGCGCGTGAACTCGGACACGGCAACGACCGCGTCGGCTGAACGGAGGACGCGCCTCAGCCCCGCGCTCCCGTAGAGGCGATGCCAGCGCGGGAACGCCCCCGGCGCGCGGAGGATCGCGAGGTCGTGCACGGTCAGGACCGTCGGCACGGGCGACGTCGACGGACCGCGAAACGTCGTGCAGTGTAGGACGTCGAGCCCTCTCGCCCGGCGCCGGAGCGCGGCCGGATACCAGACGGCATCCCGAACGACGCTCGAGACACGACCGGGCCCGCCGTGGGTCAGGAGCTCGAGCTCGAGGCCTGGCCGGTCGCGAAGCGCAGCGAGGAGCCCACGGGCGTGTCGGGCGGTACCGGCGCGGGTCTGGACGAGCGGCGAGACGTCGACTCCGACCCTCACGGCTCTTTCGCGGCCGCGCGGACCGCCTTCCGGGTCGTCTCGTACGGGAAGAGCGAGACCGCTTCGTCGAGATCGCACCAGCGGTGGACGTCGTGCTCGGCATCGAGGGTGGGCTCCCACGCGGCAGGCGCCTCCGCGACGAATGCATGCACCGTGACGGTCTCAACCCCTGGCGCATAACGGGCGCGGATCGCCGGCGGATCGCCGAGGAGCGAGTACGTGAGGCTTACAGGCAGCTCACGAAGCTCGCTGCGCAGGCCCGTCTCCTCGAGAAGCTCGCGCTCGGCCGCCTCCTGGGGAGTCTCGTCCGGCTCGAGCCCGCCCGCGACGGTGCTCCAGTAGCCGAGGCGTTCCGGAGCCCGACGGAGGACGAGGAAGGCCCCCTCCCGACGCACGACGACGACGATCTCCTGATCCCCTCTCACCGGCGAGCGTCCTCGTAGCCGCGGAGGAAGATCTCACCGGCGGCTCTCCACGAGAACGTCCGAGCGTGCTGGAGGCCGCGCGCGGAGAGTCGCTCGCGATCCGTTCGGGCGCGCTCGATCGCGGCGGCGAACGCAGCCGGATCCTCCGGGTCCGCCCGCGCCGCGGCGTCGCCGCCGGCCTCGTCGAGCGACTCGTGCGCGGAGACGACGACAGGGACACCGGACGCCATCGCCTCGATCACCGGGATCCCGAACCCTTCGAAACGGGACGGATACGCGACGACCTCCGCGCCACGGTAGAGAGCGGCGAGCTCCTCGTCGGACACGTAGCCGAGGCGACGAATCCTGGGCGAGTCAAGGAGCGGCTGCTCGCCCCAGCCCTCCGTGCCGACGACGGCGAGCTCGAGCTCGCTGTCGAGGAGCCGGTGTGCCTCGACGAGCACCTGGAGATTCTTCCTCGGCTCGAGGGTCGCGACGGTGAGCACGTACGGGGCGCCGAGGTCGGCACGCGGGCCGTCCGGGCGATAGGCGGCCTTGGGGGCCGGGTGGGCGACGAGGATCCTGTCCGGCGGAACGCGGAGCGTCGAGGCGACATCCCTGCCGGTGAACGCCGAGTTCACGTACACGACGTCGCATGTGGACGCGGCGTTGCGGTACTTCCGGCCGTGCATGGAGCGTGTGCGCGCCGTCGTCCACTCGGGGTGATGCAGCGGCACGAGGTCGTGGATCGTGGTCGCCCGGACTCCTCCCCGCTGGGGCGGGTACATCCAGTCGGAGAAGTGGAGGACGTCGAATCGGCCGAGCACACGCTCGCTCGCCGGGTGGCCCAGGAGGCTCCACCCCGTTCGCACGGCGTGTGAGAACGGCAGCCGCCACGTCCGGAGCTCGACGTCGATGTCTGCGAGCGCAGCCTGGATCCGATCCGGACCGTTGATGCTCGTCGGGGCGAAGGCGACGATCTCATGCCTGCCCTCCGCGGCGTCGACGAGGCCGCCGAGCGATCCCTGGATGTAGTTCCCGATCCCCAGCAGGGGGTGCGACAGCGGGCTCACGTCGAACGCGATCCGCACGTCAGCGCGCTGCTCGGTAATGGAACCGATCAAAGTGTGCCCCGAGGACGCGCGAGTCGAGGTTCGCTCCGTCCGTCACCTCCGCCGGGATCGCCGTGCGCCGGACGCTGAAGACGACCCGGCATTCGTCCGTTCCCGGCTCCGGCACGACGGGCACCGCCAGCCTGGCATGCTCGTCGGGAGCGAATGTCACGCGGCCGACCACGGCTCCGTTCGAGCGGGCCACCACGGTCTGCCGCTGCGTAAAGAGGCTCGGATCGCTCCACACCTCGACAGAGAGCCGACCCGGTTGGCAGCGGCGCCTGCGGTAGGTGACGGTCCTGCTCGACCAGGTGTCGGACGGGTACAGACCGTCGATCTTCACTGCCGAGACGAGGGGCTCGTTCACTTTCCAGAGGGTGACGCCCCAGCCTCGGTCGATCGCGACCCGCACGCCGTCCGGCTCGAACGACGAGTCCGCGAGCAGGTAGTCGTCGGGGACGTCCTTGCCGCCCGGCAGCGTGACGAGACCGGTCTTCGGGTCGACGGTCACCGGTGTCTCCGGAAGCCCGCCCGGCGTCGGCGAGGAGAGGTAGTAGAACGGCCCGACCCGGCGATTGAAGAACTCGGTCTGGTTGACGGTCAGGCGGTCGGTCCTCCCGGTCCACAGGAACGCCGCCCGGGCGCCGTCGGGGAGGGCGCGGTCGACCCAGTCGCGGTCCGCTGTGCGGATGCCCTGGAAGAGGTACCCGCGCGACGTGCGCTCGAGGCCGTGCTTGCCCCACCAGATCGGCTTGAAGGCGGCCACCCACAGCCCGAGCACGAGGAGAGGAAGCAGTAGCGCGAAACGCCGTGGGACGAAGAGGAACACGGCGCTCAGGGCGACCGCCAGGGCGAACGCGACCGGCTTGATCCACTCGGAGCCGACGTGGTCCTGGAGCGACCAGAACGGCAGGAGCATCAACGTGTCCGTCACGGCCGAGGTCGTGAGGAAGCGATGGAACGGGAGGAGCAGGACGAGGAGCGCCGAGGCGGCTGCCGCGGCGGGGGCCAGGATGCGCGGTCGCGGCGCACCGCGCTCGATCCACGCGAGAAGCAGGATCAGGAGGAGTGGCGCGACGTAGAAGAGGTTCCGCTCCTGGATCCGGAACGAGAACACGGACGCGAACGCCGCAACCGCGGGAACGAGGCAGGCGAGGAGGGCGAGCGTCGCCGCAAGGAGGGCCTGGAGCTTCGCGTCGAGTGAGCGGGCTCGTCCGACGAGCACGATCGTCGCAGCCACCGGCACGAAGAGGACGTAGAGGCCCAGCTGCGCGACGTGCCAGACCACGTAGCGGAGCGTCTCGCCCAAGTCGTAGCTTGCGTCGCCCACGGGCGCGTAGGCGCCGAGCAGGTCGCGAAGCGACTTTCCGGCGGCGAGCTGCAGGACGAGTGCCAGCACGCCGAGAGCGGCGAAGGTCCCGTAGAGGAGCCGGTAGCGCACGACGAGGGCACGGAGGCCGCGTCGCTCGAAGAGCCCGAGAAGGAGCGGCGCGAGAAGGACTGCCGGCGCGAGCGCGGCCGCCTGCACGCGCGTCCCATACGCGAGGCCGAGCAGCACCACGAGCAGCGCGACCCGCAGGCCGGTCGGGTGCTCGAGCACGAACACGAGGACGAGGACGAACAGCAGGAAGAGTGGGTAGAACGCGTTCTCGGTCATGACCGTGCCCGTGTACGCGAGCGAGGGCAGCGCGACGGCGAGGAGTGCCGCGAGAAGCGCGAGGCCGGTGCCGACGACCCTTCGGGCGAGGAAGAACGCCGGCACCGCGGCGACGGACATGAGGATCGCGTTCTCCGTCTTCACCGCCGTGTACGCGCGAGGCAGGCTCTCGAAGAGGAGGTACGCCGGGCTGATCAGCACCGGGTAGGCGACGCTGTACCCGGTGTCGGGCTCCCCCCGGACGAGCGGCTCGCCCGAGGCGGCGATTCCGCGTGCCAGCTCCGACCAGATGACTTCGTCCACCATGATGAACGGGGCGACGATGTCCTCAGCCAGGACCGTCCGGATTGCCGCGGAGCCGACGACGATCCCGACGAGCCACGCCCAGGTCGGGACCCTGCGTAGCGCTCTACCCAAACTCGACCTCGGCGAGGCGCCTGGCGATCTCCCTCGCCTCGGCCGTATCCGCCGAGATCCCGACCTCCGCCGCCGCCCGGCTGACCTCCCGCACCACCGCCTCGCCCACGGCGGGGCCGCCGGCCGCGGTCTCGAGTGCGGCGACGTACAGCTCTGCCACCCGCTCGACGTCGTGCTCGCGGCGCGCCAGCTCGGCCGCCCTGGCACCCATCTGCGTGCGAACGTCCTCACGCGACGCGAGCAGCTCGAGCGCGGCGGTGAGCGTCGCCACCTCGTCCTCGTCAGGCGGAATCTTGAGCGCGACGTCGTCGGGCAGCTCGGCGAACCAGCCGACGTCGCTGACGACCAGCGGCTTGCCCAGCGAGAGCCCGCGGACGACGCTGCCTGACGTCTCGCCCATGGTCGGATGCCGGAGGTTGACGACGACGGTGCTCGCAGCCATGAGCTCCCACAACCGCCGCTCGTCGACCCACTGCTCGCGGACGAGACCCTCGTCCGCGAGCCCGAGCCGCTGGAGCCGACGATCGAGGTCGAAGCCTGGGGCGGTCGGGCCCACGAGCAGGAGGACGAGATCGGAGTGGCTGCGGCGCACGGCCGCCGTCGCCGTCAGGAGCTCCGGGATGCGCTTGCTGGCGTTGACGACGCCGAAGCAGCCGACGACGGGCCCGGCGGCAATCGGCTTCGCCGTCACGGCGGGAACCGGCCACGCAGCATGCGGAACGACGCTGACCGGTCCCGCGTACCCCGTCTCTCGAACGCGATCCCGCACGTACTGGGAGTGGACGATCACGCCGGTCGCGTGCTCGAGCACGAAGAGCGCGAGCGGGAAGTCCGCCGGCCGCGCCTCCCACAGTGGCGGGATCCGCTTGTCGAGGACACCGTGGGCGAGGAGCCTGCCGACGACGCCGTGCTCGCGCTCCATCGCATCCAGATACCCGTGGCCGTCGCGGCGGCCGACCGTCATGCCCGCGACGAGGTGATGGACCACGAAGTCGTGGAGCACGACGACCCCCGGCCTCCGCCGCAGCGCGTCGACGATCCAGGCGTGGGCATCCGGGTTGTTGCCGACGTGGTAGAGCGCGACGTCGATTCCTCGCGGCGGGCGCCTGCTGCCCCGGCGAACGACCGTCACGTCGGCCCGCTCGCGCAGGGCCGGCACGAGCAGGGCGCCGTAGTCGGCGATCCCCGTCCTCTCGGGGGGCATCGGCGAGAAGTAGGCGACCTTCATGCCAGCAGCTTGGTGATCGCGCGATCCCACGTGACCTCGCTCGCGATCGCCTTTCCCGCCCGGCCGTACGACGCCGCCTCGTCGCGGTGCTCGCGCAGCCAGCGGAGCGCGCGCGCGATCTCCGCGGCGTCCGGGCTCACGACGAGGCCCGTGCTGCCGTCGGCCACGACCTCGAGCGGGCCGCCGGCATCCGTCGTCGTCAGCACGGGCTTCTCGGAGAGGAAGGCCTCCAGCGGCACCATGCCGTAGTCCTCGTCGACCGGGGCGTAGTAGACGGCGAGGCAGCGCGCATAGAGATCGGCGAGCTCGCCCTCGGAGACCCTGCCGGCGAACCGCGCCCGTCCGTTCAGGCCGCGCTCGCTCGCGAGCCGCTCCAGCCGCGAGCGGTCGGGACCGTCCCCCGCGATGACCACCTCGAGCGCCGCGTCACGCGCGACGGCGTCCAGCAGGAGGTCGATCCGTTTCGCCCGGTCGAGCCGATTCACGGAGAGCACGAAGTCGCCATACCCGGCGCAGCGGTATTCGAGCTCCTGCGGCGGATGCGGGAGGACCTCGGCCGGCAGCCCCGTGGACGTCTCGATCCTGCCCGCGACGTTCCTCGAGGTCGCGAACAGCCTCGTAGCCTCGCCGAGGGCGATCCGGTCGAGCTGCTGCACCTTCCGCCGGAGCGCGCGGTCCTCGGGCGAGGGGTCGAACTGGCCGAGCTCCGTGCCGTCGAGCTCGTACGCCTGCCGAAACTGGTGGACGAGCCAGACCCGCTTGTCGGGGTGACGTACGACGTACGACGGGAACTTCGTCGGGACGACGACGTCGATCGGTCTCCCGTCCACCTCTTCCAGGTCGAGCATGCGCCAGAGGAACGCTTGCGTCAGCACCCCCGCGCCCGGGTACCACTTGAACGGCACGGAGACGAGGTCTGCCTCGTGACCGCGCGCTCGGAGCTCGTCGACAAGAGTGTCCGTGAAGATCTCGGCGCCGCCGCGAGCGAACGGCACCTGCGGTCGGAGCACCGCGATTCTCATGCTCGCGGCGGGCGCGCGGCTTCCAACTCCGCCTGCAGCCGATCGACCTGCTCCTGCAGGTCGTCGATCAGTCGGAGCGTCGCGGCGTTGAACGAACGCTGGTCGTAGGCGAGCGGCTCGACGTACCAGCGCATGAGCTTCCGCAGGACCGCCTTGACCGGCGTTCCGATGCCCCCGCGGAGCCCGGGGCGCAGCCTGAGCGAGCGATCGGCCGAGACCGGCCACAGACGCTCCGCCTCGGCGCGGGCGGCCCTGCGATCGCCCGGGTCCCCCGGCAGCGCCCTCGGATCGCCGCCTGAGCGGCGAACTTCCTCGCGAAGGGAGCGAAAGAGCTCCTCGATGTCGACAGCAGCCTCGGAAGAAATCCCTGCAGAATCGCCATTTTTGGCATCATCAGAGGGCATCGCGGCATTCTAGCCGCCGTACAGGATTGGTCAGTAGGCTGAGAGCGTGCGCGTCGGCCTCTCCCTCCTCACCCTCGCGCCCGGCGATCTGGGCGGCTCCGAGACGTACGTCCGCGAGCTGCTGAAGTCGCTCGCGAGGACGGGGACGCTCGAGTACTCCGTGCTCGTGCCCGCGCGAGCGCGCGACGTCGCCGAGGGGCTGCCCGTGATCGAGGTGAAGGACCCGCCGGTGGCGAAGCGGGGCCCGCTTCGCATCGCGTTGATGTCGCTCCAGGCGCGACGCACGAAGGAAGTGGGCGACCGGTTCTCCCATCTCGATCTCGTCCACTACCCGTTGACGGTGCCGTCCCCGCGCGTCGAGGCCCCGACCGTCGTGACGCTCCACGACGTGCAGCATCGGGACCTTCCCGAGTTCTTCGGCCCCGCGCGCCGCTCGTTCCGGCGGCTCGCGTACGACCGCGGGGCGCGTGCAGCCGACGCCGTGATCGTCACGAGCGAGTTCGTCCGCGGTCGAGCCGTCGAGGCACTGAGCCTGGACGCGACCCGGATCCACGTCGTGCCGCACGCGATCGATCACTCCGTCTTCCGGCCCGGCCCGGAGGAGCCCGAGCCGATCATCCTCTACCCCGCGCGCCCGTGGCCGCACAAGAACCACGCACGGCTCTTCCAGGCATTCGCAACGCTTCGCGAGACTCGGCCGAAGCTCAGACTGATCCTCACCGGCGGAGGGCTCGAGCGTCTCGAGCCGCTCCCGGAAGGCGTCGAGAACCTCGGCTTCGTGCCGGCCTCGCAGCTCGCATCGCTGTACCGGAGAGCGGCGTGCCTCGTCTACCCGAGCCTGTACGAGGGCTTCGGGATACCGCCGCTCGAGGCGATGGCGTGCGGCTGTCCCGTGGCGGCCTCGAACGCGGGAGCGATTCCGGAGGTGTGCGGAGACGCGGCTGTCCTCTTCGACCCCACCGACGTCGAGGCCCTCACCGCCGCGATGGTCGAGGCGGACAACAGGCGCGAGGAGCTCCGCGAGCGCGGGTTCGCGCGGGCGCGTGTGTTCACGTGGGACGAGACCGCGCGTCGCCACGAGGACGTCTACCGCGAGGTCGGACAGAGCCGCGCCGCGTAGTCGTCTCGTGCGCGTCGGCATCAGCCTCCTCACCCTCGTCCCACGAATCTCCGGCGGAAGCGAGACCTACGCCCGCGAACTCGTTGGCGCGCTGGGCGCCGTCGGCGTGAACTCCTACCGCGTGCTCCTGCCCAGCATCGCGAGCGACGTCGACGGCCTGCCGAGTGAGGTGGTGGAGGAGTACCGCGCGTCGCGCTCGCTGCCGGGGCGGCTGGCCGCGATGGCCGAGGGCGTGGTCCACGGCGGACGGCTGCGGCGACGACTCGATGGGCTCGACGCAGTGCACTTCCCCCTCACCGTCATGATTCCGCGCGTCGCGACGCCGCCGGCCGTGACGACCGTGCTCGACCTCCAGCACGAGTTCCTCCCGCGCTTCTTCTCGCGCGCGGAGCTCATGTACCGGCGCGCGGTCTACGGCTGGTCGGTGCGGAAGAGCGAGCTCGTCATCGCGATCTCGGAACACGCGGCGCGCGCCGTCGTCGAGCGCCTCGACGTGCCCGAGAGCAGAGTTCGACCCATCCACCTGGGCATCGACCACGCCGTGTTCCAGCCGAGTGACGAGCCCAGGAACAGCTTCCTCCTGTACCCGGCACGAGCCTGGCCACACAAGAACCACGCGCGCCTGTTCGAGGCCTTCGCCGTGCTGCGCGGCCGACATCCCGAACTCGAGCTCGTCCTCACCGCGTACGAGGGGCCGACGCCCGAGGGTGTGCGCTCGCTCGGGCATGTCCCGAGAGACGACCTCGTACGGCTCTACCGCACTGCCTCCGGCCTCGTGTTCGCCAGCGAGTACGAGGGCTTCGGGCAGCCTCCCCTGGAGGCGATGGCGTGCGGCTGTCCCGTTGCCTGCTCGAATGCGGCGTCGCTGCCCGAGGTGTGCGGAGACGCTGCAGCGCTGTTCGACCCCACGTCCGTGGAGGCGATGGTCGAGGCGGTCGAGGAGATCCTCGCGCGTCCGGCCGAGTGGAGCCGCAAGGGGATCGCCCGTGCGGCCCAGTTCACCTGGGAGAAGACGGCCCGAGCCCACGACGCCGTGTACGCCGAGCTCGCGGACGGGATGTCGTAACGTTCTCGCGATGCCTCCCACGCTGACGGACCGGCTGCGCGCCGCACCGCCGGGGATCCACGGCGAGGGGGATGAGTACTGGGGTCTCGCGTGGCCAGCGCTGGAGTGGCTGGAGGCGGAGCTGCGGGACGACATGGCGACGCTGGAGACGGGCTCGGGTGCGAGCACGATCGTCTTCGCCGCAGCGGGCACCGACCACGTCGCGATCACGCCGGACGCAGGCGAGGAAGCACGGGTCCGGGCGACGTGCGACGAGCTCGGAATCTCGAGCGAGACCGTTTCGTTCGCGGTCGGCTTCTCACACGACGTCCTGCCCGAGCTCCCGAAGCGTGCGCTCGATGTCGTCCTGCTCGACGGCGCCCACGGCTTCCCGTACCCGATCCTCGACTGGTGGCACGTCGCCCCGCAGGTCACGCTCGGCGGGCGCATCCTCCTCGACGACGCCTACCTGCCCCCCGTCACCGCCGTCGTCGACCATGTCCGCGAGTCGAGGGCCTGGGAGGTGGAGCGCTCGGTCGGCTATCGCACGGTCGTCGTGCGCAAGGTCGCGGACGAGCTGCCCCCCTTCGACTGGGAGGGGGGTGGGTTGACCTTCCGCTACCTGCCGAGGGTCGAGCGCGCGGTCGCGTCCACGAGGCACCGCGTGTTCAGCACGAGGGGCGGCCTCGCCCTCGTCGGCCTCTATCGACGCGGATCGGGGCTGCGCTGGCGGAAGACCGGCTGA
>DATAET010000161.1:0-2900 GCA_036257855.1 Gaiellaceae bacterium | reverse complement strand
CCCAGAACCCGGGGGCACCCATCGCCTCCTCGAGCTCGCCGCGGCGGCGCGTCAGCGCGTCCGGGTCAAAGGTAATCACGGACCCAGGCGAGCTGGGCCCCGATCTCCTCCAGACGCTCGTCGAGCGGCTTGCCGTCTACGTCGGCCACCGGGCGATGGTACCCGGCCCCGGGGTCGGACTCGGTGCCCGACCCCGAGGCGGATCCCCGTGTGCCGCTCGAGCGCGACTCAGTCGAGTCGCGTCACTTCGAGCTCGGCGCCGCCCACGCCACCTTCTTCACGCCGCTCCCATCGGCGTTCATCACGAAGAACGCCCACCTCGGCTTGGACGGATAGCGCTGGAAGGCGATCCGCCGGCCCTCGGGCGACCAGCCGAGAAGCCACTCGTCCTCGGGCGACCGAGTGAGCCTCCGCGGGTAGCTCCCGTCGGAGTCCATGACGTAGATCTCGTTGTTGCCGTCCCGATTCGTGGTGAACGCGATCGTCCTTCCGTCCGGCGACCACAGGGAGCCGCCGTCGCCGTCGCGGTCCGGATCGTCAGTGAGGTTCCGCGGGTCGCTCCCGTCCGCGTTCATCGCGTAGATCTCGTCGTTGCCATCCCGTCCGGTCCGGAACAGGATCGTCTTCCCATCTGGAGACCACTGCGGGTTCACGTCGGACGAGGACGTCGACCCCAGGTGGCGTTGGGCGGCCCCGTCCGCGTGCATCACGTAGATGCCGGGGAGAGCGCGGGTGCTGTCGAACACGAAGTTGCGACCGTCGGGCGACCACGAGCCGGGGCTGTCGTGCGCGAGGTTGCGGGTGAGGTTCCGCGGCGCGCTGCCGTCGGCGTTCATCACCCAGACGTCACCCTTCGCCGAGCGCTGGCTGTAGAACGCGATCTTCTTGCGATCCGGGGACCAGACCGGGAAGCCGTCGAAGAACGGGCTGCGGGTCAACCGGCGGGCACCCGTGCCGTCGCTACGAAGGCTGTAGATCTCGACGTCGCGCGATTCGCGGTTGCTGCTCAGTCCGATCGTCCAGGGCTGCGCTGGCGGGCTCGTGGCCGCAGTGGCGCCCGCGAGCACGACGAGCGCCGCGCCGCTCACGAGCGCGAAGACGAGCTTGTTGGTCATGGCTCCTCTCCCCCTCTCAGGCCCCGCCGAAGGCGGCGCAGAACTCGGTCGGGTCGAAGTCGTCGCGGATGCCGTGGCGCGTCACGAGCGGCCCGTCGACGTAGTAGCCGAGGACCGGGTCGAAGACCACCTGGTACACGGCCTGACCCGTCCGGAAGAAGAGATGACCGCCGTTCGGGCCCGTGATGTCGTCGAGTACTCCGACGTGCATCGCGCTCACGGGCACGCCGTCCACGAACGTCACGAAGATCGTGAAGTGGTCGTTCGTCCGCAGCGTTACACCGTTCGCCGTCAGCGTCGCGACGTCGCTCTGGTGGAGCTGGAGCATGCCGGTGCCGTCGGCGACGGTGGAGTCGACGATCCTGTTGGTGAAGACACCCTCGACGGCGATCGGGAAGGGGCAGGTGTCGGTGTCCACGTACGAGTAGTGATCGACAAACGTGTCGTGCTCGGGCGGCGCTGCGTTCGCGATGCCGGCGAGCGCGAGCGTCGAGACGAGCATGAGTGCGACTGCGACGAGCTTGGGCATGGGTTCCTCCTTCCTTCGGTGACGGACTAGCTCCCGGGCGCCCAGGCGAGCAGCACGCACGCGATCGCTGCGACTCCGAGGAGGCGGAGAACGCGGCGGCGGGTTCGGTTTTCCCGGGTCATGTGCGCCCGAGGGTCGCCTCTCGACCTCACAGGAACCTCTCAGAGCCCTCACGACCTGCTCTCGACGCTCCCGCGAAGCGGTGCTAGCGTCGTCCGTAACACGCCGAAGGAGAACATGGAGTTCCGGCTGCTCGGGCCCGTCGAAGCCCGCCGGGACGATCGTCCGATCGGACTCGGGGGCGCGAAGCCTCGCGCACTCCTCGCGCTGCTGCTCCTGCAGCCGAACGAGGTCGTCTCGCGCGACCGCTTGCTCGAGGCGCTCTGGCCCGACCGCGCGCCGGGCGCGGCAGAGCACAGCCTCGACGTCCAGGTCTCGCGACTGCGGAAGGCGCTCTCGCCGGACGACGTTCTTCGAACCCGGGCCGGCGGGTACGTCCTCGAGGTCGAGCCGGAGCAGATCGACATGCGGCGGTTCGAGGGGCTGCTCGAGGAAGGGCGACGCGCGAACGCCGCCGGCGAGCCGGCCGAGGCGCTGCAAACGCTCGACGCCGCTCTCTCGCTCTGGCGTGGGGACGCGCTCGGCGAGGTCGCGTACGAAGACTTCGCGCGCGCGGAGGCGGAGCGGCTCGACGAGCTACGGCTCGTCGCCACCGAGGAGCGTATCGATGCGGAGCTCGCACTGGGGCGCCACGACACGGTCGTCGCCGAGCTCGAGGCCCTGACGGCGAGGCATCCGTTCCGGGAGCGCCTGCGCAGACAGCTCATGCTCGCGCTGTACCGCGCTGGCCGGCAGGCGGAGGCGCTGCGCGTCTACGCCGGCACGCGAAGGACGCTCGTTGACGAACTCGGCGTCGAGCCCGGCCAGCCGCTCCGCGACCTCGAGCAGGCGATCTTGCGCCAGGATCCGGCGCTCGACCTCGCCCGTCCGGCAACGCAGGGCCGGCGGCGTCGAACGCTCGCCGGGGCCGGCGTACTCGTGCTCGCGGCCGTCGCGGTCGCGACAGTCGTCGGCCTGACGCAGGGCGGCACGGAAGGTGCGCAGGCCCTCGCCGAGCCCGACTCCGACGCCTTCGTGGACGCCGCGAGCGGCGAGCTCGTCCGCGCGGTGCCCGAGCGCGACACCGTCCGGGTCGCCTACGGAGCCGGAGCGCTGTGGAGCATCTCCTCGACGGGGGAGCTGACGCGCATCGACCC
>DATAET010000160.1:0-9985 GCA_036257855.1 Gaiellaceae bacterium | reverse complement strand
ACCAGATCACCGAGGACGTCCGCGTCGTGCAGCTCACGCCGCCCGGATCGGGCTGTGCGATCGTGATCGGGACCGGGCTCGCGGAGATGGCTCCCGGCTCTGTCCAGGGCCTCCAGCTCGTGGTCGCCGACATGGACGCGGCGCGCGACGCCCTCGTCGGCAGAGGTGTGGACGTGAGCGAGATCGAGTTGCTCGGCCGCCCGGGCCGGCCGGGATTCAGGTTCGCGCACTTCCGCGACCCGGACGGAAACGGCTGGGTCTTGCAGGAGGAGCAGCCGTACGATCCCGACCGGGTCGGCGCCGGCTGACCCTCGTCAGTCCTGAGTCAGGCTAGGCGGCAGCGGGCCTGACGAAGAGGCCTGCGGCTGCCTTCTCGCCGATGGCGCGCTCGTCGCCCTCGACCGTCAGCGCGAACTGGCCGGCGGCGGGCTCGGCCCGGCGAAGCTCGACGTGGGTGCCGGGGACGAGGCCCTCGTCGTAGTACCAGTGGAGAAGCTCGCCGTCGTGCTCGGCGAGGCGGACGATGCGCCCGTCTCGTCCGACGTCGAGCTCAGCGAGCGCGACGAGCTCTGCGTTCTCTGCCTGCTCGAACTCCGTGTCCACCGGCCAGCCGTGCGGGCAGCGGTCGGGCTCGCCGAGCCGGTCGTTGATGCGCTCGATCATCTCGTCGGTAAAGGTGTCGCCGAGCTCGTCGGCATGCACGTGCGATTCGGCGGCCGTGTACCCCATGAAGTCGGTGAGGAACCGCTCGATGATCCGGTGCTTCCGCACGACGCGCTTCGCACGCTCGGCGCCCTCGGGCGTGAGGATCGCCTCGCGCTGGTCCCCGCGCTCGACGAGCCCTTCGGCCTCCAGACGCTTCAGCATCTCGCCGGCCGACGCGCGCGAGACGCCGAGCATCTCCGCGACTCTGGCTGCGATCGCCGTCGAGCCGGTGGCGGGTCGATACTCGCCGATCGGGAACGCCAGGAAGTAGATCGTCTCCAGGTACTCGTCGATCGAATGGCCTTGTGCGCGTGCCACCTTCGCCTCCCGGTTGACGGCCTCGACCGCCGTCACTATAGTGCCGCACGGGCGGTGTAAGGTGACCCTTACATCGAGTCGAAAGTCATTCGAGCGAGAGGGAGTAGCAGGGAGATATGGGAGCCGGCGTCGTCGTACTCCGCGAGGGATTCGAGGCATCTCTCGTCGTCGGAATCGTCCTCGCGTTTCTCGACCGCACGGGCAGGCGTGACGGCTTCGGCGCCGTCTGGGTCGGGGTCGCCGCCGCGCTCGCCCTGAGCCTTGCCGTCGGCGCCGCGCTCTTCGCCGCCGGGGCCGAGCTCGAGGGCCGCTCCGAGGCGGTCTTCGAGGGCGTCGTCATGCTCACGGCCGCCGGTCTCCTCACGTGGATGATCTTCTGGATGCGTGGGCGAGCCCGCACCTTGCGGAAGGAGATCGAGGGCCGGGCGCAGGCTGCGCTCGACGCCGGCTCCGCACTCGGTCTCGCGATCGTCGTCTTCATCGGCGTCGCCCGCGAGGGCGTCGAAACGGCGCTCTTCCTCTTCAGCTCGATCGAAGGCTCGAGCTCGCTCGTGTCCCTCGTCGGCGCCCTGCTCGGTGGTGCTGCCGCCGTAGGCCTCGGCTACCTCTTCTACCGCGGCTCTCACCGTCTCAACCTGCGGACGTTCTTCACCGCGACGAGCGTCCTCCTGCTCGTGTTCGCCGGGTACCTGCTCGCCTCGGGACTCCACGAGCTCGCAGAGGCCGGCGTCGTCCCGGAGAGCGAGGCCCTCCTCGTCGCGGCTTTCGCGGCGCTCGCCGCACCGACGCTCTACTTCTTCTTCCGCAAGCCGAGGGCGGTCGCGACAGGCTGACGGTCGCACGCCGGGTGTGCGGCTACGCTCGCCCGCGGTGCCACTCGTCGAGGTCTATCCACTCGTGACGGCGCGCGCGCTCGCGCGCCCGTTTACGTACCGCGCGGTCGAGACCGTCGCGAAGGGGGATGTCGTCCACGTCCAGTTCGGCGCGCGACGGGTCCGCGGCGTGGTCGTCGCGAGCGGGGTGAATGCGCCCGTCGGCATCGAGCTGGCCGACGTCGGCCCAATCGTCGACCGCGTTCCGGCTCCACTCGTCGCGCTCGGGCTCTGGATCGCCGACTACTACGGCTCGACCCCCGCTCGCGCTCTCGCGCTCGTCGCACCTCACACGCGCGCTCGCCGCGGCGAGCCGCGCGAGCCGTCCGCTCGCGAGGCTCTCGGCGGCGAGCCCGAGCCCGCGGAGCTCACGGAGGCCCAGACCCAGGCGGTCGCCCGCATCGTGGAGGCGCTCGACAGTGGCGGGGATCGCATGCTCCTGCACGGCCCGACCGGGAGCGGCAAGACCGAGGTGTACCTGCAGGCGGCGGCAGCCGCGCTCGCGCGCGATCGCTCGGCGATCGTCCTCGTCCCGGAGATCGCGCTGACGCCACAGACGGTCGGTCGGTTCCGGTCGCGCTTCGGCGACGGAGTCGCCGTCTTGCACTCCGGCCTGACGGAAGCCGAGCGCCGTGACGAGCGCGAGCGCGTCGCTGCCGGGCACGCGCGGATCGTCGTCGGCGCGCGCTCCGCGATCTTCGCCCCCGTCGATCGGCTTGGGCTCGTCATCGTCGACGAGGAGCACGACGCCTCGTTCAAGCAGGAGTCGGATCCCCGGTACGACGCGCGGACCGTCGCGGCGAAGCGCGCGTCGCTCGAAGGCGCGGTGGCCGTGTACGGGAGCGCGACGCCTCGCGCCGAGAGCTGGTCGCGCCTGGAGCGGCTCGTGCTCCCCTCCCGCATCGGAGCTCCGCTGCCTTCCGTGAAGCTGGTGGACCTGCGAAGGGAAGCGGGCTACCCGCTCTCGGCTCCTCTGCTCGCCGAGCTCGCAGCCGTGCAGGACGGCGGCGGACGGGCAATCCTACTGCTGAACCGGCGCGGGGTCTCAGGCGCGATCCACTGCCGGTCGTGCGGTACGACTAGGCGGTGTCGAAGCTGCGACATCGCGCTGACGCTGCACTCGGACTCGCGCCTGCACTGCCATCACTGTGGCTACTCGACGGTTATGCCGGCCGCGTGCCCGGAATGCGGCTCCGTCGAGCTCGCCAGGATCGGCGCGGGCACGCAACGGCTCGACGCGGAGCTCGCCCGCCGACTCCCTGGGCTCGAGCGCATCCGACTCGACGCGGACACGGCATCGCGCCCCGGCGCACTTCGCGAGGCACTGGAGCGCTTCTCGTCGACGAGCTCGGCCGTGTTGATCGGCACGCAGATGGTTGCGAAGGGTCACCATTTTCCGGGCGTCGAGGTCGCCGCCGTCGTCGACGCCGACGCTGGGCTCGCGTTCCCCGACTTCCGCTCGGAGGAGAGGACGTTCCAGCTCGTGACCCAGCTCGCGGGCCGCAGCGGCCGCGACGCCCCGGGCAAGGTGATCGTGCAGACCTTCCAGCCGGACGCGACGCCCTTCGCGTTCGCGATCCGCCACGACGTCGCAGGGTTCCTCGCGCAGGAGCTCGCACGACGCGAAGAGCTCGGGTACCCACCCTTTTCGCATCTGGTTGCGCTGGTCGTCTCGGGACCTGACCCGAGCGACGTGCAGCGGGCACTGCGCGAGCTGCGAGGCGCACTCGACGATCCCGCAGTCCAGCTGCTCGGCCCTGCGCCCCTCCTCCGCCTGCGCGGGCGCCACCGCGCACAGCTCCTGGCGAAGACGGCGTCACCGCGGGCGTTCGCGAGCCGCGCCGCCGCGGTGCTCGCGGCCGCTGCACCGGCGATGAGACGCGACGGTCTCAGCGCCGTCGTCGACGTCGATCCGCAGTCGCCGTAGGCGTTAGATCGGCCGCCGGCACACGGGGCGTCGGAGGATGACGGTACGTCCAGCGTGCGGCGCTAGACTCGCCGCGCCATGGACGAGCACGAGCACGAAGAGCACGAGGACGACGAGCACGACCACGCGGCCGACGAGCGGGAGCTCGAGCGGCAGGCACGGCGACTCATCGCCCTCTCGCGCATTCGCCAGTACGGCGACTCCGTGCTCAGGATGAGGGCCCGCGAGGTCGAGGCGTTCGACGACGACCTCGAACGGCTCGTGGAGCGCATGACCGCGTTGATGCACGAGGCGAGCGGCGTCGGCCTCGCGGCGACGCAGGTCGGCGTGCTCCGCCGCGTGTTCGTCTTCGTCGAGGACGGGGAAGACCGCGTCCTCGTGAATCCCGTGATCACGAGCGCGTCGAGCGACACCGAGCTCGACGACGAGGGCTGTCTCTCGCTGCGGGACGTCCTCGTCCCGGTCGAGCGCCCGAGGTCGGTCACGATCGAGGGCTTCGACGCGAACGGCGAGCCCTTGCGGTTCGACCTCGAGCCGCCGTCTTCGCGCGTCGTGCAGCACGAGCTCGACCATCTCGAAGGAGTGCTCATCATCGACCGCACGAACGACGCGGCTCGCCGCGAGGCTCTCGCCACGCTCAGGCCGCAGCCCGTCCTCGGCGCGCGTTGAGCCGGCGGATCGCGGTCGCCGCCACTGCTCCGTTCGGCGCCGACGTGCTGGAGCGGCTCTCCGCGCATCAGGACATTCGCGCCCTCGTCACCCGTCCTGACGCTCCGTCCGGACGAGGCCGCAAGCCGTCCCCGTCGCCGGCGAAGGTCGTCGCCGGGCGTCTCGGGATCCCCGTGCTCGAGCCCCAGCGGCTCGGGCCCCGCTTCGAGGTCGACGCAGACGTCGTGGTTGCGGTTGCCTACGGCCTCATCGTGCCGGAAGCCGAGCTCGAGCAGCGTCTGTGGCTGAACGTGCATCCCTCGCTCCTGCCTCGCTGGCGTGGGGCCGCGCCGGTCGAACGAGCTCTCATGGCCGGCGATGCGGAGACCGGCGTCACCGTCATCAGGCTGGTGAAGGAGCTCGACGCCGGCCCGATCGCAGCTCAGGAGGCGTTCGCGATCGCCGAGGACGACGATGCAGGCGACGTTTTCCGACGCGCCGCCAAAATCTCGATCGAACTCCTCGAAGGGGTGCTCGCCGATCCCCAGCCGTCGTTTCGCGAGCAGATCGGGGAGCCCAGCTACGCCCAGAAGATCGACGCGACGGATCGCATGCTCGATCTCGATCGACCTGTCGCGGAGCTTGTGAACCGGGTGCGGGCGCTCTCGCCTCACATCGGCGCCCGGTCGGAGCTGCACGGTCGCGGCGTGACGATCTGGCGAGCGCGAACTGGCGCCGACGGCTCGTTCGAGCCCGTCGAGGTGCAGCCGGACGGAGGGCGACGCATGGCGTACGAGGCATGGCTTCGCGGCCTGCGGCGGTAAGCCCCGCCCGCACGGCCGCCTTCGCCGTGCTCGTGCGCGTGTTCGAGGACGGTGCCTACGCCGATCGCGCGTTCCGCGCCGCCGTCGAAGGGCTCGACGACAGGGACCGCGCGCTCGCGCAGCGCCTCGCCTACGGCGCAGTCCAGCGGCGGCGTACCCTCGATCGTGCGGTCGAGGTTCTCGGCCGCCGCCGGGTCGAGCGCCTCGATCCGCCCGTTCGTGCCGCCCTTCGGCTCGGCGCGTACCAGCTCGGCTTTGTCGACGGGGTCGCACGCTATGCCGCCGTGAACGAGTCGGTGGAGCTCGTTCGGCGCGCCGGGCTCGAGCGGGCCGTCGCGTTCGCGAACGCGGTGCTCCGTCGTGTGGCCGACGGGATCCGACCCTTCGTCGAGGCCCTCCCGGAGACGACCGCGACGGAGGCCGGGCTGAAGCACTCGTACCCGGACTGGATCGCCGACACGTGGTGGCGCGTCCTCGGACCGGAGGGCGCCCGTGCGCTGATGCACGCGCAGAACGAGCAGGGGGCGATCGTCGTCCGGCTCGTGCGCGGAGAGATCGACGGCACGCCCGATCCCTACGTCCGGGGTGCCTGGCACGTCGACCGCATCGACGAGGTCGCGCTGGAGGAGGGCCGGATCTGGCCGCAAAGCGCCGCGTCGCAGCTCGCGGGGCTCGCGGTCGGGTCGCGAGAAGGGGAGCGCGTCCTCGATCTCTGCGCGGCGCCGGGCGGAAAGGCGACGATGCTCGCCGGTGTCGTCGCTGCGGTGGAGGTCAACGAGGCGCGCGCCCGCGAGCTCGAGGAGACGGTGCGCCGTCTCGGCGCCCGCAACGTCGACGTCGTGATCGCGGACGGACGGGAGCTCCCGCCTGCCCTCACGGGGTTCGATCGCGCCCTGGTCGATGCGCCATGCTCCGGCCTCGGAGTCCTCAACCGCCGGCCCGACCTCCGCTGGCGCGCAAAGCCTCTGCCGGAGCTTCAGTTGCAGCTGCTGCGCGCGGCGGCGGAGCGTGTCCGAAAAGGTGGAACGATCGTCTACTCCGTCTGCACGGTCAATGCCGACGAGTCGGAGGCAGTGGTCGACGCCTCGGGCCTCGAGGTCGATCCTGTCCTCGCCGACGAGTGGCCCCAGTTCCGTCACCCACGACGTCCGGAGTTCCTCCAGACCCTGCCGCATCGGCACGGGACCGCCGGCTTCTTCGTGGCGAGGCTCCGCGTCTGAGCCGCCCTAGGATCACGGAGATGGACACGCAGTTCCTCGACCGCGCGTTCGAGCTCGCCGAACGCGGGCGCCGCACTTCGCATCCGAATCCGATCGTGGGGGCGGTCCTCGTCGCGGACGGAAACGTCGTCGGCGAAGGCTGGCACGAGCGCAAGGGAGGCCCGCATGCCGAGGTCGTCGCGCTCGCGGCCGCCGGAGAGAGGGCACGTGGAGCGACGCTGTACGTGACGCTCGAGCCTTGCGCCCATCACGGCGCGACGCCACCGTGTGTCGCCGCGATCGTCGAGGCCGGAGTCGCGTCGGTCGTCGCGGGGCAGCGGGATCCCGACCCCGAGCACGGGGGAGGCCTCGAGGAGCTCCGGGCGGCCGGGGTCGACGTCGAGCTCGCAGAGGGAGAGCTCGCGTTCCGCTGTCGACAGCAGATCGAGGAGTGGAGGACGTGGGTGACGCTGCGACGCCCATTCGTCACGTACAAGGTCGCACTCACGCTCGACGGTCGCGTGCGCTTGCCGGGCTCTCGCTGGGTCACGGGCGAGGCGTCGAGGAGGCTCGTCCACGTGCTGCGCGCGCAGTCGGATGCCGTCGCCGTGGGGATGGGAACCGTTCGCTGGGACAATCCCCGGCTGGACGCCCGCGATGTTCCCGTCGTGCGCCAGCCGCGACGGATCGCCTTCGGGCGCGGCCCGCTCCCCGAAGGATCGGAGCTCGAGCTCTTGTCGGGGCCGCTGGCCGACGAGCTCACGGCACTCGGAGCGGAAGGCGTCCAGTCGCTGCTCCTCGAGGGCGGGCCGACGCTCGCGGCCGCCTTCCTCGACGCCGGCCTCGTCGACAAGCTCCTCGTCTTCGTCGCTCCTCGGCTCTCCGGCGAGGGCGAAGGGATGGTCGCCGGGCTTCCACGTCCGCTCGAGCTCTCTCGCATGGACGCGCGTGAGATCGGCGAGGACGTCCTCGTTCAGGCTTACCTGAACGAGCCCTAGTACTAGTTACGGTTCCTCCGTGTTCACTGGGATCGTGCGGGAGCTCGGCGAGGTCGTCGAGGCCGTCGAGACGGGGGGTGGGCGGGCTTTCGTCGTCCGTGCACCCGTCACGGCCGGCCGGACCTCGGTCGGCGACTCGGTCGCGATCGACGGATGCTGCCTGACTGCAACCGCGGTCGAAGGCGACGCGATCTCGTTCCAGGCCGTGCCCGAGACGATCTCGCGAACGACTCTCGGGAGCCTCGGGCGGGGCCGGAGGGTCAACGTCGAGCCGGCGGTCCGGGCGGGCGAGGAGCTCGGCGGCCACTACGTGCAAGGCCACGTCGACGCCGTCGGGCACATCGAGTCGGTGGAGGCGGAGGGGGAGGGGCTTCGCGTCTTCGTCGAGGCGCCGGACCGCGTCCTGCGCTACTGCGTGGAGAAAGGCTCGGTCACGGTCGATGGGGTCTCGTTGACGGTGGCGGAGATCGCCGACGGCGCTTTCGCCGTCGCTCTCGTGCCGCACACGCTCGCCGTCACGACGCTGTCCGAGCTCGCGCCCGGCCGGCCCGTCAACCTCGAGGCCGACGTCCTTGCGAAGTACGTGGAGAGGCTCGTCAGGCGCTGAGGGCTACGATCCGAGCGTGGCAACCGATCTGAGACCGGCCGAGACGGCCTCGCCTTTCGCGACCATCGAGGAGGCGATCGAGGACATCCGCTCGGGTCGCTTCGTGGTCGTGGTGGACGACGCCGATCGCGAGAACGAGGGCGACCTCACGATCGCCGCGCAGTTCGTGACCCCCGAGGCGATCACGTTCATGGCGACGCACGGCCGGGGGCTCATCTGCCTCTGTCTGACGCCCGAGCGCTGCGACGAGCTCGAGCTTCGGCCCATGACCGACCACAACGAGACGCCTCTCGGTACGGCGTTCACCGTGTCGATCGAGGCGCGCGAAGGCGTCTCGACCGGGATCTCGGCGCACGACCGGGCGCGGACGATCCAGGTTGCGATCGATCCCCGGTCCGTCCCGCATGACCTCGTCCAGCCGGGCCACGTCTTCCCGCTCCGCGGAAAGCCCGGCGGTGTGCTCCAGCGGTCGGGGCAGACCGAGGCTTCGATCGACCTCGCCCGCCTCGCCGGGTTGAACCCGGCCGGCGTCGTGTGCGAGATCATGAACGACGACGGGACGATGGCCCGTGTGCCCGACCTCGTGTCGTTCTGCGCCCGCCACGAGCTCAAGATGGTCACGGTCGCGGACCTCATCGAGTACCGGCGCCGCCGCGAGAAGCTCGTGGAGCGGGTCGTCTCCGTCCGGCTGCCGACCGACTACGGCGAGTTCCAGGCTGTCGCCTACCGCGAGCTGCTCACGGACAAGCAGCACGTCGCGCTCGTCAAGGGCGACGTCGACGGCGCGGAGAACGTCCTCGTGCGCGTGCACTCCGAGTGTCTCACCGGCGACGTCTTCCACTCGCACCTCTGTGACTGCGGCGAGCAGCTCGAGCGCGCGCTCGCGCGCGTCGAGGCCGAGGGCCGGGGCGTCGTCCTGTACATGAGCCAGGAAGGCCGCGGGATCGGCCTCCTCAACAAGCTGCGTGCGTACGAGCTGCAGGCGAACGGGCTCGACACCGTCGAGGCCAACCTCGCGCTCGGGTTTCCGCCAGACGCGCGCGAGTGGGGGATCGGCAACCAGATCCTCGCCGACCTCGGCTTGACGACGATCCGTATCTTGACGAACAACCCGCGGAAGCTCACCGGGCTCGACGGATACGGGCTGACCGTCGTCGAGCAAGTCCCGCTCGAGGTCGAGCCGACGCAGGAGAACGCGCGCTACCTCCAGGCGAAACGTGAGAAGCTGGGGCACACGATCACGAAGCTCCATCACCAGGGCGCGCAGCTGGGAGATACGGAGCCCGAGGATCCCGAATGAGCAGCCGCGACATCGACTCCACGAGCGAGAACGTCCTCCACGACTGGGCGAGCGACGAGCCCGCCGAGGACGGCCGGACGCCGGATGAGACCGTCGGCGACGCGTGGGGCGCGGCGAGCGCCGCTGTCGAGCGAGAGGAGCCGACGTCCGCGGAGGCGGTCGAGACCGAGACGGGCGCGGAGGAGGAGCAGGAGGTCGACACTGCCGAAGCCGAGGCCGACGAGGAGGTCGCCCCGGAGGCGGACGAGGCCGCTCCCGGCGACACGCCGATGCAGGTCGAGCTCTCGCACGAGCACGCCCTCGGAGACCTGCACATTCCGGACGGCTACGCGGTGCTCGAAGGCGTCGCCGAGGGTGGGCGACGCGCGGTCGGCATCGTGGTCTCGCGGTTCAACGGCAGCGTGACGACGCAGCTCCTGGACGGTGCGCTCGCCGAGCTCTCCTCCGCTGGCGTGCGGCAGGAGGCGATCACGATCATGGTCGTCCCCGGCGCATTCGAGCTTCCCCTGGCAGCGACGGCCCTCGCGAAGACGCGGCGGTTCGCGTGCATCGTCGCTCTCGGCTGCGTGATCCGTGGCGACACGCCG
>DATAET010000159.1:0-3677 GCA_036257855.1 Gaiellaceae bacterium | reverse complement strand
GCGTCGAAGCGGGGAGTCTTCGCCTACGTCACCGACGCCGATACCGACTGGCAGAGCTCGATCGACATCGTGCTGCGCCGCTTTGCCGAGTACCACGACCTCGAAGGAGCTTTCGGTCGCCGCGCCGTTACCGAGCGGGCGAAGGGCATCTTGATGGAACGCCACTCCGTAGACGAGTCGGCTGCCTTCGACATGCTTCGGGATCACTCGCGCTCGACGAACCGAAAGCTCGTAGATGTCGCCGCGGCCGTCGTGGACGGCCACCGCTTGTTGCCGAGAGACCCTGCCGCGTCAGCGCCAGCCCTCCCCGAACCTCGGTGAGTCGAAACGCACGAGTCGGCGTCAGTCGCCGAGGCCCGCTTCGGCGAGCGGTCTGCGAGCCCACGCGAAGCGTGTCTCGTACCAGTCCCTCATGGGCGTGAGCGTGGTGCCGAACCGTGACGAGTGGACCATCCAGCCGTTCCCGACGTAGATCCCCGTGTGCCCCACTTCTGCCGGCGTCGACCGCGCCCCGCGGTCGCCGAAGAAGACGACGTCACCGGGCTCGAGTGCGTCTCGGGCGATTCGAGCTGAGCGTGCAACCTCGCCGCTCATCGCATAGGTGGTTCGCCCGTGGAGCACCCTGGCGAGTTCCGGAGCTCCCGGGTACCGCTCGAGCTTGTAGACGCGCCACACGAATCCCGAACAGTCGAAGCCGCCGGGGAGCACCTTGCCGAAGAGCTTCTGCGGGTGCTCGGAGGTTCCCGCCCACACGTACGGCGAGCCGACGAAGCCGAGGGCGCTTGCAAGCACGGCCCGTTGCAGGTCGGTGAGGTACGGGACGGCGAAGGTGGCTGCGGTCTCGCGAGCCGTCGTCAGGTCGTCCGCCGTCAATCCGAGCACGCGCGCGATCGAGTACGCGGCCTCGGCGCGCGTGGCGGGCTGTGTCAGCTGGAGCTCGAGAGCCTCGCTCGCCCGCTCGTGGTTGATCCGCAGACCGAGCATCCGAGCCACCGTTTCCGTTCCGAGCCACGGCTTCGGCGAGAGGCCGGCGTTGAGCGCGGCCAGTCGGATCTGCAGCGCGGCGGAGCGAAGGCCGACGAGTGAGACCAAGCGAGCGTCGAGCTCTCTCACCGTCACGGGCCGGTAGGGGTCGTCGACCGAGATCGCACCGCCGAGGCTCGCGACGACGGTCGCCAGCTCCGTCGCGGTAAGCGGGTCGTCGGGTCGAAACTCTGCGACCGACGGCGACATGAGGCCCGCCGCGACGACCCTTGCGATCTCCGCCGAGGCGAACGAAGGCGCAGCGGGGGGCGCGCCCGAGGCGGTTCCCGCGCAGACGAGAAGACCCAGGATCAGAGATGCGAGGAGGCGGCGCCGCATGCTCTACGTATCGGCGCGTTCGTCCGCCTGCGAAAGCGTCCAGGAGGTGGATCCCGCTCGGTAGGCTCCGGTTAGGATGGGCTCGACGACCGACAGCCGGTATACGGACACGCTGCCGGGGACGTGGCTTTCCGAGCGAATGGCTGTCGACCCCGCACGAATCGACGCGCTGCGGCGCGCGGGTGAGCTGATCGCCGTTCGCGAGCCCGGGTCGACGGAGTGGCGCTACCCCGCGTGGCAGTTCGTCGGTGGAAAGCCGCGGAGCGGGATCGCACGAATCGTCGCGATCGCGCGGGAGCGCGGGATCGACGAAACGCGGCTCTTCGACGTTCTGACACAGCCACTCGGGCTGCGCGGCGACGGGCGGCGACTCGCGGACCTCCTCGTCGAGGGCCGAGAGGACGAGATCGTCGCGGCGGTGCGCGGGGCAGCCTAGGCCGAGAGCGCTTCGCTCGCGCGCACTATCGAGACGTCGCCGCTCACGGTCTTCACGTGGACCGGAGTGACCCCGTCGTCGCCGGCGGACGCATCCTGTCCCTCGAGCCCGAGCTCCGAGTCGAGTTGCCCCGAGACCGAGGCCGCGTCCACCCAGACGCGAGTGCCACGAGTGATACCGACCCGAACGTCGCCCGACACCGTCTGGACCCGAACATCGCCAGCTTCGACCGCTTTGATGTCCACGTCGCCCGACGTCGTGGAGAGGCCGAGCTCGCCGGCGATCCTTCCGATCATGACGTCGCCGGAGACGGCCCGCGCGGTCAGCGACGTGTCCACGCGCTCGACGCGCAGGTCGCCCGACACGGTCACCAGGGAGGCCTCGGCGCCGAGGGTGCCCACCGAGATATCACCGCTCGCCGTCTTGACCTGAGCGTTCTCCCGAACGTCTCCGAGCTCGACGTCCCCCGACGCCGTCTTGACGAGTGCCGCTCCGAGCTCGCCGTCGACGCGGAGGTCGGTCGAGCCTCCCGACAGCTGGAGATCTGAACCCACGGGACACGTGATTCGACACTCGAAATCGCCGCCCCACGTGATCTGGATCGGCCCCAGCCTGAGCTTGTCCTTCTGCTCGATCGTCACGACGTAGCGACCGCGGTGCTCCTCCATCGTCACGTCGATCTCGTCGACTGCGTCCTGGCCCCGACGGCCGAGCGCGACGACGTCGACCGTCGTACGCGACTCCTCGGCCGTCGTGACCATGACGCGACCACTCGGGAGCTTGATCTGGAGGGAGACGCTCCCGGGCGTTTCGAAAACCTGCATCGGGCTCCCCTAGCTCTTGTCGCGCTTCGGTGCGCGGCGGACGCGGATCTCGGACGTTCGCCTGCGCGACGTCCGAACGCGGTCGCCCGTGTCCTGGAGGCCTGCGTGGTCGAATGGAAGTGAAGTGAGAAGCATCGTCCTCTCCTTTCAGCCCTGTGCGTAGCCCTGCATCCGGTTGCGGGTCTTCCTGGACGGGCGCTGCTCGAGCGTGCGAGCGATCGTGCGCACGAGCCACGCGTTGGTCGAGATGCCTTCGCGGGCGGCAGCAGCCTCGACGCCCGCTTTCAGGGACTCGGGCAGCCGAAGCGAGATGCGCCCGGAGTACTCTTCACCGATACCGAGCTGCGCGGCGTCGGGCGCCTCGTCGGTTACGACGACGAGCTCGGGCTCGCGCCCCGCCAGGCGAACTTCCACCCTGCCCGACTCGATCTGGCTGCCGATCTCGAGGGCGGCCTCGCCGAGGAGGTCCAGCAGATGCAGATGGAGCGACGAGGCGACTGCGTCGCCCATGCGCCGCGCGGCCTCCGCCGCCGCCTCGTCGCCGAGGGATGCGGCTGCCACGAGCTCCTGCTGGATCGCCTGGACGTGACTCTCGAGCTGCATGATGACATCACTATGACATCATCCGTGAAGTCTGTCAAGGGCAACAGCGACGTCGGTCCACCGTCCAGTAGACGCCACGCCGTGATGCAGGTCGCGGCGCACGCCGCGGGCCGCTAGTCGCCCCAGTCGAAGTCGCGCGGCCGACCGGTCCAGAGCGCTTCGTCCAGCGCGGCGCCCTCGACGCTCTCGGCGGTTTCCTCGCCGGGCCACGGCAGACGGCTCGAGCTCAGGTCCGCGGCGGGCTCGCCGTCCATCGTCTCCTCGATCCGGGCCTGCTCCTCGCTCTTGAAGAGCGGGTGGTTCTCGAGCGCGTCACCGTCGAGGTACCGGTCGATGGGCATGTCGGCGTCGAGCTCCGCATTGCGGCTCTTGAGCTCGAGATGCTCCCGGATCGCCTGTGCGAAGCCGGACTCGGTGTCGACGGGAAAGAGGTCGTCCTGATCCACGTGGTT
>DATAET010000158.1:0-8117 GCA_036257855.1 Gaiellaceae bacterium | reverse complement strand
TTCCTAGATCAGGACAGAGAGTCCGAACGAACTCCCTGCTGCGCTCAGGTCGATGCGACAGTCGAAGAGCAACTTGCGAAGCCTCGACGGCTTCAAAGACAACCAACGCGCTCATTCACCATAGCTGCGATCTGGACGCGCCGTGTTGCGTCTACTCCAAGACGCTGTCCCGAGCGACCTCAGCCGGACGGAGATGCGCTCTCGCTACCGCTGAGGCCCCGCCGTCTTCGACCGCGTCAACTCCTCGCGTGTCTGCGGAAACGTGAGCGTCAGGACGGGTCTGCAGCGGCGGCCGGGTCGGACGCACGGCGGAAGCGCAGTGTCCGCAGCGTAAGCAGGATCGCCGTGAAGCCCACAATGACGTTGACACAGGTGAGGGTCAGTTTCATCCCGACGCTGAACGCCACGAGCGCCGAACGCGATGCGCTGCCGCGGAGGGTGTAGACGAGAAGCGCCTGCTGTGTCCCGATCCCACCGGGGCTGATCGGTACGACCGTGGCGAGGCTCTCCGCCGCCTGCACCAGCAGCACGTTGCGGGCCGACTGCTCGATCCGAAACGCGCCGAGCATGAACCAGATCGTCGCGAGGCGAAGCGCCCACTCAGCGAGCTGCCAGGCGACGACGGTGCGGAGCCACCGTGCAGGGGTGCGGACGACGGTGAATGCCTGCCGGACACGCTGCCTGAACTCGGCGACGTTGGCTCGGATCCAGAAGGCGAGGGCGATGATGCCGGAGACGAGGACGACGAGCGCGATCTCGGCGACGTTCTCGTGCCGGAGGAACCACGCGAAGTCGAAGCTCGGCAAGTACGGGAGCACGTCGAGGCTCGGCAAGACGCCCTGCGTCACCGCCCAGGAGAAAAGCGCGCTCACGCAGAGCGCATCGACGATCGCCAGCACGAGGCTCGAGCTGACGAGCGTGGTGTACGTCGAGCCCTTGATCGCACGATGCGCCATCGTGAGGCGAAGGACGTCTCCGATGCGGGCGGGGAAGAGCGCGTTGACCCCTGCGCCTGCGACACAGGCGGCGTACAGCGGCAGCCAGCCGACGCGAGTTTCGGGATAGGCCGCCACGAGGACATTGCGCCACGCACGGCTTGCGCAGACCGTCTTCGCCAGGTGACAGCCGAGCGCAAGCGCGAGCGCGACGCGATGGACAGAGGCAAGGTAGTCCCAGAACGTCGAGACGGCATCGAGGACGGTTCCCACGCGCTCACGCTACTCGCGATACACGATCGCCCATGACCCCGAGCGTCCGGTCGATCACCGCTCGAGGTTAGCGACGAGGGAGCTTGCTGCGAGCTCGGCGCTTCCAGTACTTCCACACGAGCCAGCCAAGGAGCGCGTACCGCCGCTTCCACACGTCGCCATTCTCTCACGAGCGCACGGAGCAAACAGACCACGCTCGAGCCGGGTACCGCTTCGGCCGTGCGGATTTGCTGCCGGGCTGGTGGCCCGCTCGCGTGAGCCCGGCTTCGCGGAGCGCTACGAGCGTTTCCTCACGGCGGGCGGCTCGGCGTCGCCCGTTGAGCTGATGGCCGTCGTCGGTGTCGACCTCGGCGACCCGGAGATCTGGAACGACGGGTTCGCCGTGCTGGAGGGTTTCGTCGAGCGTATGTGCAAGGGGAGGGGGGCGCTGCGCGAGAGACGCGGTGGAAGGCTGCTGCGACACCGCAAGCTTTCCGGACTGCCCGGCGCATCTGCGGAGCCCTCCGGCAGCCGGGCGAGAGGCCGCAGGCTTGCCAGAGTGCGCGGGAGTGTCCCTTGAGACTTCAAGACTCCGCGGCACTTCATGCCGCGGATCGTTCCCGCGGTTACCATCGCCGGCCTGGCCGACGGGCTCGTCATCCGTCCTGAGCGCGATGCAGACCATCCTGCGATCGCAGAGGTGGTTCGCGCGGCATTCGTTGAACACCCCGACGAGGTCGCGTCATTCGTCGAACGGATCCGCACGTCGGAGGAGTTCATTCCGGAACTGGCATTGGTCGCCGAAGACTCCTCCGGCGTGATCGCTCACGTGATGCTGAGCTGGGTCGGCGTTGAAGGCGGATCCCGTACGAGGATCCTCAATCCCTTGCCACATTCATCGCGGTTGTCGCGGCTTTGCAAGCCGGAGGCGCCGGTTCGAGCCCGGCACGCTCCATCTCCATTTCCGCTGGAAATCGGCCCATCATCTGCCGAGAACGTCTAGCAGAACCACGTGCTTGATCTTGGAACCGCCATCCCGATCCCGATGACGTGTTGATGCAAACCCCGCTCTCGCGCACGCTCGATCTGCCCCCTAAGTGGCTTCGAACCAGCCGAGGGGCGAGTTCGGAGACGCCGCCGTGTCGAGCGGCGACGAGCGCCGTCGAGTCCAGAGAACCGCGTTCGCGAGCACGCGTTTGATCTCGGGCTGGTGGTAGACGGGGAAGGTCTCGTGACCCGGACTGAAGTAGAAGATGCGTCCCTTTCCGCGAGTCCAGCAACAGCCGCTCCGAAACACCTCGCCGCCCGCGAAGGAGCTGATGAACACGAGCTCCTCCGGTGCAGGGACGTCGAAGTACTCGCCGTACATCTCGTGCTCGGGAATGACGATCGCCGGCGGCAGCCCCTGGGCGATCGCGTGCGCGGGCGCGACCGTCCATACGACCTCGCGCTCTCCAACGTTGCGCCAGCGGAGGGTGCAACGCGTTCCCATCAGGCGCAGAAACGGCTTCGAGAGATGGCTCGAGTGCAGGACGAGCATGCCCATACCGTCCAGCACCTCTTGCACGACCCGGTCCGCGACTGCATCGTCCACGTCCTCGTGCGCGCGATGGCCCCACCACGCGAGGACATCGGTCTCTCTCAGCACCTCGCTCGCGAGCCCGTGCCCCGGCGCATCGAGGGTCGCAGTGCGAACAAGGGCGTCACCACCGAGCTCGGCGCGCAGCGCAGACGCGATCGCTTCGTGGATCCCATCCGGGTAGATGCGGGCGGCCTCCGGCTTCTCCCGCTCGAGATCTTCGCCCCAGACAGTAACCCTGAGTGCAACCTCGGAGGTCACGAGACCCGCGAGGCTTCGCGGCGCTCTGTCGGCAGGACCTCATCGAGCCGTCGACGCACGGCGGAGACGTGCTCGAGCGGCATGTGCTCCGCGATGAGGTCGAGGTCGGGCCGGCGAGTACGAAGAAACTCGAGGTAAGGCCGCTGAGCGAAAGCGCCCGTGCCAAACTCCGGGGTTCCCGCCTGGGCACCTTCGGGCGAGACGTCCTTGAGGTGGGCAACCACGAAGCGGGGCTCGAACCGGTCGAGCAGCTCGGTCGTCGCGCGTTCCTGGACAGGCACGAGGCGGCTCGACAGATAGTTGTAGGGGTCGCAGACGACCTGCAGATGCTGCGTAGGGAAGCGCTCGAGCACGCCGGTGAGCTGACTCTGCGTCTTCAGGACGTTTGCGACGAACGCCTCGAGGGCGAGGATGACGCCCCGATCCTCCGCGACTGGAAGCAGCGTCTCGAGCGCGTCATAGAGAAGCCCCCACGCCGTTTTGCTCGAGTTCTCGGGCGTGTCGGTCCAGTCCCCGGCCGGGCTCAGTGTTCCCGTCTCCGTGGCCACGACGAAGCACCCGAACGCAGGAGCGATCTCGAGACATCGGCGGATGTGCTCGATGTTCGCGCGCCGGACCGCCGAGTCCGGCGCGACCAAGTTGCGGTAGCCGCCAACCGCGGGGACACCGATGCCGTGCTCCTCCAGAAGCGCCCGTCCCGAGTAGGCGCGGCCCGGATCGTCGAGGCATGCGTCCAGCAGGGGCCCCATGAGCTGCACCGACTCGAGGTCCAGTCGAGCGAACGTCTCCGTCAGTCCCTCCCAATCGTCCTCTTCGAACGCGGTCGAGAATGCCCCGAGCCGGGGCCAGCGAGGCGCGCCGTCGACCCCGGAGAACACCGAGCGTGTGAAGCTCAGGTCGCGGGAGACGAGCGGCGGCGGAGCGGGCGGCGTCTCGAGGGTGAGGCAGCCGTCGTAGCCGATCTCCGAGAGGGCGAGCGCGCACTCGTCGAAGTCGACGCGGCCGGTGCCCGGCCGGCAGTCGCCCGTCCGAACGCGCGTGTCCTTGACATGGACGCGCCTGATCAGCCCACCCAGCGCGCGAATCTCGGTCGGAGGGTCGAGGCCGCGGTGGGCGAGCGGGTTGGCGAGGTCGAAGTAGCAGCCGAAGGCGTCCGAGCCGACCCGAGCGGCGAGCGACCTAATGCGGTCGGCGGGCAACGACCCTTCGAAGCAGAGCGTCACGGAGTGCTCTGCGGCGTGCGGGCAGAGTGCCTGGAACGCGGCCACCGCCCGCTCGTCGTCGGCCTCGCTCATGAGCTCCGCTCGGCCGAAGAAGGGGACGAGGATGACGTCGGTGCCGAGCTCGCGCGCCCACGCGATCGCATGCCGGACGTCGCTTTGCGCGTCGCTCGAGGCATCTGGACTGACATCGGCGATCCCGCCCTTCTCGTTGTGCTCGCCCAGGACAAGTGCCGGAATCTCGAGCCTTGCCGCCCTCTTCGCCTGCCGTAGGTCGTGGAGGCGTGCGCCCGACGGAGCCGCCAGATCCTCCCTCGCCACGACGACCTCGACTCCCGAGAAACCCGCTCGCTTCGCGCGAGCGAACACCTCCGCGTCGTCGCGGCCTCCGATCACCACGTCCATCACCGCGGCTCTCACCGATCGCCTCCGGAAAGCCCGACGGGGCGACCGTCGTCCTCGGCCGACAGGCAGGCGGCGAGGGTCAGCTCGAGCGAGAGCAAGTTGTGGCGCGCCGAGTTGTACGGCTCCCGCCCCTCGGCGATCGCGGTGACGAGCTCGCCCATCGCCCCGGCGAATCCGTCGGTGTGCCAAGAGCCGTCGAGCTCGAATCGCGTCGTCCGACCGTCGCGCTCGAGCTCGAGCCACTCCGAGCCCGGCGTGGGGCCCGAGCCGACTACCGCTCCCCGAATTGTCCCTAGCGATCCGTGGATCCAGAACGGCTTGTGGGGTCTCGTCGTCTCCGCGCAGCCGACGCCGCGGATCAGGCCGCTCGATCCGTCCTCGTAGTCGACCGTCGCCCAGGCGCCCCAGGGCGACTTGCTCTCGGGCGGCTGGTTCGGCGTCCGGTATTCCCGTGCCCGAACCGCAGCGACCGTCTTCCCCTCGAGCCAGCAACGGGTGATGTCGAACCAGTGGATCGAGTAGTCGTAGAGAACGAGGTGCTCGATCTCGTCGAAGACGGTGCCGAGCGTGAAGCCGTAGTCGTGGTGGTACAGGTGGGTGACGGCAACGACGTCGCCGATCGCGCCCTGCTCGACGAGCAGAGTCGCCGCGCGCCACGCCGGAGCCCAGCGCCCGTTCTGGTTGACGGCGACTTCGAGTCCCCGTCGCTCACCTTCCTCGACGAGCTCGCGAGCTGTCTGCAGATCGGCGGCGAACGGCTTCTGCGCCAGCACGTGCTTGCCCGCCGCAAGCGCCTTCCGGACGAGGGCGGGGCGCACATCGGGGTGCGTCGCGATGTCCACGATCCCGATCTCCGGGTGGCTCAGGAGCTCGTCGAGCTCTCCGAACACCGTCTCGACTTCGAACTGCTCGCACACCCCGTCCGTCGCCTCGGGCCGCACGTCGTAGACGCCGACCACTCGCTGGCCGTAGCGCCGGTAGCCGGGAAGGTGAGCCGACCTGACGACCCCGCCACACCCGACGACGCCGATGCCCGGTCGGTAGTCCGCCGGGAACGACGGTCTGTAGTCGAGATTCATCCCGACCCCGATGAGGGCTCGACGACCTGGGTCGTGCGCACGTACCTGGTAGCAAGCTCCGGCTCGCCCACCTGCAGTCGCCGCGGCGGCAGCCCCTTGACGAGCGCCTCGAGGTCGTCGACGACGCGGCGTCCGATCTCCCAGAGCGCCTCCTGCACGAGCCCCGCCCGGTGGGGCGACAGCACCGCGCCGGCCGCGGTCCGAATCGGATGATCGGGCTCGAGGGGCTCCGACGGGAACACGTCGATGGCGACCCGGAAACGGGCCTGGAGGACGAGCTCGGTCAACGCGTCGAAGTCGACGACGTGAGCCCGGCTGACGAGCACGAGCACCGCACCGGGCTGGACGAGCTCGAGCAGCTCGCGCGACAGCAGAGCGCGGTTCTCGGTCGTCGGCGTCGCGAGCACGAAGATGACGCGCGAGGTTTCCATGAGCCGGCGCAGGCTCGTCGGCTCGACGCCTTCGTCTCGGAGGTAGGCGTCCGTCAGCCAGGGGTCGTACGCGCTGAGCTCGCAGCCGAACGGGTCGATCAGCGCACGCAGGCGCCGCCCGATGTTCCCGAAACCGACAAAGCCGACGCGCTTGCCGGTGAGGAGAAACGTGTCGAGCCCGTCCGCGCTGCTCAGCCAGCGCTCGTGTGCCGCCCGCACAAGGCGGTCCTCGGCGACGAGGTCGCGGCTGGACGCGAGAGCCAACGCGAGCGCCATCTCAGCGACAGCCTCGGCGAACGCCGGCGCTGCCGAGAGCACGCGGATGCCGCGCTCGAAGCAGCGTGCGTAGTCGAGCTCGGGCGGCCAGCCGCCGGAAACAGTGAGGATGGCCCGGAGGCTCGAGGCATCGTCCGGGACGCCGCCGTACCGCCAGCCCCCCGTGACCACTGCGAAGGCGTCCGGGAGCGACGCCGCGAACGCCTCGAGCGGCATGGGCTCGTCGCGCCCCCAGACGATCTCGACAAGGCCCGCCAGCCGCTCCGCCTCGGACGGCGAGAAAATGTCGTCCATCGAACGGAAGAACGGGTCGACGATGACCTTGCGGCGCTCGGGCGCCTGAGCTGTCACGTGATTACGACAGCGGTCTGTGTGGCGAGCTCCTCCACGCCGGTCTGGATTGCCGTGCCCGTATCGCGATCCATCCAGCGGATACGCACAGGCTCGAGCCGCAGCCATACCTCGGTTTCCGGCTGTGGAAAGAGCGCCGGGCTGATCGCCACCTTCAGCGTGTCCTCGCCGCTGCGGACGGTCAGGAGGTTGTAGGAGCCGAGCGGCTCGAGCACGATCACCGTGCTCCGAACCAGCCCCTCACCAGGCGCCGTCTCCACACCGATGGACTCCGCGCGGATACCGAGCAGGAGGTTGTGGCCGGCGAGCGCCGCCGCATCGCCCGGGAACGGGAACGAGCCCCCGCTGAGCACGACGGTCGGCGCGCTGCCCGCGTTCGACACCTCGGCCTCGAGGAAGTTCATCGGCGGCGCGCCGATGAAGCCTCCGACGAACGTGTCTGCCGGGTTGTCGTACACCTCGAGCGGGTTGCCGAGCTGGACGATGTGGCCCTTGTTCATGACGGCGATGCGGTCACCCATACTCAGTGCCTCGACCTGGTCGTGAGTGACGTAGATGGTCGTCGCGTCCAGGCCCTGCAGGAGCGTCTTCAGCTCCGCACGCATCTCCAGGCGCAGCAGCGCGTCGAGGTTCGACAGCGGCTCGTCCATTAGCAGGACGTCCGCCTTGGTCGCGATCGCGCGCGCGACAGCCACGCGTTGCCGCTGCCCTCCGGACAGCTGCGACGAGTAGCGATCGAGGAGCTCCTCGATGTGCAACAGCTCGGCCGAGGAGCGAACGCGCTCCTCGATCACCGACTTGCGCTCCTTCTGCATGCGCAGCCCGAAGGCGATGTTGTCGTAGACCTTCATGTGCGGAAACACCGCGTAGCTCTGGAACACCATCGCGATGCGCCGTCGCCTCGGTGGGAGATCGGTCGCGTCGCGATCTCCGATGAACACGCGCCCTTCGTCGATCCGTTCGAGCCCGGCCAGGCAGCGCAAGAGCGTGGTCTTGCCGCAGCCGGAGGGACCGAGGAGCACCATGAACTCCCCGTCCTTCACCTCCAGGTCGACGCCGTCGACCGCGGCGAAGTCGCCGAAGGACTTGCGCACGCCCTGGAAGCGGATGTCAGCCATTCGGTCGCGCCCCTCTCGAGCCGGAGTCGTTCATGTCAGCGTGCCACCCGCCCCCATGTCGTGAGCAGGTACTTGCGGATGATGAAGATGACCACCAACGCGGGCGCCAGCAGGAAGAAACCGCCCGCGAGGCGATAGTTGAGCGGCGAGGCCTCGAGCGCCCCGAGCACCTGTGCGGGCAGGGTCCTGTTCCTGAGCGTGAGGATCGCG
>DATAET010000157.1:0-3595 GCA_036257855.1 Gaiellaceae bacterium | reverse complement strand
CGGCCCGGTCAGGGGAATGTTCAAGGGCACGATTGATCCGCTTCGGGATGGAGCGGCCTCGCGCGTGACTATGACGCTCGACTTCGAGGGGCGTGGCCTCGGCAAGCTTCTGGTGCCGCTCGTCGTCCGTCGCCAGGCGCGTGCGGAGATGCCAAAGAATTCGCTGAAGTTAAAGCAACTGCTCGAGAGTAGTGCGTAGCGCCTGAGGCGCCTCGAGCGACCCCGAACTCGCGAGCAACCTGCGGATCGAGGAGCGGGAGCTTGAGGCGGGCGACCTGAAGTTCCTCCTTATTGGTTCCGGAGGCAACCCCACTGCCCACGGCTCTGGCGATGCGTCGAGAGGACGCCGGCACACGCGAGTCTGCTCTGCCCTCTACTGCGAGACCCGGGCACAGTTTTCTTTAGCTCGGGATCAGCGTTGCCCTCAAGCGACATTCCCGCACACTCGCGCACCGGAACGTCACGTCCTCAGATGACCGCTGGCGTCGACGCGACGCGATCACGAGGTGAATCCGGGCGAGGTCAGGCAGTCTGAGGAGGTGCTCAGTTCAGCGCCCAGTAAGTGAAGGTTGCGGCGATCGGAGTCGTCCTCGCGGTGTTGACGGCCGTGATTGCGTTCACCGTGCTCTTCACTCGCACCGACAAGGCAGCGAGACCTGAGATCGCGCTCGAGGTGCCAGCGCAGATTGCGCGCCCCGATCCTCTCCACTTCGAGCCCGGCCGAACCCAGGAGTACGAGCAGGCTGCTGCATTCGGCTTGAGCCACGTGCTCTTCGAGAAGAGCCCGGGCGGGGTGGTGCTCGCAGCTCAACGGACGGCGCGCTTTCGGGAAATCGTGGACAGCGCGGTCTCAGGCAGCCGGATCGACCCCGACATCGTCGAGGCGATCGTCTTGCTCGAGAGCGCGGGGCGCCAGGACGTGATCGCGGGAGACGACCCCGAGAACGCGGCCGGTCTCACGCAGATCCTTGCCGAGACCGCGACGAACTTCCTCGGCATGCAGGTCGATCTCGAGGCGAGCCGACGGCTCACCCACCTACTGGACGAGGCGGTCCGTCGAGGCGACGAGGAAGAGGCCGCTCGCCTTCGCTCAGAGCGACGACGCGTGGACGCGCGCTTCGATCCAGAGCAGGCGCTCGCCGGCACCGTGCGCTACCTGACCGAAGCGAAGAAGGTCTTCGGCCGCGACGACCTCGCCGTCGTCTCGTACCACATGGGCATCGGCAATCTCGCCGGCGTCGTGCGCGCGTACACCGGGCGCGACGAGGATCCGATCGACTCAGTCGTCCGCGACACCGACATCGACTACGCGCGACTGTATTTCGACTCCTCGCCGATCGTCCATCGAGCGGCCTGGGAGCGGCTCGCCTCGTTCGGAGACGATTCGCAGACGTACTACTGGCGAGTCCTGGGGGCGCTCGGAATCATGCATCTCTTCCGCGACGACCCCGGCCGACTCAAGCGGCTCGCCGGGCTGCATGACCACCTGCCGAGCGCCGAGCTCGTCCTGCACCCGCCCGCGCGGCGTGGCCGCTTCGTCAACCCCGGACAGCTCGAGGCTGCCCTCGCGCGTGGCGTGCTCGTCCCGGTGCGGCCCGGCAACGGCGCTCACTTCGCGATCGATCCGCGCCTCGAGAGAATCGCCGCGCGTCTGACCGAGAACCCGAGCGCGTACGTGGGCCTTCGCCCCCGCGCGGCGCGCATGCTCGCGTATCTCACGGCGAAGGTGTACGAGCTGAGCGGCGACGAGCGCCAGCTAACGGTCACACGAGCAACGTACGACGAGGAAGCGGCGTCAACGCTCACTCCACACGACCCCGGCGCCGCGGCACACGCCGGCGTGCATGCGACGGGCTTCGCGTTCGACATACGTAGGCGGTACGGATCAGGGGCTCAGGCAGCGGCATTCGAGTGGACGCTGGAACGACTCGAGGCGCTCGGGCTGATCGCGTGGACGCGAGGGCAGTCGGTCATCCACGTCGTCGTGTCTCCGCGGGCCGATGTGCCCTGACCGGAGCTCTCCTGCGGGGAACCCGCTCGCGTCCAGTTTCCCTATGTCACAGTTTGAACTGGAACCTCAAAGAACTCGACGGATACGCGCGCTCCACACCGCCCGGGTTCATTGCGTTGAGGGCCTCGTCGCCTCGCTGCATCGCGTCCTCCGACTCGACGCCGGCGGTAGTTCGACCTCTCGTGGGCGACCGAGAACGAGCTGACCAAGTGGGCGCCTCGGCGCTCGAAGTCGACGCGCTCCGCGCTCTCGTCGCCGACGAAGTGCCGCCGAGCACGGACGAGATCCGCGGCCCGCTCCTGGTCGACGAGGACGAGGTCGCGGAGCAGGCTGGTGAGCAATCGTGATCCTGGCGTGCTCGCTGGATACCTCTTCCGGCCGGATGACTGGTTCGCCTCGGATGGCTTTCATGCGCTCCACGAGCCGTCGTGACAGGCGTCTCTCTCGCGCGCGGCCTAGAGGCGGGTTGCGCGAAAACGAGAGCCTCGACAACCCCCACGGCAGCCGAGGCCCTCTGACGGCAGAGGAGCCAAGCGCGCTGACCCCTCCCTCACCCAAGACTTTAGACACCGTCCCCACGAACTGGCATCGAGCAGCGCGTCAGTGGGGGAATCAAGCTCCGAGACCCCTCGTTGTCACATGTGCGAAGCGTTACGAGGAGTATCGCGTGACCGGACTGTTCGTACTCGCGTTCCTGATCCTCATTGGACCGCTGGCCATGCTGCACGGCGTGGACTCGCGTCGACCGACCGACGGCTGGAGGGGCTGGCCGGGTAGCCGTCGCTAGCAGTAGGCTCGAAGGACGATTCAGCGAGCGTTTCCAATCGTCACTGCCCTTCGTGACGGCTGCCGGCAAGCGGCAACGAGCGCGGTCACGTCAGCCGATCGCTCCCAGCACGCGTGGAGCTAGTCGCAGGACGTCATGCCGCCTGGCTCCGGCGTCCCAGTCCCGGTGCGAACGCGGGGTAGCGAAACTCCCTGCAAACAGGACGTCATAGGACCTCGCGTCGCGCTACATTTCATTCGCAGGGGAGCCGGGCTAAACCGGTCAGGCTCCTTCCCTCTTCCCCCTAGGACGGAGCCTGGCTCTGCGGGTGTTGTCTGCCGGCATCACTCGCGCGCACGCGCCCGGCTCCCTGCGAGAGGTGAAGTTTCCTCATTATTGGTTCCGGAGGCAACCCCACTGCCCACGGCTCTGGCGAAGCGTCCCACCCGCGTCACGGGGCGCACGAACACACGATGCCCGAAGGCCGTCCGGTCCGCCGAAACCGACACCGCTACTGCGGGAGCTCGCAGATCAGACCGAGCGACCCGCGCTAGCCTTCAGCCTTCATTGACGAGATCGAATCGCAGGAGGGCGGAAGGATGGACGCAACCGTGGGAGACAGGATCGTCGTCGAGTCGGAGCGGGCTGCTCAGTCGGGGCACGCGGGCGTCATCGAGGAGGTTCTGGCCCAGGATCCCCCGCGCTTCCGCGTCCGGTGGGACGACGGGCGCACGAGCATCTTCGCTCCCTCGGCAGGTGTCGCGAGGGTCGAGCCGCGCAAGAGAGAGCGCGTCAAGAGCTGACGGCGGGGGAGGCCG
>DATAET010000156.1:0-6934 GCA_036257855.1 Gaiellaceae bacterium | reverse complement strand
CTCGAAGCGGTCGACGTCGACGAGGCCCCGGTCTGTGATCTTCAGGTGCGGGATCACGGAGAGGGCGAGGAAGGCGAGCGTGAGGAAGGGCGTCGCGCCGGACCAGCCGAGCTCACGCGCGGCCTCGTTGCACGCGCGGCTCTGTCCGACGACGTCGGCGAGCGGCGCGTCGGAGAGGAGGCCCGCGACGGGCAGCGGGCACTCGGCGAGGACGCGGAGGTCGTCGACGGCCACGATCCCGCCGCCGAGCTCGGCGAGTCGTTCGACCGCGAACACCATGTCTCGATCCGACATTCCCACGACGACGAGGTTGTGCGCGTCGTGGGCGACGCTCGACGCGAGTGCGCCGCGCCGGAGGCCTGACCCCGCGACGAAGCCGAGGCCGACGCGGCCGGTGGCGAGGTGTCGCTCGACGACGGCGATCTTCGCGAGGTCGCGGTCCGAGTCGGCGACGGCCAGGCCGTCCTCGACGACGAGTTCGCGCTCGAGCGACTCCGTGACGACCTGATTCTCGACGAGGCCGATCGCCCGTGCGGTGCCGCCGCTCCAGGGGATCGCGAAGTCCCCGGGGTCGAGTGGTCGCACACGGACGGACTGCCGCACCCAGTCCGGGATCTCCACCCGCGGGACGTCCGCGATCGGACGGCCGCGCTTCAGCACAGTCGAGGGCGCGTAGCTCACGAGGTCCGGGAGAAGGAGCAGGTCGGCGACATAGCCGGGGGCGATCGCCCCGTGTCTGCGGAGGCCGTGCCACAACGCCGGGTGGTGCGAGGCCATCAGCACGGCGTCCTCCGGCGCGATTCCGTAGGCGACTGCCTCGCGCACCATGCCGTTCACGTGACCGGAATCGACGATGTCCTCCGGGTCGCGGTCGTCCGTACAGAACGCGATGCGCGCGGGGCCGTACTCCTCGACGAGCGGCAGGAGCGCGCGCAGGTTCCGAGCCATCGACGCCTCGCGCACGAGGAGCCACATCCCCGCTCGCAGGCGCTCGCGCCCCTCCTCCACGGTGAGCGCCTCGTGGTCGGAGCGGATCCCGGCTGCGACGTACGCCTGGAGGTGCTTGCCGAGGACGCCGGGCGCATGGCCGTCGACGTGCCGCGCTCCTTGCAGCCCGAGCTTCTCGAGCTCGGCATTCGACCCCGCGATGACCCCGGGAAAGTTCATCATCTCCGCGAGGCCGAGCACCCGACGGCGTCGCATGAGCGACTCGAGGTCGCCGGCGGTCAGCGCGCGCCGAGGGGACTCGAACGGCGAGGCCGGTACGCAGGAAGGCGCCATGAAGAACACGTCGAGCTGGAGCGCCGAGGTCGCGTCCAGGAGCCAGTGCACCCCGTCGACGCCGAGGACGTTCGCGATCTCGTGGGGGTCGGCGACGACCGCGGTCGTGCCGAGCGGGAGGACGAGCCGCGCGAACTCGTCCACCATGAGCTTCACGGACTCGAGGTGCATGTGCGCGTCGATGAAGCCGGGGACGACGTATTGACCCGACGCGTCGAGCGACTCGTGTCCTTCGTAGCGTCCGAGGCCCGCGACGACTCCGTCCGCGATCGCGACGTCGACCTCGAGCCACTCCCGCGTGAACACCGAGAGGACGCGTCCTCCGGAGACGACGAGATCGGCCGGTTCGTCCCCGCGCGCGACCGCGAGCCGACGCTTCAGAGCGTCCATCGAGGGGAGCGTAATGCGCGTCGCGCTGTCGTATAGTCGCCCCTTAGTCGGCAGGCGGGACAGGAGGAGCAGATGAGGCGAAAGGTGGTAGCGGCGGGGCTCGTGCTCGCGCTCGCTGTGGTCGGGCTCGTCGTCGCGGGTGCTGGGTCGGCGAAGCCCGAGAAGGACCCGCTCAAGATCGCGTGGATCTACCCAGGCCCACACAACGACGGCGGCTGGTCGCAGGCCCACGAGGCGGGCCGTCTGCTCGTCCAGAGCACGCTCGGCGACCAGGTCCAGACCACGTACAAGGAGAACGTCTTCTCGAACGCGCAGGTGCCGCAGATCGTCGCGGGCCTCGTGCGGGAGGGCTACACGATGATCTTCGGATGCTCGTTCGGGATGCTCGAGAACGGCGTCAACGGCCAGCTCTACTCGAAGTACCCGGACGTGCTCTTCGAGCAGGCGACGGGGCTCCAGATCAAGAAGAACCAGGCGGAGTACTTCGGCGCCGGCGAGGACACGATCTACCTCTCGGGCATGGCCGCAGGGGCGGCCAGCAAGAAGGGTCTGATCGGCTACGTCGTCCCGTACGGCATCCCCGAGG
The DNA here is from genome assembly GCA_036257855.1 of Gaiellaceae bacterium. Classification (GTDB taxonomy): domain Bacteria; phylum Actinomycetota; class Thermoleophilia; order Gaiellales; family Gaiellaceae; genus GMQP-bins7. The sequence goes on along the minus strand of DATAET010000156.1, from coordinate 4,677 downwards.
TCGTTCGTCACATCAACGCCTTCACGCTCGGGGCGCAGGCGACGCATCCGGGCGCGAGGGTGAGGCTGATCTGGACGAACGCGTGGTACTCGCCGCAGAAGGAGACGGCCGCCGCGCAGAACCTCATCGCTGCCGGCGTGGACGTGATCGGTCAGAACGTCGACAGCCCGGCCGCAGGAGTCGTCGCGGAGGGGAAGGGCATCCCCTGGGTCGGCTACGACTCGAACGCACAGAAGTCGGCGCCGAAGCAGTGGCTCACGGCAGCGACCTACAACTGGGGGCCGTACTACGTGAAGCGCGTGCAGGCGGCGCTCGACGGCACGTGGAAGCCCGGCTTCTATTACGGCACGATCAAGGACGGATTCACCGGCCTCGCGCCGTACGGTCCGAAGGTCTCGGCGAAGACGAAGGCGCAGATCGCGGCGAAGCGCAAGGCGATGGTCGCGGGCAAGTTCCACGTCTTCCAGGGGCCGCTGTACGACCAGTCGGGCAAGCTCAAGGTGAAGCCCGGCAAGCAGCTGAAGCTCATCGCCGACCTGTACACGATGCAGTGGCTCGTTAAGGGCGTGATCGGGAAGGTCTCCTCGGTCCTGCCGCCGGGTTAGCCGGTGGGGGAGGCCACTCCCGCCACCGCGTCGCAGGAGAGAGGCGCCGGGTCGCCCGGCGCCTCTCCGGCACCCGCCGTGCGCATGCGCGGCATCACGAAGCGCTTCCCCGGCGTGCTCGCCAACGACGACGTCACGTTCGAGGCGGCTGTCGGCGAGGTGCACGCCCTGCTCGGCGAAAACGGCGCCGGGAAGACGACGCTCTCGAACATCCTCACCGGCTTGTACCGGCCGGACGAGGGGGAGATCGAGCTCTACGGGGAACGGGTCCGCTTCCACTCGCCGCGTGACGCGCTCGACGCGGGGGTGTGCATGGTGCACCAGCACTTCCGGCTCGTCTCGCCGTTCACAGTGGCGGAGAACGTCGTCCTCGGGGAACACCGCGCGGAAGGGCGGACCTTCTTCGTCCGCGAGCGGGCGATCGAGCGCCGGGTCGCGGAGCTCGGCGAGCAGTACGGCCTCGCGGTCCATCCCCGCGCGCGCATCTGGCAGCTCTCCGTCGGCGAGCAGCAGCGCGTCGAGATCCTGAAGGCGCTCTACCGCGAGGCGCGCATCCTGATCATGGACGAGCCGACCGCGGTCCTGACTCCACAGGAGGCGGTCGGCCTCTTCTCGACCCTCCGCGCGATGGCCGAGGAGGGGAAGACGGTGATCTTCATCTCTCACAAGCTTCACGAAGTGCTCGCGGTCGCGGACCGCATCACCGTCCTCCGCGGCGGACGTACCGTCGAGACCGTGTCGGCGTCGGGCGCGACGACGCGCTCGCTCGCGGCGCTCATGGTCGGGCGCGAGATCGAGGTGGCGCCGCCGCTCCAGCAGTCACGGCAGATCGCGGATGTCCGCGTGCTGGAGGTGGAGGACCTCACGGTGCCGGGCGACCGCGGCGAGACCGCCGTGACCGGCGTCTCGTTCTCGGTTCGGGAGGGCGAGATCGTCGGAGTCGCCGGCGTCGCGGGCAACGGACAGCGCGAGCTCGCCGAGGCCGTCTCCGGCATGCGCGACGTCCGGGCGGGGAGCGTTCGCGTCGCCGGTCGGAGGCTGGGGGGCGGAGATCCGCGCGAGGCGATCCTCGCCGGCGTCGCTCACGTCCCGGAGGACCGGCTCGGGACGGGGCTCGCCCCCAGCCTGAGCGTCACGAGCAACGTCTCCATCAAGACGTACCGGAGCCGCTCGCTGTCGCACGGGCCGCTCCTCGCGCTGCGGAAGATGCGCGAGGCGGCCGTCCGCATCATCAGGCGGTACGACGTCAAGACCCCCGGGCCGGGAACGCCGGTGCGCAACCTCTCGGGAGGCAATCTCCAGAAGCTCGTGCTCGGGCGCGAATTCGCGGACGATCCGCTCGTCCTCGTCGTCGCCCAGCCCACGCGCGGGCTCGACGTCGGTGCGATCGAGACGGTTCACTCCTACCTCCGAGACGCCGCCTCCCGGGGCGTCGCGATTCTGCTCCTGAGCGAGGACCTCGACGAGATCCGCGCCCTCGCCGACCGGATTCTCGTCGTCTACGAGGGCGAGCTCGTCGGCGAGCTCGACGCCGGATCGGCCACGGTCGAGGAGATCGGCTACCTGATGGCGGGAGGCCGCTCGTGATTCGGCTCGAGCGGAGGCTCGAGCAGCCGTGGTGGCTGTCCGTCGCCGTCCCCGTGGGGTCGCTGCTCGTCGCGTTCGCGATCATGGCCGTCGTCCTCGCCGTGAGCGGTCACGCGCCGGGCGAGACCTATCGCAAGATCTTCGAGGCGGGGTTCACCGGCCATGGGTCGCTGTCGGCCACGCTGATCTCGGCGACGCCGATCCTCTTCACCGGGCTCGCGGCGGCAGTCGCTTTCCGCATGGGGTTGTTCAACATCGGGGCGGAGGGCCAGCTCTACCTGGGCGCGATCGGCGGATCCTGGATCGCCCTCCAGCTGGGAGATCGCGACGCGGGGTGGACGGCGCTCTACGTCGTCGCCATGTGCGCGGCCGCCGGCGTCCTCGGTGCGCTGTGGGCCCTCATCCCAGGTGTGCTGCGGGCGTTCGCGAGCACGAACGAGATCATCACCTCTCTGATGCTCAACTACGTCGCGGGGTACCTGCTGACGTACCTCATCTACGACAGCGCTTCGTACTGGCGCGACGTGTCGACGCTCCAGGCCCGCGCGTTCCCGCAGGGAAAGCCGATGCCGTCCGCAGCCGAGTGGCCGGCGTTCGGGTCGAGCGTCGTGGTGCCACTCGGCTTCCTCGTCGGCATCGCCGCGGCCGTCACGCTCTGGTTCCTCTACTCGCGGACCCGCTTCGGGTTCGAGGTCAGCGTCATCGCGGACTCACCGCGGGCCGCGCGGTACGCGGGCATGCGAACGCGGCGCAAGATCCTCGCGGTCATGGCGATCTCCGGTGCCGTCGCCGGCCTCGGGGGCGCGAGCCAGATCGGGGACTTCTCGCACACGCTCGACGGGAGCCCGCAGGGCCTGCAGGCAGCGGCGTTCGGCTACACGGGGATCGTCGTCGCCGCGCTCGCTCGCTACAACCCGATCGCGGTGTGTCTCGTCGCGGTGCTGATCGGCGGGCTCCTGAATGCCGGCTTCACACTGCAGGGAGCGGACTTCCCGTCCGGGCTCGTCGGCGTGCTGCAGGGGATCATCCTCTTCTGCGCCCTCGGCGGCGAGCTCCTCATCCGCTACCGGGTAACCGTGAGACGCCGCGCGCACGCCCACGCGGGCGGCACGTCGGAGGCGGCTGCGTGATCAACGACAGCCTCCTCGTGATCGTCCTTGCACAGGCGGTGCTGTACGGCACCCCGCTCCTCTACGCGTCGCTGGGTGAGCTCCTCGCGGAGCGGTCCGGCGTCCTGAACCTCGGGGTTGAGGGGATGATGCTGTTCGGGGCCGCCGTCGGCTTCTGGGTCACGCAGCGCGTCCACGGCGGCGACGCGGCGGTGCTGTGGCTGGCCGTCGCGGGGGCCGCGGTCGCCGGAGCGGCGATGGCAGCAATCCACGCCTTCCTCACGATCACCCTGCGCGCGAGCCAGATCGTGTCCGGCCTCGCGCTCACGATCTTCGCCGGGGGTCTCGGCCTCTCGGCGTACTTCGGGAACGAGCTCCACCTCGCGGACCTGCCGGCGACGCACCAGTTCAAGCAGCTGGACGTGCTCGGGCTCGGGGACGTCCCGGTGCTCGGGCCGATCCTCTTCGACCAGTCGGCGCTCGTCTACGCCTCGTGGCTCGTCACCCTCCTCGTCGCCCTCTACCTCGGTCGCACCCGCCTCGGGCTCAACGTCCGTGCCGTCGGCGAGGCGCCCGCCTCCGCCGACGCGATGGGGATCAGCGTGACGGTCTATCGCTACGTGCACGTCCTGGTCGGCGGGGCGTTTGCCGGCGTGGGCGGCGCCTGCTACAGCCTGTCGATTACCGCGGGCTGGACCTCGGGCGACACACTCGTCAACGGCGCAGGCTGGATCGCGATTGCGCTCGTCATCTTCGCCTTCTGGCGCGCCGAGCTGTGCCTCGTCGGCGCGTACCTCTTCGGCGGTCTGTCGGCGCTTCCGTTCGCGCTCCAGGCACACGACGTGACGGTCTCGCCCGAGCTCCTGCAGTCGCTTCCGTACGTCATGACGATCGTCGTCCTCGTGCTCGTCTCGACGGCGTTCGCGCACAGGCGGCTCGGCGCGCCGGCGGCGCTCGGTCGACCGTACGTGCGTGAGGAGCGCTAGAACGTCTCCGTGGAGGTCCTCACTCCTCGCTCGCTCGACGAGGCACTCGCACGGAAGGCCGAGCATCCGTCCGCCCTGCCGATTCAGGGAGGAACGGACGTCATGGTCGCGCTCAACTTCGACCGCGCTCGCCCTGACGTTCTGCTCAACCTGAACGAGGTCGAAGAGCTGCGCGGCTGGTCGCGCGAGAACGGAACGCTCCGCCTCGGCGCCGGGCTCACCTACACCGACGCGATGAGCGACGACCTCGCGGCCGAGCTGCCCGCGCTTGCCGAGGCCTCGCGGACCGTCGGCTCGCCGCAGATCAGGAATCGGGGAACCGTGGGCGGGAACCTGGGAACCGCCTCGCCTGCAGGAGACGCTCTCCCACCGCTCCTCGTCGAGGGCGCG
>DATAET010000155.1:0-4134 GCA_036257855.1 Gaiellaceae bacterium | reverse complement strand
GTGTCCGCAGCACCCGATCCGTTGCTGACGACCACGGAGTCGTGGCCCCGCCCCCAGTCTCCGTCGGCGCTCGCGCCGATCGCGACGCCGATGCCGACGAGTGCGAGCGCGACGAGGCTCGCCGCGATGACTCTCTTGATCATGGTCTCCTCCATCGATCGATTCGTTTCGGCCACGGTAGAGCGGCCTCGTGGAGAAGCCGTGAACGCGCGGAGGAGAGTTCGAGGAGGCTCTGCGCTACTCGACGGTGACCGTCTTCGCGAGATTCCGCGGCTGATCCACGTTCAGGCCGCGGAGGCGGGCGATCCGGTACGCGAGGAGCTGCAAGGGAAGGATGGCCAGGACCACCTGCAGGAACGCGGGCGTCTTCGGCACGTAGATGACGTCGTCGGCGTGGTGCTGGATGTCCTCGTTGCCGTCGGTCGCGATCGCGATGACGTGCGCGCCCCGGGCCCGGACCTCCTGGATGTTCGAGACGATCTTGTCGTACACGTGGATGTTCGTCGCAACGACGACGACGGGTGTGGCCTCGTCGAGGAGCGCGATCGGGCCGTGCTTCATCTCCCCCGCCGAGTACGCCTCGGTCGGGATGTACGAGATCTCCTTCAGCTTGAGCGCACCTTCGAGAGCGACCGGGAGCCCGATGTGCCGGCCCAGGTAGAGGAAGAAGTGCGCGTCGTGGTAGCGCTGAGCGATCTCCTCGATCGGATGGTCGCCGTCGAGGAACGCCTTGATCTTGTTCGGAAGCTTGTAGACGAAGTCGAGGATGAACTCGATCTCGCCCGGCGGCAGAGTCTCGCGGATCTGCGCCAGCTTGAGCGCGATGAGGTAGATGAGCGCGACCTGGGCGGTGAACGTCTTCGACGCGGCCACCCCCATCTCGAGGCCCGCCCGCGTGTACAGCACGGAGTCGACCTCGCGCGTGACCTGTGAGCCCATCATGTTCGTGATCGCGACCGTCCGTGCGCCCTTCTCGCGCGCGAGCTTGAGGGCCTCGATGGTGTCTCGCGTCTCGCCTGACTGGGTGATCCCGATGACGAGGTCTCGCTCGTTGATGACGGGGTTGCGGTAGATCCACTCGCTCGCGATGTCGAATTCGACGGGGACGCGGGCCCACTCCTCGATCACGTAGCGGCCCACGACGCACGCGTGGTACGCGGTGCCGCACGCGAGAAGGACGATCCGCCGGAGCTCCTTGACGTCCTGGCCGGTCATGTCGAGGCCCTCGAGCACGAGCGTCCCGTGGCGGACACGGTCGCCGATCGTCTCGGCCACGGCTGCGGGCTGCTCGTAGATCTCCTTGAGCATGAACGTCTCGTAGCCGGCCTTCTCCGCGCCCTCGTCGTCCCAATCGAGCTCGACGACCTCGTGCTCGACGCGGCTTCCGTCCAAATGCCGGAACGACGCGCCGTCGGGTCGAACCGCCACGATCTCGCCGTCGCCCGGGAAGAGCACCGACCGGGTCTCGCCGAGGAACGCGGCCGCGTTCGATGCGAGGAACATCTCGCCGTTGCCGACCCCCACGACGAGCGGGACCTGGTGCCGTGCGCCGACGAGGAGGCCCGGGTGGTCATGGTGGATGACGACGAATGCGAAGTGCCCCTCGAGCTCGCCGAACGCGAGGCGCACCGCCTCGACGAGGTCGCCCTCGTAGTGGCGCTCGACGAGGTGCGTGACGGTCTCCGCGTCGGTCTCGGAGGTGAACGTATGGCCGTCCGCGGCGAGGCTCTCCTTGAGCTCGCGGTAGTTCTCGACGATGCCGTTCAGGACGATCGAGAGCCTCGATTGATCACAGCCGGCGAGCGGATGGGCGTTCTCCTCCGTGACGCCCCCGTGCGTCGCCCAGCGCGTGTGCCCGAGGCCCGTCGTCGCGGTCGATCCGTTCGCCCCGGCTCGGGCCCGCAGGTTGCCGAGCGGCCCCACGGCGCGCACGTAGTCGAGGCCGCCGCTCTCGAGGAGGGCGATTCCCGCCGAGTCGTAGCCGCGGTACTCAAGGCGCTCGAGGCCCTGGAGCAGCAACGGCTTGCACTCACGCGATCCGACGTATCCGATGATCCCGCACATGTCGCCTCATTTGCCTCGCAGAACGCGCAAGAGCCCGGCGGCGCCCTGCGTCGGGCTCAGCCGAGCTCTCGTTGCACGAGCGCGGCGATGCTAGCACACAACTTCTCTGCATCTTCCGCATTTTCGGCCTCGGCCAGGACGCGCACAACCGGCTCCGTCCCCGAAGGCCGCACCAGGAGACGGCCCCGGTCGCCGAGCTCCGCGTTCGTGCGGTCGACCGCGTCGAGCACGGACCGAGGGACGCTCGGGCTGGGAACGGCGATGTTCCGGATCACCTGGGGGAACCGCGGCATCACGGCGACCGCCTCGCTCAAGGTGCGGCCTTCGAGCGCGCCGCAGAGCACGAGCGCCGCAGCCAACCCGTCCCCGGTGACGTGACTGCCGAGCCAGATCAGGTGACCGGACTGCTCGCCGCCGAGGAGTGCGCCCTCCCGTCGCAGCGCTTCGAGCACGTAGCGGTCGCCGACCGGCGTCGTCAACACCTTCACGCGGTGCTCGGCCATGAGTCGATGGAAGCCGAGGTTCGTCATCACGGTGACGGCGACGACGTCGACGCCGAGGTGTAGCGCGAGCACCGCGAGGATCTGGTCGCCGTCCACCTGCTCGCCCCGCTCGTCGACCGCGAGCATGCGGTCGCCGTCCCCGTCGAACGCGACGCCGAGATCGAGCGAGCGGCTCCTGACAAGGCGCTGCAAGCTCGTGAGGTCGGTCGCTCCACAGCCGACGTTGATGTTCGCTCCGTCCGGCTCGACACCGAGCGGATGGACCTCGGCGCCGAGCCGCTCGAACGCCTGCGGCGCGAACGGCGTCATCGCCCCGTTCGCGCAGTCGACGCCGACCCTGAGGCCGGCGAGGCTCGCACCGAAGGACCCGACGATGTGCCGGAGGTAGGCCTCGCCCTGGTCGGCGAGCTCCTCGATCGTGCCTCCGCCCGGGCCTGGGCTGTCCAGTAGAGCCTCGATCTCCTCCTCGTCTTCGTCGGCGAGCTTCGCGCCGCGTCGGAAGAACTTCACCCCGTTGTACTCGGGCGGGTTGTGAGATGCGGAGACGACGACTCCGAGCTCCTCGGCGAGCAGCGCAACCGCCGGGGTGGGGAGCACGCCGCCGAGCAGCGCCGTACCGCCGGCGGAGGCGATGCCTCGGGCGACGGCCTGCTCGAGCTCGGGACCGGAGCTGCGCGTGTCGCGGCCGACGAGGGTTCGGCCCGGTCCAGCCCAGAGCGTCCCGGCTCTGCCGATTCGCTCGACGAGCTGCGGGGTCAGGTCGTCGCCGACGACGCCCCGTACACCGTCCGTCCCGAAGTACCGCCGCACGGCGGCCGAACCTACCGCTTCGAGAACTGGGGCGCCTTGCGGGCCTTGTGCAGGCCGGCCTTCTTGCGCTCGACGATGCGGGCATCGCGGGTGAGGAAGCCCTGGCGCTTGAGCGGGACCCGGATCTCCGGATCCGCCTCGACGAGGGCGCGCGCGATGCCGTGTCTGATCGCCCCGGCCTGGCCCGACGGGCCACCGCCCTGGACGCGGACGCGCAGGTCATATGTCGACGCCGCATCCGCCACTTCGAGGGGTGCAAGCACCATCTTACGATGGACAGCGCGAGGGAAGTACTCGTCCAGCGTGCGGCCGTTGATCCACGTCTTCCCGTCGCCTGGGCGAAGGATCACGCGTGCGACCGACGTCTTGCGCTTCCCGGTGCCGAGGTACTGCGCCATCTCGCTCACGAGAGCTCCATGGGCTTCGGGTCCTGAGCCGCGTGCGGATGGTCGGGTCCCGCGTAGACCTTCAGCTTCGTGATCTGCGCCGCCGCGAGCTTGTTCTTCGGGAGCATCCCCTTCACCGCCTTGCGGATGACCTCCGTCGGACGCCTCTCGAGCTGCTCGCGCAGCGTGCGCTGCCTGATCCCGCCCGGGTAGCCCGAGTGCCGGTAGTAGATCTTCGTGTCGAGCTTCGAGCCCGTCACGGCGATCTTCTCCGCGTTGACGACGACGACGAAGTCACCCGTGTCCACGTGCGGCGTGTAGGCCGGCTTCCCCTTGCCGCGGAGCGTGTCGGCGATGCGGGTCGCGAGGCG
>DATAET010000154.1:0-3464 GCA_036257855.1 Gaiellaceae bacterium | reverse complement strand
ACCGGCGCGGCGACCGCGGCTGTGGTGAGTACGGCTGCGATGGTGGCGATGCGCTTCATGGTGTGCTCCCTTCTCGTCCGATCCGTCATGACCCGAGCGTAGGAGCAGCGCGGCGCCCTGTCGTTCGCGGCCGCGACGTTGTGAGTGTCACCGCCGTGACACTCGGGAGCGAACGTTGTAATCGCAACGTCCGTCCCGGAGACTTGATCGCCGGACTCCTCGTCGCCCTCGCGGTTCTCGGGGCCGGTGTGGCAAGCGCGGCTGTTTCGTCGGGAGGCTGTCCGGAGGTTCGTTACTCGTGCCAGCCGGTCGGCGATCGTCCGAGTGGTCAGGCGCCACGCGGCCGGCTGATCAGCCCGAAGGCCACGCCTAGGCGGGCAGGCGCCGACGACCAGACGTGGCAGGCGGGCTCGCACCTCATGAACTGATGTCGCTCGCCGCGACGCGGAAGGGGCCCACGCCGCGGGGCCCCTTCTCGTTGCTCGGGGCCGGTGCGAGACTGGGCCGGTGGAGTGGCCGCTGCTCGCCGACCTGCCGCCCGAGGACGTTCGGCAACTGCTCGCCATCGCGCGGCGCCGGACGTTCTCGCGCGGCGAGGTCGTGTTCCATCGCGACGACCCGGCCGACTCACTGCACCTCGTCGTCCGCGGCCGTTTCGGCGCGCGGGTCCTCACGCCGCTCGGCGACAGCGTGCTCGTCGAGGTCGTCGGGCCGGGGCAGAGCTTCGGCGAGCTCGCGCTCCTCCTCCCCGACGCTCGTCGCTCTGCGACCGTGGAAGCCCTGGAGGCGGGAGAGACGCGCTCGGTGCGGCGCGACGACTTCCTCCTGCTCCAGCGGGAGCACCCCGGCGTGAAGGACGTCCTCCTCCGGCTGCTCGCGGAGCAGCTGCGCCGCTCGACCGATCGTGTCGTCGAGGCGCACCACGTCGACGCGGAGACGCGGGTTCGCCGGCGGCTCCTCGACCTCGCGACGACGTACGACGGCGGGGTCGTCCCGCTCACCCAGGAGGACATCGCAGCGATGGCGGGCACGTCGCGGGCGACGGTGAACCGCGTGCTGCGCGAGGAAGAAGGGCTGGGCACGGTCGCGCTCGGGCGCGGCCGCACGGCGGTCCTCGACGTCGACGCGCTCGAGCGCCGCTGTCGACGATCGGGCTAGAGCTCAGCGCGAAAGATCGTCGAGCAGAGCGCCGAGGAGGCGGTAGAAGCGCTGCGTGCTCGAGATGCTGAGCTTCTCGCCCGGTGCGTGGGGCCCGACGACCTCGGGCCCGATCGACACCATCTCAACGCTGGGGAACTTCGCCCCCAACACGGCGCACTCGAGGCCGCCGTGGACCACGGTGAGTGTCGGTTCGACGTCGAACAGCCGGCGAAATGTCCGCTTTGCGGTGGCGAGAAGCTGCGAGTCGAGATTCGGCTCCCACGGCGGGTACGAGCGGCGCACGTCGATCCCCGCGCCGGCGAGCCGCGCGATGGCTTGCATCGCCGCGAGGAGCTCCGCCAGCGCTGGCGCGCTCGAGCTGCGCGCCATGGAGGAGAGGGTGAGCACTCCGTCCTTCGCGCTCGCGACGGTCAGGCTCGTGCTCGTCTCGACGACGCCCGGAAGCGCGGGAGACATGGCGACGACTCCCGTCGGGATCGCCGCGACGAGGTCGAGGGCGCGGCGGGACGTGCCGAGGTCCGCGACGGCCGCCGCGTCCGTCTCGTCGATCGAGATGGCGAGTCCGTCATCTGTTCCCGCGTAGCGCCGAACCAGGTCATCCAACGCAGCGGCTGCCGCGTCGCGGAAGGCGTCGACCCGCTCGGCCGGGACCGCGACGAGCGCGTGCGCGTCCCGCGGGATCGCGTTGCGGCTGACGCCACCCGAGAGGGCCGCCAGCTCGAACGCTGCGTGCGTGTAGGCCGCGCTCAGCACGACTCCGAGGCACTTGATCGCGTTCGCGCGGCCCTTGACGATGTCTTCGCCGGAGTGCCCGCCGCGCGCGCCGGAGAGCTCGACGCGGTGGGCGATGCGATCCGGTGGGGGCGGACCTGGTGCGAGCGGGAGCCTCAGGAACGTGTGGTCGCTCCCGGCACAGCCGACCGTGAAGCCGTCGTCACTCGTGCCGTCGAGGTTGACGAGGAGTCGCCCCGAGACCAGCGAGGCGTCGAGCATCCGCGCGCCGTCGAGACCCTGCTCCTCGGACACGGTGAAGAGGAGCTCGAGCGGCCCGTGCGCAAGCTCGGAGTCCTCCGCGACAGCCAGCGCCGTCGCGACGCCGATGCCGTTGTCGGCGCCGAGCGTCGTGCCCTCCGCCCGCACCCAGTCGCCCTCGACGCGGACGTCGATGCGCCCTTCGCGCGGGTCGTAAGGGCTCGAGGGGTCGCGCTCGCACACCATGTCGAGGTGCGACTGGAGGACGACGGTCGGGGCCGTGTCCCGGCCGGCCGTCGCGGGGATCAGGACCACGACGTTGCCCTCCGCATCGACACGGGACGAGAGGTCGTGTTCTCGAGCCCACTCCTGGACGTGCTCGCGGGCGGGGCCTTCGGCCTTCGACGGGCGCGCGATGCGCGTGAGCTCGAGGAAGCGCTCCCAGACACGCGCCGGATCGACTCCCTCGAGCGCCCGCGCGGTCATCTCTTGAGCGTCAGCGCCGCGCCCGCGACCAGCAGCCCGATGCCGAGCACGCGTGGCCACGAGAATGCGACCTGCTCGACGCCGAACCACCCGAAGCGATCGATGACCGAGGCGAGCGCGAACTGCGCCGCGATGAGGAATGCCGTGGTCGCGACGACACCGATCCGCGGGCCGGCGACGGTGATCGCCAGGATGATGAAGACGCTCATCACACCGCCGAGCAGCTGCCACTTCGGCCCTGCGACCGCCTCCCCGACTCCCGTGAACGACCCCCTCGTCACGAGGAGCACGCAGACGGCGATCGTGGCGCCGACGACGGACGCAGTAGCGACCGCCTCGATGCTCCCGATCCGCTCGTTGAGCCGGCCCTGAACCGCGATCTGCACCGCTCCGCCGAGCCCGGCCGCGAAGGCGAGCACGGCGGCGAAGGCGGTCGAGCTCACGCCGAGGACGCTATACGCTCCCCGGCGTCCACGAGGAAGGGAGCGCACACGTGATCCGAGCCATCGTGCTGTACGAGTCCGAGCCCGATCCCGCGCGGTACGCACAGCATGTCGCGGAGTTCGTCACACCTGTCGAGCGTGCCGCGTTTCGCCACGGCAAGGTCTTCGCGTCACCGTTCGGCGAGCCGGCCTTCCGCTACTACGCGGAGTTCGAGTGGGACGACATGGAGTCGTTCCGAGCGGCGGTCGACTCCGAGGCCTTCGCCGCGTCGGGCAAGGATGCGATGGCGATGGGGATTCCCTTCACCGTCCACTTCGCGTCCGTCGAGTGACGGAGCCGACGCACCCGCGCCCGGTCGACCCGGCGGAGCTCGGCTTCGAGACGATCGTCTACGAGAAGGC
>DATAET010000153.1:0-1960 GCA_036257855.1 Gaiellaceae bacterium | reverse complement strand
TCGTTGCGGACTGCAGCGGTGTCGATGGCCATGGCCAGGACGCTAGACGCAATCACTCGCTGCGGACAAAAAGTGACCGCAAAGGCCGGTACCGTCGGGCTCACCGACCAAAGGAGCCGCAGCAATGGCACAAACAGAGGAAACGACAGCGAGGGCCAAGGACGGCCGGCACGACTTCGACTTCTTCTTCGGAACCTGGGACCAGGCAAACCGCAAGCGCCTCAACCTCCTCGAACCCGACAGCGAATGGGTCGGGTTCAACTCGTACAGCGAGGCACGCCCGATCCTCGGTGGCCTCGGGAACATCGACACGTACGAAGCGCCGGCGTTCCCGGGCCGGCCAGGGTTCAATGGATTCTCGCTCCGGCTGTTCGAGCCCGAGACCGGCCTTTGGCGGATCTGGTGGGCCTCCACGATCGGTAACGGCCGGCTCGACCCGCCCGTGGTCGGCCGTTTCCGGGACGGAATCGGCATCTTCGAGTGCGACGACGTCATCGACGACGTTCCCTTGAGGGTCCGCTTCACCTGGAAGGACATCACCGACGACTCGGCCACCTGGGAGCAATCGTTCTCGTTCGACGAAGGCGCGACCTGGGACTCCAACTGGGTCACGCGGCATAGTCGCATCGAGTAGCCCGATCGTTGCGCGCCGTAGAGCTCCGCGCGTTCGGCGGACCTGACGGCTTCGTCCTCACCGAGCTTCCGGACCCGGAGCCGGGGCCCGGGGAAGTGAAGGTCGATCTCGTGGCGGCGGCGCTGAACCGCCTCGCGCGCGCCGGGGACCGACGCGCTCACGCCGGCGAGGTCTTGGTCTCAAACACGGTCGTCGACCTCGTCGCGGGATCCGGTCTTGTGTTCGCGGACCGGGGTGAGCACGAGCTCAAGGGAGTCCAGGCCCGCGTCGGGTGTTCGCGGTCGCGGCTTGAGGGGTGAAAACCTCAGCCACTAGGTCGGCAGCGACTGGTGGAAGCGGAACGCGTTTCCTGGATCGTAGGTCCGCTTGACCCGAAGCAGACGCTCGTAGTTCGCGCCGTAGTACGCACGCCCCCAGCCCTCGAGGTCCGGGTCCGGGAAGTTCGGAAACACGCGCCCGGTCGCCCACTGCCGCACGGTCGCCCACGACTTCGCCAGCCACCGTCGGGCCGCATCCTTCGCCGCCTCTGATGAGTCGGAATCGACGACGGCGCTGTGCTTGAGCGAGAACAACTCGCCACGATGGACGAAGGCTGTGGCGTCTGGGCTCACCCGGTTGTAGGCGCCGCCCCAGGGAGTGAAGTCCAACTCGCGAGACTGGCCCGCAGCCCGCTCTGCCACGAGCGTGCTCAGCAATCCGGTGACGGCTTCGCTCGGCAGAGGCAACCGGAAGAACTCGGACTTGAGCAGGGGGTGGTCATTCTGCGCCGGCTTCTGAGGCGCCGGCTCGGCCGCGCCAAGGTCAGCCCAGTAGCACGTCGTCTCTTGGCGAGACATGCGCCCGAGTAAGTGCGTCGTTGGGTCGACGCCCACTCGGACGGCGAGTTCCTCGAGCAGGTCCGAAGCGTCCTGCTCGCTTCCGAGCATCGAGCCGAAGACATCGAGCGTCGGCGGTTGCTCGACCTCGCGGTCGGCTCTGATCAACAGGCTGGCGTACAGCTCATCCGGTGCTACCGGTGCCCAGGCTTGCCAGGCGTCGATGACGGCGGCCGCGTGCGGGTATGTCCACGAGAGGTGGAAGTTCGTCGCGGACGACGCCGGTCGGGTGCGAAAGACGAACGACGTGACCACGCCGAAGTTCCCGGCGCCTGCGCCGCGGAGCGCCCAGAACAGCTCCTTGTCGCGTTCGTCGTCGCACTCGAGGACGCGTCCGTCGGCCAGAACGACCCGTGCACCGAGCAGCTGATCCGAGGTCAGGCCGTACCTTCGGCCGAGGATCCCGAGCCCGCCTCCCAACGTGAGTCCGGCGATCCCGACCGAGGGACAG
>DATAET010000152.1:0-4903 GCA_036257855.1 Gaiellaceae bacterium | reverse complement strand
GATCCCGACCCGCTGGCGAACCCTCGAGACGGGTGCGCCCTTGCCGGTGATCTCCTCGCCTTCGAGGAAGATGCGACCCGCCTGGATCGGCTCCAGCAGGTTGACGCAGCGGAGCAGCGTGCTCTTCCCGCTCCCGCTCGGACCGATGATGACGAGCACCTCGCCATGGGCGACGCTCAGATCGATCCCGTCGAGGACGAGGTTGTCGCCGAAGCTCTTGCGGACGCCCTCGAGCTGAATCATCGGTCGGCCGTTCGGCGACGACACCGCCTGCTCGGCTTCCGGCGCGTCGATGTTCACCAGCTGTACCCCACTCGGCGTCCATGAAACGAGACCGGTCGCGGCAAGTCAAGGCATTGACGGCGACGGGATCACCGCGTACCCTCGCGAGGTTCCGTCGTCGAGCGAAAGGAGAGATGTCATGAAAGTCGCATATCGCATCTCCGTTCGGCTCGACGCTGCCTCGATCTAGAGCTCTTCCCTCGGCGGCTCGAGCCGCGGCCAGCTTCCCCACCGAGTGAAGGAGCTACCCGTTGTCCGATGGAACCCTGGCCGCCCTCGGCTGGACCGACGAGCTCGAGGCGGCCTTCACAACCTACGAAGAGCGCGGCTTTCGGCCTGCTCGCGTGGTCGCCGAGCATCGCGGCGGCTACTACGTGCGCTCCCAGCTCGGGGACCGACTCGCGCACGCCCGCGGACGGCTCCGAGACGACGAGATCTGGGGCGGGATGCCCGCGGTCGGCGACTGGGTCGTCGTCTGCGACGCGCCGGGTGACCGCTTCGCGATCGAGGCGCTGCTCCCGCGCCGGACGAAGGTGTCGCGAAAGACACCGTGGCTCAAGGCCGAGGAGCACATCCTCGTCGCGAACGTCGACACGGTCGTGCTCGTCTCCGGGCTCGACCACGACTTCAATCCGCGGCGGCTCGAGCGCTACCTGACGGCTGCCTGGGACTCTGGCGCCGACCCCGTGATCGTGCTCACGAAGCTCGATCTCTGCGACGAGCCGGGCAAGCTCGCCGAGGCGGAGAGCATCGCCGTCGGCGTGCCCGTCTTCGCGGTGAGCAACGTAACGGGGGAGGGGCTCGAAGCCGTACGGGAGCTGCTGCGGCCCGCGAAGACCTTCGTGCTTCTGGGATCCTCGGGCACCGGGAAGTCGACGCTCGCGAACCGGCTCGCCGGTCGCCAGGTGATGGACGTGGGTGGCCTCCGCAACGACGGCCGCGGTCGCCACACGACGCGACACCGCCAGCTCCTGGTCATGCCGGGCGGGGCGATCCTCATCGACACGCCGGGGCTGCGCGAGCTCCAGGTCTGGGAGGGTGACCTCGACAGCGCCTTCGCGGACATCGCCGAGCTCGCGGTGCAGTGTCGTTTCAACGACTGCGCGCACTCGAGCGAGCCGGACTGCGCCGTGCGCGAGGCGCTCGACACGGGCCAACTCGATCCCGACCGCTGGCGGAACTACGTCAAGCTGCAGCGCGAGCTGCGGTCGATCGAGGCACGGTCGAGCCGGCGCCTCCAGCGCGAGCTCAAGAGCCGCTGGCGAGCGCGAGCCCGCGAGACGCGGCGAGCGAGGAGGTACGGCGGCAAGCCCTAGGGGGTCGTGAGCTCGCGTACGCGCCGGTCGATGTTCGTGCAGTTCGTGTCATGGTTCACCTGGCTCGTCCCGAACCAGGCGGTGTAGGTCGCCTCGTCGACGAGGAGGTCCGATGCCGGCCGGCCGGTGGCCCTGAAGTTCGCGTCGAGAAGGCCGTCGGCGTGGTCGAGGTACGTCCCTTCGGTCAGGAAGTGCACCTGGCTGTGCCCGCATACCCTGATGATCTGCACCGGGATGTTCACCGCACGGAGGACGTTGCGAAGGAACCCGCTCGTGCCGTGGCAGCCCGCCGTCCAGTGGGCGAAGGGCGTGATGGCGCCGGGATACGTCGAGGTCGTTCCGGCGATGATGCGCGTGATCGGCGGGAGGCCACGGTACTGCCAGTGCTGCTCCATCGTGGCGTAGCTGGCAGCGCCGTAGAAGTGCACGAGGCTGTCGAGCGCCCAGTCGAGCAGCCGGGCGATCGTGGCTGCCCGCGTACCGGCGACGAGGTTCGTGTTCCGCAAGACGGCCAGCGTGTACCTCGGTGGCGCGATCAGCGAGCTGCCGAGATTGTCCTTGCGGTTGACGTAGTTGGGGCTCTGAGGGTACGGCGAGCAGATCGAGTACGTCCCGGGTCCTCCGAGGCGGAGGAAGGACGCGCTGTCGAACAGGCTCTGCAACTCCTCCGCCGTGTACGTCGTCACGGACCAGGGGACGTGACCTCCCATCTCTACCGCGAGGTTCAATCCAATCCACCCGAGATAGAGCTCGCGTGCGTACGCAGGTGTGACCGAGGTGTCCGGAATGCCGTTCGGGTCGGTGGTGTCGCTCTGGTTGGCGGGCGGGTACGTGATCGGCTCGTTCAGATTCGCAAACGGGGCCGGTCCGTAGAGCCATTGCCACGCAGCCTCGAATGCGTCGACGAGTTCCTGTCGTTCCTGCGCCGACCAGGCCGGCCACGCCCGCTTGTCCGTCTCGGGGATTTCGTAGGCGTTCGTCGTGTAGCGGAACTGCCACTTGATGCTCGCGGCGACAGCCGGATTGCGCTCGAGCCAGCAGGTCAAGGAGGGCGGACTGCCGCGAACGGCGCGCCAAAGGTTCAGGAGGAAGCACCGGCTCTTCCACCAGGCACTGGAGACGTACTCGATGGGGTTGACCCTCGCGATGGCGCCCTCCCGCGGATCCGTGGCTCACGGCAACGTCGCACTCGCGCCCGAGTGCGTCAAGGCGTGAGGGAGCTCCTCTACGACCCGCCGAGTCAGCGCGGGGTCGTCGGCTCGAGCGGAAGTGCGGCTCCAGCCTCGCGCAATGCTCGCGCGGCAGCACTCGGGCGTTCGTCCCACGTCACGGCTGCGTCCGGGATGAACCGCACCGCGACGTCGTCGGACGAGAGGAAGTCCCGGACCTCCGCGCGCTCCCGTCCCGCGTCGCTGACGTAGCGACGATGAACGCGCTCGACGAGCGGCCGGGCGAGCTCTCCCCGGACGAGCTCCACGCGCCCGCGCAGCGACGCGCCGCACACCTCGGCACCGGGCCGCGAGTCGTGGACTACCAGCGTGGCGCGTGGGTCTCGCTCGAGGTTCCGAATCTTGCGGCTGCGTGATCCCGTCGCGAGCACGATCGCGCCCTCACTCGTCGCGAGCCACATGGGGACGGCGTGGATCGACCCGTCGGGCTCGATCGTTGCGAAGACGGCGATCAGACGCGCCGCGAGGAGCTGCTGCACGAGCCCGTCGGCGAGCACGCTCACGCCGCGAATCTCGACGCTCGGCGTCGGCTGCGACACGCGGCGATCATACGGAGAGCGATCACGATGGCACGGCGTCGACGAGCTCACGCCGGCGGAGCCTTCTCTCCGGCATGGACCGCTGTGCGCACGCGGCACTCAGTCGGCGCGAGCGCGCGCCCAACACGAAACAGGAGCGCTAGCCTGGCGCGAGCGCATGGATGCGACCGAGTTCAAACACGCGAGCCATTCCGTATGGGAGGCGATGGCGCCGGGTTGGGACGAGCGCCACGCCTACTTCGAGGAGAGGGCGCGGCCGGTGACGGGGCGAATGCTGGAGCTGCTCACCCCGGCGCCCGGCCAAACGATCCTCGACCTCGCAGCGGGCACGGGTGTCGTCGGCTTCGCCGCCGCGGCGCTGGTCGGCCCGAGTGGCCGCGTCATCGTCAGCGATTTCTCGGAGGCGATGGTCGACGCGGCAGCCCGCCACGCCGTCGATCTGGGACTCGAGAACGTCGAGTGTCGCGTCCTCGACGCAGAGCGGCTCGACCTCACCGACGACGCGTTCGACGGGGTCCTGTGTCGATGGGGATACATGCTGATGTCGGACCCCAGGGCGGCGTTCGCAGAGACGCGCCGCGTGTTGCGGACGGGCGGACGCCTCTCCTGCGCCGTTTTTGCGGGACCGGAGCAGAATCCATGGGCGGCGCTTCCGATGCGCGTGCTCCAGGAACGTGGGCACATGCCGGCGCCCGACGCACACGCTCCAGGGATCCTCGCGCTTGCCGACCGCGACCACTTCCGGCGTCTCTTCGTCGGCGCCGGCTTCTCCGACCCGCACATCGACGACGTCGCGTTCACGTGGCGCTTTCCGGATACGGACGAGTACTGGGAGTTCCTCGCCGGCGCCGCCGGGGGGATCGCGCTCGTTCTGGGCCGGCTCGAGGACGACGAGCGGGAGCGCGTCCGCGAGCAGGTTGCCCAGCAGGCCCGATCCTTCGGCGGTCCCGCGGGGATCGAGCTCCCAGCCGTGTCGGTCGTCGCATCGGCGTCGTAGCGCATTCGAGCTGCATCGCTCCGCTTTTACGCCTCCTTATCCGTCGTCTCTAGCTGTGGTCTGCCGCCTACGGGTAGGGCGGTGTCGTGGTCGTGGTGGTGGTGGTGTCGGTGGTCGTGTTGGTCGGGGCCTTGAGGACTGCCCTCCCCTGCGCGGAGACG
This sequence comes from Gaiellaceae bacterium, assembly GCA_036257855.1. Classification (GTDB taxonomy): domain Bacteria; phylum Actinomycetota; class Thermoleophilia; order Gaiellales; family Gaiellaceae; genus GMQP-bins7. Next base: position 379 of record DATAET010000152.1, on the reverse strand, counting down.
GCGTACCACTTGGCGCCGAAGTTCGAGCTGCCCTGGCCTTTCGTCTGACCCGCCGACGTGTCGAGCGCGAAGGTGTAGAGCGGATGCTTGTTGTACGTCACCTGCAGACGGCCGTCCGCGCGCTTCGTCGTGCCCACCAGAGCCCGCTTGACGCCAGGCCCAACAGTCAACTTGCCGGTCTTCATCAGAGGCGGCCAGTACGTCGCGCAGCTCCCGCTGCAGGCGCTCTTGCCGTTCTTGTCCTTCATGAAGACATACAGCGTGCGGCCTTTGGCGCTCACCAGGATCTGGCCGAGGTTCGTCTGACGGAGCGAGAGGGTCGCGTTCGCCTGGGAGCCAGCGCCACCGGCAAACGCGCTGGCGGCGAGGAGTCCCGTCA
>DATAET010000151.1:0-2557 GCA_036257855.1 Gaiellaceae bacterium | reverse complement strand
CCGCAGAACAACCTCGACACGTCGCCCTTCGCGGCGCCGTCCGACCCGGTCGACCGCGAGGACCCCGAGCTCGACTCCATCGTTCCAGACAGCCCCAACAAGCCGTACGACATGAAGGGCGTCGTGGAGCGGGTCGTCGACGACGGTGAGTTCCTCGAGGTGCATGCGCACTGGGCGGAGAACGTGGTCTGCGGGTTCGCACGGCTCGGCGGACACGCGGTGGGGGTCGTCGGCAATCAGCCCGGGGCGCTCGCCGGCGTGCTCGACATCAACGCGTCCGTGAAAGCCGCGCGCTTCGTGCGCACGTGCGACGCCTTCAACATCCCGCTCGTCACGTTCGTCGACGTTCCCGGGTTCCTCCCGGGGACGGCACAGGAGTGGGGCGGGATCATCCGCCACGGGGCGAAGCTCCTGTACGCGTACGCGGAGGCGACGGTCCCGAAGCTGACGGTGATCACGAGGAAGGCCTACGGCGGTGCGTACGACGTCATGTCGTCGAAGCACATCCGTGCGGACTTCAATGTCGCGTGGCCGACCGCGGAGGTCGCCGTCATGGGACCGGAGTCGGCCGTCAACATCGTCTTCCGGAACGAGCTCGCCGAGTCGAAGGATCCGGAGGGGCGCCGCGAGGAGCTCATCGCGGACTACAAGGAGCGCTTCGCGAACCCCTACGCGGCCGCCGAGCGGGGCTACGTCGACGACGTCATCGTGCCACGCCGGACGCGTCCCGTCCTCGTGTCGGCGCTCGAGACCGCCCTCTCCAAGCGCGAGCCCTCGCCCAGGCGCAAGCACGGGAACATCCCGCTCTAGTTACACGTGGGGGAACCCATGGTTCCCCCACGTGCCCTCCTTCTCGCGAGGACATTGCAAGCCGCCCATGCGCGCCCGCGAGAGCGCGGTCTCGCGGGCGCGCGCAGGAGTTCGGCGCTCCGTCGGCCGCGTCACTCCGAGCGGGAGACAAGTGTCGTGAGTCGTGCCTTGCGCGTCTCGTCCTCGTCGAACGACGGGTCGTTCACCTCGAGGAGCGGGATCGCGAGCCGGGCCTGCTCGCGCGCCTCGCCGGCGCGCCCGACCGCGGCGTACTCCTCTGCGAGCTCTTCGTGCAACCAGCCGTCGGGCGCATTCCTCCGCGTGGCCGAGTCGACTGCATCCTCGAGGACCGGAATGGCCTCCGGCGCTCGGCCGAGGGCGCGCAGAGTCTTTCCGACGGCATAGCGCGCTATCTCGATCGTGGCGGCACGCTCCGGCTCGCGCTCGCGCACACGCAGCGCGCGCTCGAAAGCGTCGAGTGCCGGCTCGAGCTCACCGGCGTCGTAGCACTCCCAGCCGAGGTTGTTGAGGAGCGGCCCGGCCCAGTACGCGGCGGCCTCTCGTTCCCCGGCGAGCTCGAGTCCCCGGCTCGTCCAGGCGACGAAGCGGGCGCGATCCGGAGCCGCGAGTGCGGCCATGTGCGCCGCGTCTCCCGCGATGAAGTCCTGACCGGCGTCCAGCGCTCTTCTGAACGCCGACTCGAACAGCGGCAGCGCCGCGTCGTTGTCTCCGGCTGAGCGTCGTAGCCGGCCACGCTCGAGCTCGATGCGGGCGAGCGCGTCGTCGCTGTCGCCGGCGAGCGTGACCGCCTCGTCGATCAGCTCGTCGCCGGCTGGGAAGTCCCCTCGGAGCCCCGCGACGCGAGCGAGCTGCGTGAGCACCTCCGCGCGCCCCTCGTCCGAGTTCTCCTCGTCGAGCTGTTTCCGAAGTCGCGCCTCGGATCTGTCGAGGTCGTCGAAGTCCCATAGCGGTCGCAGCCGATCGTCCACGTTGCGCAGCCTAGAACGGTCGTCACGCCGGACGCGATAGCCTCGCATCGTGGAGCTCCGCGCCGAACCGCCGCTCGAGCCCGCGGTCGCAAGGGCGCTGGCGGCCATGCTCGAAGGCATCGAGGCGTTGCGCTCCGGATGCAACCGCGACGAGAGCGCCTGGCGGCGCGCCGGGTTGGTCGAGGCGGTGGACGGAGCGGAGGACGCGTTCGACTACGCGTTCTCGCCGCGCAGCACGCGCGGCGCGACGCGCGCGTAATCGAGACCGGACACCCACGTCGCGACGAGCGCGACGAGCACGGCCCACCATGCGACGTCGTCGCTCCAGGCGCCCGCGGCGGCGAGCCCGGCGATCGTTGCGGCCAGGGCCTGCGCCCAGGTCTTCGCGCGCCCGAGATCGCGCGCTCCGAGCACGACACCGCGCTCGACCGCGGCCAGTCTCAATCCGGAGACGAGGATCTCGCGAACGACGATCATGGCGACCATCCAGCCGGGCGCGACGCCCTCGTCGACCAGCATGATGAGCGCCGCGAGAACGAGCACCTTGTCGGCTACGGGATCGAGGAGCTTGCCGAGGGCGGAGCTCGTCCCGCGGCGGCGCGCGAGCCAGCCGTCGATCTGATCCGTCGCCATCGCGACGACGAACACCGCCGTCGCCCAGTAGGCGTGGTTCGGAAAGTCCCAGGCGAAGAGGGCCACGACGATCGGAACCGCCGCGATCCGGGCGACCGTCAGCTGGTCCGGGAGACTCACCGTTC
>DATAET010000150.1:0-14539 GCA_036257855.1 Gaiellaceae bacterium | reverse complement strand
CACGGCTACGTCGAGGCGTACCGCGTCGCCGGTGGGCTTCCGGTGCGCGTCGCGAACACCGATGTCGATGTCGGGCGCTCGAGTGCGCTGTTCGTGGTCTCCGAGCACGATCGCGACGGACGACTGTTGCGCGCCTACCGGATCGAGCCGAGAGTCGCAGGCTAGCGGGTCGCACGTGGAAGCTCGATGGTGAAGGTCGCCCCCTCACCCGGTGTCGACGCTACGGCAAGAGACCCACCGTGACCCTCGACGATCGCACGCGTCAATGCGAGGCCAAGGCCTGAACCACCCGCCTCCGGGCGAAGCCGAACCCCGACCTCGAAGATTCGAGCCTGGTCGTCCACAGGTATGCCGGAGCCCGTGTCCGAGACCGAGATTCGCACCGCGTTGTCCGTGGCCGTCGCCTCGACGACGACGTCCGACGCTGCGCCGTGGGTCACCGCGTTCGCGATGAGGTTGTCGAGCGCCTGACGGAGGCGCGCCGGGTCAGCCTCGAGCACGGGTAGATCCGCAGCGATGGATCCCTCGATCGGAGCTCCGCGCAGGCGCGCTGCCGCGACGGCATCCGCGACGAGATCGCCCGGGTCGATGCTTTCGAGGTGAATCGACGTGGACGCGACATCCGCGACGATCCGCTCGATCGCGCGGCACGCGGACACGACGAGCCGGACGAGCGCGGCGCGTGCGTAGGCGTCCATTGGCGCCTCGCAAACCGTCTCCGCGATAGCGGAGAGAGCGGCGACGGGACTGCGGACCTCGTGGACGAGAAGCGAGAGCCGGTCCCGGTCGGGCTCGTCGGTCACGTCGCTCGCTCTGACATCTGTGCGAGCGCCCAGTTGGCGGCGTCTGCGACGACGGGATCCGGCGACCCTGCGTGGCGTTCGACGTCTGGCCGGACGTCGCTGTCCCCGACGTTGCCCGCGGCGATCAGCGCGTTGCGCCGCAACCACCGTCCCTCGTTCCGGGGGACGTAAAGACGGTCGAACTCGGCCACCAGCGCGTCCTCGTCCCGCTTGAGCCAGTCGACGAGCGACACGACCGGCCGCGCGTCCGGGTCGAGTGGCGTCCCGTGCCGACGCTTCTCGACGCCGCGGTTCCAGGGGCAGACGTCCTGACAGATGTCGCACCCGTACACCATGTCCCCGATCTCTGGGCGGTACTCGTCCGGAATGGGCGAGGGAGCCTGCGTCCAGTACGACAGGCAACGAGTCGCGTCGAGCGTGCCCGGCTCGTCCAATGCACCGGTCGGACACGCCTCGATGCAGAGCCGGCACTCCCCGCAGTCGAGACCGAGCGCTGGCGTCCCCTCGATCTCGACGTCCGTCACAAGCGCGCCGAGGACGACCCAGGAGCCGTGACGGCGGGTGATCGCCATCGTGTTCTTTCCGAAGAAGGCGACTCCGGCACGAACGGCGGCCACCCGATCGACGTGGTCGTTGTCGTCGACGAGGACCCGGTAGCGGCCTCCGAGCCGCGTTCCCAGCTCGTCCAGCTTCTCGCGGAGCGTCGCGTACTCGTCACGCCAGGTGTAGCGCGGCAGGCGCGCCTCGCCGGCTCGGGGCTCGGGCCCTTCCGCGAAGTAGCAGAGCGCGGCCGCAACGACGGTTCTTGCGCCGTCCAGTAGTTGCTCCGGATGGCACGACCTCTCCGGACGAGCCATCGTGAACCGCATGTCGGCGAAGAGGCCTCGCTCACGGCGCTCGCGGATGTCACGCTCAGCGTCGACGTAGGGCTCGGCCGGAGCAGCACCCACGGCGTCGAGACCGAGCTCGGCCGCCAGGTCGCTCAGCTCGGCGCCGGTCATGACAGGATTTTGCCTCGTGAAGGCGGTTCGGATACACGAGGACGGAGGCCCGGAGGTCCTGCGCTACGAGGACGTAAAGGACCCCGAGCCCGGCCCGGACGAGGTTCTGGTCGCGCTTCGCGCGGCAAGCCTCAATCACCTCGACATCTGGGTACGAAGGGGCCTGCCGTCGGTCCCGAAGCCGCGCATTCTCGGAGCGGACGGAGCGGGAGTGGTCGCGGCGCTCGGCGAGGGGGTGCGGAACTTCGAGGTCGGGGATCGCGTCGTCGTCAACCCTGGCATCCCCCACGGCAGTCGGATCACGGTCATCGGAGAGCACACGGACGGAACCTACTGCGAGCTCAAGGCGATACCCGCGGCGCAGCTCTACGCGCTCGACGATTCACTCACGTTCGAGCAGGCTGCCGCCTTCCCGCTCACGTTCGAGACGGCGTTCCGCATGCTCGTCACCAAGGGCGGCGTCCGGGAAGGCGAGTCCGTCCTGATCTGGGGCGTCGGCGGCGGAGTCGCGCTCGCGGCGTTCGAGATCTGCCGCGCCCTCGGAGCACGACCGATCGTCACGTCCTCGAGCCCGGAGAAGCTCGAGCGGGCGCGTGCGCTCGGGGCCGAGGCTGCCGTCGACCACGCGAAGGACGACGTCGTGCAGGCCGTGAAGGACGCGACCGAAGGCAAGGGGGCGGACGTGGTCGTCGAGACCGTCGGAGAGGCGACGTGGGAACGGTCTCTGGCTGCAGCGTCGCAGGGCGGGCGAATCGTGGTCTGCGGGGCGACCTCCGGGCACAGCCCCCCGGCGCGGCTTTACCGGCTGTGGTGGAAGCAGCTCGTGGTCTACGGCTCGACGATGGGCATGCCTTCCGACTTCGAGGCGGCCTACGAGCTCGTGCGGTCGGGGCGCGCGCGTGTGCACGTCGACAGCGTGTATCCGCTCTCCGAGGCAGCGAAGGCCCACGAGCGGCTCGAGGCGGGCGCGCAGTTCGGCAAGGTCGTCCTGAGCATCCCCGCATAGTCCGCTGAGTCGCGAACTGAACTACCGGCCGGTGCGGCAGAACCAGTATGGCGAGCGTCTTTGACCTCTCGCGACAGGAATCTGCGTTCGCAGATTCCTGTCTGCGGAAAACTCAGCCGAAGCCGAGGATGAACTTGGCGTCGTCGGACATGCGATCCGGCGTCCAGGGAGGGTCGAACGTGAGCTCGGCCTCGACCTCGTTGACGCCCGGCACGCTGCGCGCCGCGTCGACGATTCCGTCGGCGATCATCGCCCCGGCCGGGCAGCCCATCGAGGTCAGGCTGTAGAGCACCTTCACCTTGGGGCCGTCGACCTCGACGTCGTACATGAGACCCAGCTCGACGATGTCCATCCCGAGCTCGGGATCCTCGACGCCATGCAACGCCTCGACGACGTCCTCTCTCGCGATCATGGGCCAAGTGTAGAGGCGGCGATCTAGGAGACGCCGACGAGCTGGTCCGCGCGCCGCAGCACGAGGTCGAGCACGTTGCCGATCGCGACGTCGAGCAACTCGTTCGAGATCACGGGGACGTCGTGCCGCCGTGCGCGCTCGACGAGGTACTCCTGGATCTCGCGGATCTGGGTCAGCGAGTCGAGGTACTTCTCGAGCGGACGGAGCCCTTCGGTCGCATGATCGCGCACCCAGAAGTGGCTCCGATGCAGGTTCTCGTCTTCGATCGCGATCATGCACTGGACGACGAACGCACCCGAGTAGTCGGTCCCGATCATCCCGGGGACGAGGTGCACGCCCTCGAGCACGGTCGACCACCGCTCCGTCGCGGCGCGCTCGAGCGCCGCCTCCACGCCCACAAGGACGTTTCGCGTCTGATCGAGGAAGCCGAGGATGGCCGCGTCGCCGGATTCCTCCTCCTCCGCCCGCGTCAGCGCAAGGCGCGCCTCGAAGCTCGAGTAGTGGACGGACGGCATGAACTCCCTCGAGAAGAAGGTGCGCATCGTCTGACGGATGAAATCCGTCGAGGTGACGCGCGTGATCCCGAGGCGGTGCGCGACCTCGGTGGCGATGGTCGACTTCCCGGTGCCGGTCGCACCGCCGATAAGGAGGAGAAGCGGCTCGTCGAGACGCTGCAGCGCGTCGAGGCGGCGAAGGCGACGCACTGTGCGGGCGGCCTCCTCCTCGCCGATGAGCTCGGCGGCGAGCTCGCCGAGCCGGTCGAAGTCGAGTGACACGGCGCCGCGCTCGGCGAGATCGCGATCCGCGTAGCGTGCGACGAGGTACGCACGCTCCGGGTCGAGGCCGGTCACGACGAGCGCGCGCGCCATCAGACCTTTCGAGAACGGCACCTCGTCGCCGAGCGGCAACGGAAGGCTGTGACGGCGTTCCTTCATGACAGGAATTTGGCCATGTCGAGGAGCAGCTCGTCAAGGTCCGGCTCGCCGTCGACCGGGACGACGTCGTTCGCCGCGAGGACGACCTCCGCGCCACGGGTGAGAGCGGCCTCCGCGACGACGTCGACCGCGGCGGCCTTGAGCTCGACGAGAAATACCCCCGCGTCGATCGCGGAGATGTCCTCGCGGAGCGCCACGCGGTTCGCGAGGTTTCCCGAAACGTGTACTACCTCGGCGCCGCTCGTACGTTCGAGGTGCTCGCGGAGTCTCGCGTGCGCGACTGCCGGAGCGGCGCAGAAGTACGCAACGGTCCGGCCCCGGATGTCGCCCAGGGGGCGCGGAAGGAGCGTCGTCGCGACGACGGGCACGCCGGTGCGAGCGACAGCCGCCGCGCGCCGGCGCACGGGCTCCCAGTCGGAAGGCCACTCGGCCATCGTCACGACGACGAGGTCGGCGAGGAGGAGCCGGTACGCATTCAGGTATCCGGCGGCCACCGCTGGGTCCTGGTGTCCGCCGACCACCACGACCGTCCGGTCTGCCGCGATCGGGGGCAGCGCCGCGCCGCTTCCGTCGAAGACGACGATCTCGGGCTCGAGCGCCGCCGCGACCGCAGCTCCTTCGAGCACGTTCGACCATGCGACCCCGCCGGCGAGACCGCCGCCGCAGCGCCGACAGCCGACGGTCGTGACCCCCACGAGTGCCGCGGTCTCCAGATGATCGGATGCGGCATGACGACCGGAGCGGGAGAGCTCCACGAGCGCGTCGACGGTCGGCGGCACGGAGATCACCTCCGGATCGGCGGGGCCTCCGCGCCCCATCGCCACGACGACTACATGTCGCTCAGCTGCCAGGAGGCGCGCGAGATGACCCGTGACGGCGGTCTTCCCGACGCGCTTGCCGGTTCCGGCGACGGCGACCGATGGAAGCGCGAACGGAAGCCGTGTCGGCGGCTCGAGTCGGAAGTCGGCGCCGACGTACGGCACGCCGAGCGCGAGCACCCGGCTTGCGAGAGCAAGCCGCTCGACCGGCCCGAGGACGGGCTCGTCGGAGAGGTCGACGACGACCTCGAACACGTGCGCGTCGAGTGCGGACTCGACATCGGCGGCGAGCGGGACACCGTAGTCCTCCCCTCCTCGCAGCTTCTCCTGGCCGCCGACGAGCACGGCGGCGACGAACTCGTACGGAAGCTCGGCGAGCGCGTCACGGACGACCGAGGCGTAGTGCTCGCCGTCGACGATGGCCAGCGCTCTCAAGTCCGCGCGGTGACCTCGTCCTCGATCGCGCCGGTGAACTTCGCGTACTCGAGCGTGTCGAGCGAGAACGAGACGAGTCGGACCTGGCCGTGGAACGGATGGCGTCGCCAGATCTCCACCCGCTTCTCGTCGATCTCGATGACGTTGTAACAGGGCCTCGTGTTCCCGCGCAGCCGCAACGAGGAGACGGTCCCGGCGTTCACGACGAAGAGGTCCTCGAGCCGCCAGACGTACGGCACGTGCTTGTGGCCCGAGAGGACGAGCCGCACGCCCGCACGCTGGAGGCACTCGATCGCGTCGCCTGCGTCGTAGACGATGTTCCGCTCGCGCCCCGTCCCGGGGACCGGGAGGAGGTGGTGGTGGAGCACGAAGATCTTCAGCTCCGCGGGCTCCTCCGAGAACTGCTCCTCGATCCAGCGGTATCGGCCACGCCCGATCTGACCGTGGTCGAGGTCGGGCTCGCTCGAGTCGACGGCGACGATGGCGACAGGCCCCTTGCGGAGGACCGAGTTCCGGTCTCCGAACATCTCCTCGAAGTGCACGTAGCCCACGTTGCGCGAGTCGTGGTTCCCGGGGACGACGACGAGCGCGTCGCAGTTGATGCGATCGACGTACTCGCGGGCGGTCAGGTACTCGTGCCGGAAGCCGAACGTCGTGAGGTCGCCGGAGCAGACCACGACGTCCGGCTGGAGCTCGTTGATCTCGCCGATCGCGCGCTCGAGCAAGCTCGCCTCGAAGTACGTCTCCCCGCAGTGCAGGTCCGAGAACTGCGCGATGCGGAACATGATCCAAGTCTACGGCGCCGGTCCGGAGTCGTCCGAGGCCGTAGGTACGCTGGTGCAGGTGCGGGACGAAAGGCCCGTTTTCCAGGCATATTGTGGAACCGACCCCCCGCGGTTCGCGAATCGCATCGAAGTCGAGTGCGCGAAGATCCTCGACTACTACGGGGTCCCCTGGGACTACGAGCCGCACTGCTTCGTCCTGGAGCGTGACGACCAAGGCCGCGTCGTCAGCGCGTTCACGCCCGACTTCTACCTCCCCGAGCAGAACCTCTTCATCGAGGTGACGGTGATGAAGCAGTCGCTCGTGACCCGCAAGAACCGAAAGCTCCGCGAGGTGCAACGGCTCTATCCCCACGTCCGCGTGAAGCTCTTCTACCGGCGCGACATCGAGCGCCTCGCGCAGCGCTATCGGCTGCGACTCGCCTCGTAGTGGGAGGGTCCCAGACCTCGGAGAACGGCGACGTCGGCGCCGTCTACCTGACACGCCACGAGATCGCCGATCGCGTCGCAGAGCTGGGCGCTGAGATCGGCCGCGAGTACACGGGCCTCGATCCGGTGCTCATCGCCCCGTTGAAGTCGAGCGTCGTGTTCCTCGCCGACCTGACGCGCGCACTCCGCATCCCGCACGCGCTCGACGTCGTCGAGCTCGCGCCCTACACGGACGGGCAGAGCGGCGGCGTCCGGCTCCTCAAGGACGTCGACTCGCCGCTCGAGGGCCGGCACGTCCTCCTCGTGGAAGACGTCGTCGACACGGGCCTCACGCTCCATTTCCTCTGCCGGACGCTCGGCCTACGCCATCCGGCGAGCATCGCCGCGGTCACGCTCCTCGATCGGCCGTACCGTCGGCTCGTGGACGAGCTACCCCTGCGCTTCGTGGGCTTCACCGTCCCCGACGAGCTGTTCGCAGGGTACGGCCTCGGCCTCGACGAGCGCTGGCGCGCGCTCCCCGACCTCCACGTCGTCAGCTCGATCGCACTCCCACGGGCAGCCACCGAAGCGGCTTGAGACAGCGCGGCCGCGAAGCGGCCGCCTTCAGTTGCGCGCTAGAGATACAGGAGCGGGTCGACGGCGACGCCGTTGACGCGAACCTCGAAGTGGAGGTGCGGTCCCGTCGAGTGGCCGGTCGAGCCGACGAGCGTCACGGGCTCCCTCTGCGCCACGGCTCGACCGACGGAGACCAGGATCGCGGAAGCGTGCGCGTACGCCGTCGCAAAGCCGTTCCCGTGATCGACGACGACGAGGTTCCCGTACCCGCCCAGCAAGCCCGCGTAGATGACGGTGCCCGCGGCGGCCGCGTGCACAGGCGTTCCGTAGCCGCAGGCGATGTCGATCCCCTCGTGCATCCGACCCCAGCGCATGCCGAAGCCGCTGGTGACGACTCCTTCGCACGGCCAGATGAAGCCTGCTGCGGAAGGGACGCCCGTCGACGCGTCGGCCCCCTGCGCAGCCTGGATCCGGGCTGCCAGCGTCGCGCTCTCGGCTGCGAGGGCCTCGGCCTCGGCGAGGTAGTCCTCGCGCGTCTCGCGCGTGTGCCGAAGAGCACTCGCCTTCAGCGACCGCACCGTCGCCAGGCGGTCGCGATCAGCCGCGAGGCGATCGCGCGCGATCCGGGCGTCGTCCGTGCGTGCGGCGATCACCGAGACCGTTGCGGACTGGAGCCGCCTCGTCCGCATGGTGGCGAGGCGCTCGGCCGCCGCCCGCGTCTTCGCCTCCTCCACGTTATGCGCGACCCGTTGATCCTGCCTGCCCATGCGCTCGAGGAAGTCGACATCGTTCACGAGGTCGTCGAAGCTCGACGCCGACACGAGGAACGAGAGCATGTCCGGGGGCTCGTCGATGTAGGCGGCCCGCACGCGACTCTCGAGGACGGCGACCGCACGCTCGTACTGCGCCTGTAGCCGTTCCAGGCGTCGTGTCTGCACGGTGAGCCGGGCGGTGAGGCGGTCGAGACGCGTCTGCGCCGAGGAGAGGCTCGCCTCGAGCTCGGAGAGGCTCGCCTCGGCCGTCTCGACGGCCGACTGCGCATCCTTGAGCTCCGAGACGACGGTCGAGAGCTGCGACGAGAGGACGCCCTCCTTGTCCCTGGACGCGGCGATCTCGGCCTGGAGTGACGCGATCCGGGCGTCGACGGCCGCCTTCTCGTCGCCGATGTCGTCCGCCGCAGCGGGGGCCGCTGCCACCAGTGCCAGCGCCAGCCCCGCGAGCGCCAGGGATCTCCGTCCCATCCGTCTAGTTTCGCTCATCGGGCGGCCGCCCCTCCCCCGGTTCCGACGCGAGGTTCTGCAGCGCAGCCGCGACGTCACGTCGCAGCGGACCCACTTGCATGCGGTAGTCCTCGTCCGAGACCGTGCCGGTCCGGTGGTCGAACTCGAGCTCCTTCAGCGCTGCAAGCGCACGATCCCGCGCCTCGAGGAGCTCCAGGTGGCGCCGCTCGTCCTCGTCGAGCTCGTCGAGAGCGTCCGACTCCGGCTCCGGCTCGCGGAGGAATGGCAACGCGACGACGACGACGCACACGACGGCGAGCGTCGCGGCGAGCAACACTGCGATCGTCAACGCGTCGCGGGGATGCCGACCTCGGACGCGCGGGCGACGAGCCGTCGCTGCTCGCGCCGGTCGGGCCAGAGCGTGATCAGCGAGCCGAGTAGGAACACGAGCCCTGCGAGCCAGATGAGGTTCACGAGCGGCTTCACGAAGACGCGGAAGTAGACCGTTCCGTCCGGGTCGATCTGCTCGGCGATCACGAACAGGTCCTCGCCTGTGAGCCGGTCGCTGCGGATCCCGACCTCGTTCGACACCTGCTGCTCGATCGTGTACGCGTTCTTGCCTGCCTGAAGGGATCCGAGATCGCGGTCACCGCGGCGGACATCCAACGTCGCACGGACCTCGGTCGCGTTGGGCCCCGAGCGCTCGTGGAGCGAGCGGTAGACGAGCGTGTAATCGCCGATTCGCATCGAGTCCCCCTTCGCGAGCTTCGCCTCGGCGACCGAGTCGAACGCGCTCGACCCGGCGATCCCGATCGCGAGCAGCACGATCGCGGCGTGGACGACGTACCCGCCGTAACGCCGGCGGTTGCGCGAGACGAGGGAGGAGAAGGCTGCGGGCCACGACGAGGCCCCGAGCGCCTTCCGAGCACGGGTTCCGCGGGCGAACTCCATGACGATCGTCGCGAGGACGAAGGCCGAGAACGTGTACGCGACGAGACCCGGGACCGAGCTGCCGGCGCCGAACACGAGGAGAACGACACCAGTCACGAGGGCGACGACGGTCGGCCAGCGGAAGGTCGTGCCGAGGCTGCGCAACGAGGCTCGGCGCCATGCGATCAACGGGCCGATGCCCATGAGCAGGAGCAGCGGCAACCCGAACGCACGCAGGAAGAAGTCGTAGTACGAGCGGCCGAGGACGACGGCCTCGCCGCGCACCGCCTCCGAGAGCAGCGGATAGACGACGCCCCAGAGGATGGCGAGGCAGAGCGCGAGGAGGAGCAGGTTGTTGTAGAGGAAGGCGGCCTCCCGCGACACGGCGGACTCGAGCCTCGTCGGAGACCTGAGCTGCGGCAGCCGGTAGAGGACCAGTGCGAGCGAGGCGGTCACCACGACCGCGATGAACGCGAGGAACCAGGGGCCGATCGAGCTTTGCGTGAACGAATGGATCGAGTTCACGACGCCCGAGCGCGTCAGGAACGTCCCGAACAGCGAGAGGGAGAACGCGAGGATCACGAGGAGCACGTTCCAGACCTTCAGCATCCCGCGCTTCTCCTGGATCATCACGGAGTGGAGGAACGCGGTCGCCGCCAGCCACGGCATGAGCGCTGCGTTCTCGACCGGATCCCACGCGTAGTACCCGCCCCAACCCACCTCCACGTATGCCCAGTGGCTGCCGAGGAGCTGTCCGATCCCGAGCGCCGCCCAGGCAAACAGCGTCCAGCGCCGGGTGGCGACGAGCCAGCGCTCGTCGAGCTTCCGTGAAAGGAGCGCCCCCATGGCGAACGCGAACGGCACGCTGAGACCTACGTAGCCGAGGTAGAGCAGGGGCGGGTGGGCGAGCATGTACGGGTTCTGCAGGCTCGGAGTCATCCCGGCGCCGTCGGGTGGCGCCGGTTGCGTCGTGAACGGACTCGCGACCGCGACGACGAGGAAGGCGAAGAAGGTCGCGATCGCGGCGAACACGGGAACGACCCAGACGATCAGGTCGCGGGCCCAGCGTCGATTCAGCGTGACGGCGGCGGCGCCAAAGCCCGTGAGCACGAGCAGCCAGAGGAGGAGCGAGCCCTCCTGCCCTCCCCAAAATGCCGAGATCGTGTATGCGGTCGGCAACGCCACGCTCGTCGTGTGCGCGACGTACTCGAACGAGAAGTCGTTTCGCAGCAGCGCCGCCAGGAGAACACCCGCGGCCACGGCAGTCGAACCGAAGGACGCGACGAGGGCGTTCTGCGCGGACCGCGCGAGCCTTCGTCTCCCGAGGTGGGCTGCAGCCGTGCCTGCGACCAGCGCGTAGAGCGACAGGCCGAGTGTGACGAGGAGCGCGGCGCTACCCAGCTCAGGCATGTGCCGACGTCAGGTGGAGTCGTCGCGCTTCGGGGCGTACTTCGACGGGCACTTCGTGATCATCGAGCCGGGCTCGGCCACGAAGACGCCGTTCCGGAGCCGACCGTCGACCACGATGTGCCGGCCGACCTTGAAGAGATCGGGCACCGAGCCGGAGTACCGCACCGGCACCGCCGTCGACCTCGCGCTCCCGATGTCCTTCAGCGCGAAGCGGAGACCCCCTGCGTGCGCGTCGCCGGCGACCGGGCCGACGACGACGCCCGCGAGTTGCACGGTGCCCGTGCGACCGCGGAGCTCGCTCGGCGCGACGGACGGGTTGCCGCCCCCGGCGATGGAGGTGTACAGGAGGAACACGGCCAACACCGCCGCGACGGAGAGCGCGATCACGAGCCGCGCCGGACTCGCGTTCCGAGCCACGCGGAGAGTCTAGCCCGGTGTCGACGCTAGACGCGGTCTCGCTCTGCCATGCGGCGATCGGGCATCCGATAGCCGTGTTCCACGCAGAGCGCTCCCGGCGACTCCTCCGTCAACGCGTCGCAGTAGCCCTTGCCGTACGCGGCGCGGATGAACGCCGCGACGATCTCGAGGCTCCAGTCCGAGACGTCGACGGCCTCACGCCAGAGGTCCGCGAGACGGAGGTCGATGTCGAGCTCGAGCAGATCGATTCTGGACGGGTCGTTGGCCACGCTTCGAGCGTACGGGTCCCATCGGACGACGTTCCCGAACGCGCTCAACGATCGGCAATGGCCCGCCTACGCCTCCTCCGAGCGCACTGTGAACGGCAGCGTCCAGTCCTCCCGCGACGCGCCGTCGATCGTGAGCCGCCACTCGTAGCGGCCCGGGTCGAGCGGGAGAGGCGTCGAGTTCACGGCGACCGGGAAGTCAAGCGGAGTTCCGGGCTTCAGACCCGGTGGTCGTCCGACCTCGAACTCCCCGCCGAACGCCACGACCTGGTCGGACTCCTCATCGCCCTCGAAGCTGACGGGCTGGCCGTCCGCATCGAGCAGCTCGACCGAGAACGCGTGACGCGTGTTCGCCTGGTCCCACGGCACCTGGATGAGGAGCCCGATCCCGAAGGACGCCGGCTCCGGGCCCGTCTGCGACCAACCGCCTCCCACGATCGTGAGCTTGCCGTCCGAGACGACCGCATAGTCGGCGAGGAACATCGTCGCCTTCACCGGCTGAAGGCAATCACATCGTGGCAACTAGGATCGAGGCGTGGCATCGCGGATCCGCGTCGGTCCGGCACGCATGCCGTCCCGCGACTCGCCGGAGCAGGCGATCGAGCTCGTCCTCGAGCGGGGCTATTCGGCCTGCGAGATCGACTTCGAGAGCGGGTTCTGGATGGATTACCCGTTCGCCGAGCGACTCGGCGAGCTTGCCAGCGAGCACGATGTGGCCCTATCGGTTCACGCACCGCTGTTCGGCTTCATGGGACATCTGGAAGCAGGCGGTCGCAAGTTCACGTCTGCCGTCGGCGCTCGCGACCGCAGCGCGGGCATCGCGACGGCCAGCGGGGCGGAGCTCGTCGTGTTCCATCCGGGGTTTCTTCTCGGTCGGAGCCGGGAGGACGCGATCGACGCCGTCGTCGAGCAGCTCGGCACGCTCCGCGCGCGGCTCGAGGGAAAGGACCGCGCAGTGCCGTTCGGGATCGAGGTCATGGGTCGTGTCCGTGACCTCGGATCGGTCGACGACGTCGTGGAGATCTCGCGCCGCCTCGATTGGGTCCGGCCAGTGCTCGACTTCGCACACATGCATGCGACGAGCGACGGGGCGTTCCTCGAGCCCGAGCCGTTCCGCGACGCGCTCGGGCAAGCGGACGCCGTCCTCGCGGACAGTGCACCGTTCCACATCCACTTCTCCGACATCGCCTTCGCGAACCGCAACGAGACCAAGCACCTCCCCTACGGCGAGGGGACGCTCCGCGCAGAGCCGTTGCGCGACGCGCTCACGGCTTTCGATCGTCCTGCGACCGTGATCTCCGAGTCGCCGGACGAGGAGTCGAGTCAGGCGATTCGCTCGGCCCTGGAGTCGGTCTCCTCCGCCGAGAGCTCGGCGATCCGCGCTTCGTAGACCGCCGCGTCCTCGTCGCGTCCGCGCGCGCGGAGGAACTCGGTGAGGTTCGCGAGGGGATGGAGCTCGAAGAGCTTGAGGTTCGAGTCTCTCGCGTCCGCGATTGCCGACAGGAAGATCTGCTCCGCGTCGTCGTCGCGACCCTGGGCCGCGCGAATGGCCGCAAGTGCGGTGGCGGCGAAGATCCGGCAGCTCGTGTCTTCCGGCACCGCATGCGCCCGTGCGTCGAGGGCGAGCCGCTCCCCTTCGTCGATCTTCCCGAGGTCTGCGAGCGTCGTCGCGAGCGCGGCCTGAAAGTCCGGCACGAGGCCGCGATCGCCGCGTGAGACGGTGATGCGGAGCGCCTCTCGGAACAGCTTCTCCGACCGTTTGGGGTCGCCCTTCTGGCGCGCGACCCAGCCGAGCTTCATGAGTGCGTTGGCCATCACGGGCTCCATGCCGAACTCCTCGGCAGTTGCCCGGGCCTCCTCCATCATGGTCTCGGCCGCGTCGAGCTCGCCTTTCACCCGAAGGAACCAGGCGTACGCGAGCGTCGCGCTCAGTCGCGCGCGCACACTCCCGGTCTCGCCCGCGAGCTCCAGCGCGCGTGTGAGCAGGAGCTCGGCCTCGTCGAGCTCGAGCCGGACGATGTGCGTCTGTGCCAGCGCCTGCGCGGCGATCGTCTGGAGGTCCTTCCGGCCCGCGTCGAGCGCGGTCACGTACGCGCGCTCCATGTACTCGACGGCGTCCTCCTCGGAGCCGAGCCAGGTCCCGATCATGGAGCGCGCCGTGAGCGCGTCGAAGTGCGCGACGGGATCGCTCTCACGCTCGAGGATCCGGAGGGCGTCGTCGACAAGCACACGTGCGTGTGCCGCGTCGCCGTCGCGCTTGACCGCGGCCTCGCCCAGCGCCGTGAGCGCGAGAGCCTCGAGGACGGGCTCGTCGTGCTCGTGCGCCTGATCGCGGACCTTCGTCATCTCCAGCTGCACGGCACCCCAATCCTGGAGTCGCCAGGCGGCTCGCGCGGCGACGTAGCGTGCACTCAGCGTCGGCCGCAGTTCGAGAGCGCGCAGACCGAGCGTGCGCGCGTTCGCGTACGCCTCTCTCGCAATGGCTCGCTTCGCTGCCTTGACGAGCGCATCGGCCGCCTCGTCCGCGAGCTCCTCGGGCGGCGCCCCCTCCAGCTCGCTCAGAAACTCGACGGCGCGGTCGAGGTGGTGTGCGCGGATCTCGACGAGTTCCTCCCCCGTCCGCCCGTGGAGCCACTCCGCAAACCGGGCGTGGTACTGAGCGCGCGCGAGCTTCGTCATGCCCGTGTAGGCGACCTCACGGATGAGCGCGTGCTTGAACCGATACGCCGTCTCGCTCGAGATCGAGGAACGTGGCTCCCGCAGCAGGAACTCGCGCTGCAGCAGGTTGTCCACGAGCGCGTCGTGGTCGGCGACGTCCGGAGCAAGGTGCTCGAGCGCGCCCTTCCAGAAGACCCGTCCGACGACGGACGCGCGCTGGAGGAGCGTCTTGGCGTCTGGAGCAAGGTGGTCGATGCGGGCCGCGATCAACGCCTGCAACGTGTCAGGAACGCGATCGACAGCTGCGCCTGCGGAGCCGCTCTCGACCAGCATGCGAATCGTCTCCTCGACGAACAGCGGATTTCCTTCGGCACGGTCGATTGCCGCCTGTGGGAGCGACCGCGGCCGCTCGCCCGACGCCCCCGCAAGCTGGCTGAGGAGCTGCTCCACGAGCTCCGCGCT
>DATAET010000149.1:0-6481 GCA_036257855.1 Gaiellaceae bacterium | reverse complement strand
ATCCAGGCCACGGACCCGGCCACCTTCATGCCCCTACTCGACCTCGACGTGGATGCGCTTCTTCGCGTCCCTGAGGAAGCCGCCCTCCCGCCGCCCGCGCACGGCGAGGATCTCGGCGAGGATCGACAACGCGGTCTCCTCCTGCGTGTCCGCACCGATGTCGAGTCCGCACGGGCCCATGATCCGCTCGAGCGCCGACTCCTCGACACCGGCCTCGAGCAGCCGCTCGCGCCTGCGCTCCTGATTCCGGCGCGAGCCGAGCGCGCCGATGTAGAAGGCCTCGGTCTCGAGGGCGCCGATGAGCGCCGGCTCGTCGAACTTGTCGTCGTGCGTGAGGACGACGACGGCGGTCTGGTGGTCGGGCTGCACCTGCGCGATCGCCTCCTGCGGCCACTCGACGATCAGCTCGTCGGCCGACGGAATGCGCTCGGCGGTCGCGAACTTTCCGCGCGCGTCGGCCACGATCGCGTGCCAGCCGAGGAGCTTCGCCGCGCGGCACAGCGCCTCGGCGGTATCGACCGCCCCGTAGACGAAGAGGCGCGGCGGAGGCCCGTACCACTCGGCGAAGACCTTCGAGCCGTCGTCGAGCGTCAGCAGCGTGTTCCGGCCTCGGCGGATCAGGTCGTCGAACTGCGACACCGCCTCGTCGAGCCCTTCGCCGATCCGCTCGCCGGACTCGAGCACGAGGACCTTCGTCCCGGCGTCCTCGCCCTCCACCGAGGTGAAGAGGATCCCGCGCTGCTCGGACTCGCGGAGCTCCGCGAGCCGGCGGATGAGGTTCACTATTCGACCCGCTCGAGAAAGACGTCGATCTCGCCGCCGCAGGGCAGACCGACGCTCCAGGCGAGCTCGTCCTCGATGCCGTACGAGAGGAGCTTCGGCTCGCCGGTCTCGAGCACCTCCTGCGCGTTCTCGAAGACGTCGCTCTCCACGCAGCCGCCGGAAACCGAGCCGCACATCTTCCCGGACTGGGAGATCGCGAGGCTCGCGCCGATTGGTCGCGGCGCCGAGCGCCGCGTCGCGACGACGGTTGCGACGACGACCTTCTCGCCCTCCTCTTTCCAGCGGTCGATCTCGGGAAGGATCTCTTTCATGCCGCGTGCCTCCTTTCGATGCCGGCCAGGACGGCGCCGAGCTCTTCGAGACTCCGGAGATTATGGCCGGGCAGGAACCGGTCGACGAACGGGAGGGCCGCGCGCATCCCGCCCGCGAGCGGCTGGTACTCGGGGTTGCCCTTCAGGGGGTTGACCCACACGATCGCGAAGGCGGCACGCGCGAGCTTCGCCATCTCGCGCGCGACGAGCTCGGGATCGTCCCGTTCCCAGCCGTCGGAGACGATGACGACGACGGCGCCACGCGAGAGCGCGCGCCTGCCGTACGTGGCGTTGAACTCGGCGAGCGAGGCACCGATGCGCGTCCCGCTCCCCCAGTCGACCGCCATCTCGTTCGCACGCGCGAGCGCGGCCTCGGCGTCCCGCGTCGCGAGGTCGGGCGTCAGGCGCGTGAGGCGGGTGCCGAAGGCGAACGCCTCGACGCCGTGCCCCGTCCCCACGATCGCATGTAGGTAGAAGAGGAGAGCGCGCGCATACGCGTCCATCGAGCCGGAGACGTCGCACAGCACCACGAGCTTCCGCGGTACCGTCTTCCGCGCGCGCCACGGCTGCTCGATCGGCTCGCCACCCGAGCGCAGCGACTTCCGGCACAGGCGCCGGAGGTCGAGGACGTCCCCGCGCGGATCCGGCGAGCGGCGACGCGACCTACGCCGGGGGCGCGTGCGGGCGATCGCCGCCATCAGTCGCCGGACGCGCTCGAACTCCTCCGGCGTCATCTCGGCGAAGTCCTTCTCGCGCAGGAGCTCGTGGCCGGAGGCGCCGAGCTCGTGCGGCGACCCCGAGTCGTCCGCCTCGTCCCCGTCGGAGCCGGACTCGAGCGTGTCGCGTGCCACGCGCTCCGCGAAGCGGCGCGTCTGCTTCTGACGGACGAGCGGAGCGACCGGACCGCGCAGGAACCACGCGACGAAGGCACGGTCGAAGAGCTCGAGCTCGTCGTGACGCGAGACGAGCGTCTGCCGGAGCGTGAAGTACACGTCCTCCTGGCGGGTCAGGTCGACGGCGCCGAGGCCGCGCACGGCGTCGGCCACGCGACCGGGGCCGACCTCGATCCCGACCTCGCGCAGGACGCGCCCGAAGGTGACGACGTGCCTGGTGATCG
Organism: Gaiellaceae bacterium; assembly: GCA_036257855.1. GTDB lineage: Bacteria > Actinomycetota > Thermoleophilia > Gaiellales > Gaiellaceae > GMQP-bins7. Next base: position 4,270 of record DATAET010000149.1, on the reverse strand, counting down.
CGGCTCCATGCACCGCGGCCCTACCGGTTCGCCGTCGCGCGCGCCTCTTCGATGAGGCCGACCAGCGTCTCGTCACGCACGGTCTCGATGTCCTCGCGGTACTTCAGCACCGATCCGAGCGTCTGCTCGACCACCTCGGCGTCGATCTCCTCGCGGCCGAGCGCTGCAAGCGCCTGGGCCCAGTCGATCGTCTCCGCGACGCCGGGAGGCTTCGCGAGGTCGAGCCCACGCAGGCCGCGAACGAACGCAGCAGCCTCCTTGGCGAGTCGCTCGGGGATCCCGGGGACGCGCAGCATCACGATCTCGACCTCGCGCTCGATGGACGGGTGACCGATCCAGTGGAAGAGGGCACGGCGCTTCAGCGCATCGTGGAGCTCCCGGGTCCGGTTGGACGTGAGCACTACGGCAGGTCGCCGTCGAGCGCGAATGGTTCCCAGCTCCGGGATCGTGATCTGGAAGTCCGACAGGATCTCGAGCAGGAACGCCTCGAACTCCTCGTCCGCGCGATCGATCTCGTCGATGAGCAGCACGACCGGCTCGTCCGAGTCGATGGCGTCGAGGAGTGGCCGCCGGATCAGGAACTCCGGGCCGAAGAGCTCCGCTTCGGACACGGTCCCCTCCTGCGCGGCCCGAATGTGGAGGAGCTGGCGGGGATAGTTCCACTCGTAGACGGCGTGCGAGACGTCGAGGCCCTCGTAGCACTGCAAGCGGATCAGGCGCGCAGACAACGCCGTCGCGAGCGCCTTCGCCGCCTCGGTCTTGCCGACGCCGGCCTCGCCTTCCAGGAGCACGGGCTTCTCGAGCGCGAGCGCGAGGAAGAGCGCCGTCGCGAGCCCGCGATCGGGCAGGTAATCGGCCTCGCGGAGCGCGGAGTCGAGCTCGTCGATCGTGCGGAAGCTCACGGATTCAGCGTAGTCGAAGCCGTCTCGCAGACGTGGTTGACGCCTTGGGGTCGGTGCGATACGAGTTCGCCTGGCCGCATGGCGCCGACCTACGAGATCAAGGTGCTCGACCTGATGGACGTGGACGTCCAGCGCGCCTTCCTCGTGCTCGCGCGCCAGCTCGGCTCGGTCGTCCGGGCGAAGACGTGGTCGTACCTGATCCTCGGAGGAGACGACCCGATCCTCGTCGATACGGGAGCTTCTGATCCAACGATCATGGGCCGTCTCGGCATGACGGGATATGTCGAGGAGGGCAGGGGCTCGATGCGCAGCTGGAGCTCCACGGCCTCGCCCGCGACGACATCCGCTGGATCCTCCACACGCACCACCACATCGACCACGCGGGCCAGGACGACCGCTTCCCGAAGGCCACCGTGATCACCAACCGACGCGAGCTCGAGTTCTCGGCCTCGGGGATCATGGGCGCGCAGTACCCGCCCGAGTACGTGAAGCACCACGTCGATCGCCTGCACACGCCGGGAGCGCTGAGACTGCTCGACCTCGAGCTGTCGGGGCCCGACGAGGTACTCCCCGGGATCGTATGCGTCGCGGCTGGAGCGCACACCGAGGGCTCGATGAACATCCTCGTCCCGACTACGGATGGCACCGCCTGCCTGTGCGGCGACATCATCTACGACCTCCAGAACGCCGTCGTCGACCCGACGCACGTGTCCCTCGACAGGGAGCCCCAGACGTCCGGCAACCACGCGATGCGGAAACGGGACGAGAAGGCGGCGATCAAGAGGGCTCTCGCGAGCGGGACGTTTCTTCTCACCGGGCACGACTACCCGGCGCGCATCGAGCACGGACGCGTCGTCGCGAGGCTCGTCGAGGGGAGCGTGCCCGGGCCGCAGGTCGCGGTCGTGCACCGCTTCACGAGCGAGACCCACGAGGCCGGCCACGGCGACGCCGAGTGGTACCCGCCCGCCTGAACGCCGCGCCCACCCCGACCACTCCACAGCGCAGGTTGGCCGGATTAGACTCGGCGCACTGATCTCGCGACCGAGAAGGGTGGGGTGATGGCTGTAGCGAGTATGGCCGTGGACGCTGCGACCGAGGTCGTCATGCCTCGCTCCGAGGACGAGGCGATCGCGGCCTTCGGTGACGGCAGCGACGTGCTCGTCGTCGGCGGCGGAACCATCGTCGTCCCGGAGACGACGTACCGCCGGCTGCGCCCGACGAAGGCGCTGCTTCTGGGCCGGGCGGGCCTCTCGGGAATGGAGAGGGACGGCTCGAGGGTCACGATCGGGGCGACGACACCGGTGCAGGCCCTCGTCGGCATGCCCGCTCCGCTCGGGCCGTGCGCCGCGAACGTCGCGGACCTCGAGATCCGGTCGCAGGGGACCGTCGGCGGCAACCTCTGCGCCGGTGAGGGCGCCGAGGCGCCGCGCGGCGATCTCCAGGGCGCGTTCCTGGCGCTCGACGCAACCGCGCGCTCGGCTGCCGGCGGCGAGACGACGGAGGAGCCGCTCGAGGACTTCCTCGCACGACGGGGCGGGCGACTTCTCCTCAGCGTCGGCTTCGACGAGCCGGCCGCAGGCGCGTTCGCCGGGCTCGATCGCCCACACACACACGATTACACGGCACTCGCCGTGTCGGGGGCACAGGCAGCGGACGGGACACTCCGCCTCGCCGCGACCGGAGCGGGCTCGTGGGGGGTCCGTCTCCGCTCGGCCGAGGGTGCGGCCGGAGACCCGGCTGCGGCCGGGGAGGCAGCGCTGCAGGACGTGACGCCGCACGACGACGCGCTCGCCTCGGCCTGGTATCGCGCGAAGGTGCTCCCCGTGCTCGTGCGCCGTGTCCTCACCGAGCTGAAGGAGTCCGCATGAACCTGACGGTCAACGGCATCGCGCACGAGATCGACAGCTCCGCGCTCGCGCCGCTTCTCGATGTCCTGCGCGACGAGCTCGGTGTCACCGGGCCCAAGGCCGGCTGCCACCAGGGCGGCTGCGGCGCGTGCACGGTGCTCGTCGACGGCGAGCCCCGGCGCTCGTGCCTCGTCCCGGCCGGCTACGCGGACGGCACGTCGATCACGACGGTCGAGGGGCTCGGCGGGCCCGACGATCTCTCGCCCATCCAGCAGGCGTTCGTCCATTACTACGCCGCCCAGTGCGGCTTCTGCACCTCGGGGATGATGCTCGCCGCGCAGGCCTACATCGACCGCGGCGGCTCGGACGACACGGAGGCGATCCAGCAGGCGCTCGGCGGACACGTCTGCCGCTGCACGGGCTACTCGAAGATCATCGACGCCGTGGCGGCAGCCGCGCGCGGCGACTCGTTCGACCTGACGACAACGGCCGTCGGGAAGCACACGACGATGGCGAATGGAGGTGCGGAATGAAGGTCGTCGGCGCACGGATACCCCGCTACGACGGCGTCGCGCACGTCACCGGCCGGACGACGTACGTCGACGACGTACAGGTGCCCGGGACTCTCTGGGCGAAGGCGCTCCGCTCCCCGCACCACCACGCAGGGATCACGAAGCTGGACACGACGAAGGCGGAGTCGACGCCCGGCGTCCACGCGGTCATCACGTGGAAGGACGTCCCGCTGCTCGAGTACGGGCACCTCTCGGCGCTCGGCATCCCGGCGGATGAGCCGCTGCTCGCGAAGGACGAGGTCCGCTACCTGGGTCAGCCGATAGCGCTCGTCGCGGCGGAGAGCGAGCAGCTCGCATCGGCGGCGGTCGACGCGATCCAGATCGCGTTCGACGAGCGGCCCGCGCTGTTCGACGTCCGCCAGGCGTTCGACGCGGACGCCCCGAAGATCCATCAGTGGGGCAACTGGTACCCGCACTTCGAGAACGAGATGGATCGCCGCCAGATCCGCAAGGGCGACATCGATCGGGCGTTCGTAGAGGCCGACACGATCGTCCAGGGCGTGTACCGGCCCGCCGCGATCGAGCACGCGCCGGTCGAGACACAGGTGTGCCAGGTCGTCCCCGAGCCGAACGGCCGGCTGACGATCTACTCCTGCACGCAGGCGCTCTACTTCTCGCTCGGCGTCGTCGCCGCGCACCTGCAGCAGCCCCTGAATCGCTTCAAGCTCGTCGGCGGCACGACGGGAGGCGGCTTCGGCGGAAAGGTGGACACGGCGACCGAGACCATGACGTGCTTGCTCGTCATGAAGGCGAACCGCCCGGTGAAGTGGCGCTGGACGCGCGAGGAGGAGTTCCTCTGCTCGTCGACGCGGGCGCCCTGGCATATGGAGCTTGCGACCGCCGTGACGAAGGACGGCTGGATCCTCGGCCAGAAGATGCTGACGCTGCACGACTCGGGCGCGTACTCGCGGTTCTCGCCGTACGGCCTGACGAAGCACAGCTTCCACCA
>DATAET010000148.1:0-3287 GCA_036257855.1 Gaiellaceae bacterium | reverse complement strand
GATGCGGGCTCTGTTCAGCCACGAGCGCCAGAAGCGCGTCGTCGCTGCGAGCCTCGCCTCCGCCTCATCTGCGTCCTGCGGCGCGGCCAGCTCCTCGGCCCACGAGAGCGCGCAGAAGGCGCGGTCGCCCGGCCGGAGCGTGTGACGCGCACGAATGCGGTTGCTCTCGATGCCGAGGGAAAGATCGGACTGGAGACGGAGTGTCTGGTCGGCTGCCGTCGCGTCGGACGTGTGGCGACTGCCGTCGACCAGTGTCCATTCGGGCGGCGTGCGGCCGTACTCGAACGCGGGCTCGCAGACCAACTCCACCTCGACCTCCCCGACGAGGCACTCAACGACACGAACGAGCATGTGGTCGGCGTCGTCGTCGGCCGGAGGACGGGTGTGCGGCGTGATCTCGTCCTCGTGATCCAGCGGCCCCATGGTCAATGCGTCGCGCACGACGATCCAGCCGCTAGGCGTCTTCCACGTCGTCTCGAGGACGTTTGTACCTGGGGCATACGCGCGCGCGGTCGGGTGGTTGATGCCGAACGGCGCGAACCGGAAGAAACCGGCCTGGCGGTCGAGCAAGCTTCCGAAGACGCTCGGCGAGTCGAAACGCGGGACGCAGAGCCAGTCGATCGCGCCGTCCGGGGCGACGAGCGCGCCCGTATGGCAGTTGGAGAGGAATGCGTATTCGGCGATGGGCGGAAACGGCGAGGGTGCGGCGGCGCTCTGGGGCATCGCTTCCTCGCTCTTCGGGGTCGTCGTCATTCCGCCACCCACGGCCCGTGCCAGCGGCCATGTCCGGCCACGAGGTCGTCCGCCGCCCCGGGCCCCCAGGACCCGGGCGCGTAGGGATGAACCGGCGGCGGCGAATCGAGGAGCGGCTGCATGATTCTCCACGTCTCCTCGACGCCGTCCTGGCGGGTGAAGCGCGTGCTGTCGCCGACCATCGCCGCGTGCAGCAACACCTCGTAGGGTGTCGGGCCTTCCCCGCCCTCCTCCGCGAACTCCATTTCGAGCTCGACCGCGGAGGTGCCGGCGATGTCGGCGCGGTGTGCGTCGACGATGAACTGAATTCCGGTCGATGGGTCGAGCCTGACGACGAGCTGATTCGGCTCTGGCGGGGCGTGGCGGAGGCCGAAGCTGAACTTCGGAGCACCCTTGAAGACGAGCCGGAGCTCGGTCTGGGTGGCCCGGAGGCGCTTGCCGGTGCGAATGAAGAACGGCACACCCGCCCAGCGCCAGTTGTCGATCTCCAGCCGTAACGCTGCGTACGTCTCGGTCGTCGAGTTGGGAGCAACGCCGTCGATGTCGAGGTAGCCGTCGTACTGGCCCCGCACGTAATGCTCCGGATCGGCGTCGGCGACAGCGCGGAAGAGCCCGACCTGGGCGTCCTTGATGGTCGACGGGTCACCACGGGAAGGCAGCTCCATTGCCGAGGCCGCCACGACCTGCATCAAGTGATTGACCACAACGTCGCGCAGCGCCCCGACGGGATCGTAGAAGTGGCCGCGATCCTCGACGCCGAAGCTCTCGGCCATCGTGATCTGGACCGACTCGACGTAGTTCCGGCTCCAGATCGGCTCCAGAATCGAGTTTGCGAATCGCAGATGGAGGATCTCCTCGAGGCCCATCTTTCCCAGGTAGTGGTCGATGCGATACAGCTGGCCCTCGTCGATGTACTGGTGGATGTCGTCGGCCAGCGCACGGGCTGATTCGAGGTCGTGGCCGAACGGCTTCTCGACCACGACGCGGGCGTTCTCGGTCAGCCCAGCCTCGGCGAGGCCCTTCACGACCCCACCGAACAAGAACGGCGGGATCTCGAGATAGAAGACCGGCGTCGAGCGGCCGCCGATCGCATCGGCGACACGTTCGTAGGTCGAGACATCGGCGAAGTCCCCGCTGACATACGAGAGTCGCTCCGCGAAGCGATCGAAGACCTTCTCGTCGAGCTTCTCCCCCGTCCCCTCGATCGAGTCACGCGCGCGCTCCTTCAACTGATCGTCGGTCCAGTCGTCCACGGCCACGCCCACGATCGGGCAGTCGAGAAGCCCGCGCTCCTCGAGCCGGTAGAGCGATCGGAACGTCATCACCTTCGCCAGGTCGCCCGTGATCCCGAAGACGACAAGGACGTCAGCCGGCTGTGGCGCGGCCTCGGCCGCCCTCGAACGCGTCGTCGCGGCAGCCGCAACCGTGCCGCTTCCGTGTGTCATCTGCGCACCTCCTGTGTGAGCGCTTCGAACCTAGTCGGGCGAGCGAGGAATCACGTCACCCAGAGCGGATGATTCAGGTTGTGCCACGTCCGCTGCGAAGCGCCCAGACCGCGACCGCTGCGACGGCCAACACCGGAACCGCAACGAGCAGCCACGCGCGACTCGCTGAGCTGGCGGCGAACAGGAGCAGGGCGAGGGCTCCGAGCAGACCGAGGACGACCACGATGACCAGGAACTCGGGAGAACGATCGCCCACGGACCTAGGTCACCTCACGAGCCGGACTTCAGGCTCTCGACCTTGTCTTGGAGCGACTTGCAGTCGTCCGAGCTCTTGAACGCCTCGCTGAGCTCCCCGGCAGGGTCCAGGTTGTCCAGCTCGTCGAGCGTCGACTGCACGTCGCTGGCAGCCGTCGAGACAGCGGACGAGACGGTGGATACCAGCGTCAGTGCACTCTGGTTCGAAGCGGCAGCGTCTTTCACCACGTCGAGCTGATGCTCCAGCTGATTCGTGAGGGTTTGGATCTCGCTCTGCGCCTTGTCGCCGTCCTCGGTGTCGGGAGGTCCCGCGACCTTCAGGTTCGCGACCAGCTCGTCGGTTGCGGCGCCGGCGTCGTCGACCGCATTCCGGACGTCGTCCCCGTTGATCGAGAGGCCCTCGTCCTTCAACGTGTTCGTCGTTTCCTGGATTGAAGAGGCCCATGTGTTGAAGCTCGAGCAGACGTCGTTCGCGTACCTCTCGGAGGCGCTCTCGTCGCTGCCGCCGCAGCCGACCAACAGGAAGGCAGTGAGGGTCACGACTGCCAGCGTCCCGACACCGCTCGCCACTCCGCCGGCGGGGTCTGCGGCCGGGGTCACCTCGAGCGTGAGCCCGTGGACGGCGACGACGCGCACCTGAGCTCCGGGGTCGATCGGCGACGACGCGCGCGCTTCCCAGAGCTCGCCCTTGACGCGAATTTGCCCGACTGGCGCCAGCGGCGAAGTGACCTCGCCGGTTGCGCCGACAAGATCCTCAACGCCGGTCTGCACCTTGCGGTGTCGCATCCGCCGCTGCCAGTACGCGACCTCGAATACGAACAAGACCAGGCTCGC
>DATAET010000147.1:0-6492 GCA_036257855.1 Gaiellaceae bacterium | reverse complement strand
CGCGCCGCACATCTCGGACGACACCTTCGACTGCGCGATCGTCACGCAGACGCTCCAGTTCGTCTACGACGTCGGCGCCGCGCTCGCGACGCTCCATCGGATCCTCGTCCCGGGCGGCGTCCTCCTCGCCACCGCACCCGGTCTGACGAAGATCTCCCCGATCGAGGATGCCGCCTACGGCGAGTGGTGGCACTACACAGCGCGGTCGCTCGGCCGGCTCGCCGCCGAGGCGTTCGGCGACGCCAACGTGGAGGTGGAGTCGTTCGGGAACGTCTTGGCCGCGACGGGGTTCCTCTACGGCCTCGCCGCCTCCGACCTCGATCCGGACGAGGTCCACGTGCACGACCCGCTCTTCGAGGTCGTCATCGGCCTCAGAGCGACCAAGCGCGGCCGCAACGGCTGAGACCTCAGCGACGGAGCGCGCGCTTGACCGGCGCCGCGACCTTCCGGTACACGCGGTTCGGCAGGCGCAGCTCGATCGCCGCAAGGCGCGCCTCGAGCGTGTCCAGCCGTCGCTGCAGGCGGACGACGTCGGCCTCTCCGAGAGTCGCCGCCTCGACGGCGTACGTCGCCTCGTCGACGAGGCTCGGCGTCTCGAACCGGAGCGGCTTCCCGTCACGCACGGTTGCCAGGGCGTTCCGCAGCCGCGTGTCGACGACGAGCCGCCCCTCCGCGACGCCCTGGTCTACCTCCGCGTCGCCGACGACGAGCGACTCGTAGTAGTCCGCGAGCGCGCCGGTCTTCAGCGCGTCGAACATGCGAGCGTGGTACGCGGTCGGGGGGCGGGCGATGTACGTCTCGAAGGCAGTGCCCTGGAGCTCCGCCTTGTGCTCGGTCTGAGCGAGGGAGCGAATCGGGAAGTGGAAGACCTCGACGGGGAACCAGCCGCGCAACGGGGCGAACGGGCTGTTCACGAGGGCGTGGTTCCCCCGCGTCACCTCGATCTGTGGATGCGCGCGATGGATGACCTTGCGGATCGGCTTGTACAGCGACGCCGGGTCGTTGATGGGCGCGAGCGCAGAGAAGCGGACGGTCATCCTCTCGAAGAACGGGCCCGGCCCGTCCGGTCGCGGCACGAACACACGCAGGAACGCACCGACCGTCCCGTAACGCGGCGAGATCGCTGCGAGGACGTCCCGCAGCGACGCCCCGCGCGGCCACCAGAACTCGTCGGCGTCCGAGTTGATCACCCAGTCGGCGGAGAAGTCCGTCGCGGCCAGGCGTGCCATCCGCGTGACCCACTCGTTCTGGCGGAGGTCCTCGCCGGGCTCGCGGATGAGATGTACGTGGCCCTCCCGCGCATAGCGCTCGAGGACGTCGGTCGTCCCGTCCTCCGACCGGTTGTCGGTCGCGATCACGAAATCGGCCCCGGCGTTCAAGTGGAAGTCGAGCCAGGAGTCGACGGCATCGGCTTCGTCACGGGCCAGGAGTGTCATGACCAGCTTCATCGCCGCGCCAGTCTACGTCGGGGCCATCCGAGCGCCTGCACACGCTCCTCGAGCGCCTCGACGCGCTCTTCGGCTCGCACGATCGCGTCGATTTCGACGAGTGTGGTGGCCTCGCACGCATACGCGCCGGTGTCCTCGGCGTTCGGGGTGGGGAACGAGAGCGGACTGGTAGCGCCAGGCGCAGGAACCGGGAAGCTTTTGTCCGGTGCACGAAGCAGGCGGAGCGCATCACGGAGCCGCGTGTCGATCGCATACGTGCCGTCGGCGAGTCCCTCCTCAAGCCGCTCTCTGGTCACAACATGCGCAAGGAAGAAGTCGTCCACCCTGCCGCTCGCGACGGCTTCGTTCAGCCGGATCTCGTGGTGCGTCGGCTCGTACTCCGGATTGCGTAGCCAGCCACCGCCACCCTTACGGCGCACCTGCTGTGCCGTGCGAAGTGAGAAGTGCAGCACCTCGAGGGGATGCCATCCGCGGAGGGGCTCGAGCCCCGACCCGAAGGCGTTGTGGTTCCCGGCCTCGACGACGACATCCGATGTACCGCGGTGGGCCACCTTCTGATGGGCGTGGAGGATCGTCCGCTTGTCCCCTGAGCGGGAAGGAGTGCACAGCCGTACCGTCATGCGCTCGTAGAAGGGCTCGCCGTCGACTGGGAGCGGTGGGAAGTGACGCCAGCAGCCACGCACCACGCCGTACCGCAATGGAACCGACGCAAGAACGTCCTTGAGCGACCCGCCCCGCGGCCACCAGAACTCGTCCGCATCTGCGTTGATCACCCAGTCGGCGTCGAGCTCGGTCGCAGCGAAACGGGCCATGCGACTCACCCATTCCGGCTGACGCATGTCGTTCGCGGTCTCGCGGATCAGGTGGAGGAAGCCAGCCCGGTCGTAGCGCTCGAGAATCTCCGTCGTCGCGTCGGTGGAGCCGTTGTCGGTCGCGACGACGAAGTCGACCCCGGCGTTGAGATGGAACGCGAGCTGGGCGTCGACGATGTCCGCTTCGTCCCGCGCGAGCAGCGTCATCACGAGCTTCATGCCACGTCACGCGGAAGCGACGAAGACCGGGACACGTCCGCAACCGTCTTGTCCCAGGCAGACATCTTTGCTCCGATGTAGGCGGCGACCGCGACGCAAACGACGACGCCGACCCGCGTGACGACGTCACGTATCGCTCGCCGAGATCTTCCAATCGGTCGCGTCCACGACCGTCGGCGACGATAGTGCGCCGGTGCCGAGGGGATCTCGTTCTGTTCCAAGCTCGTCGCGATGCGCCGCTTGTCCGAAGGCACGAAGCTCAGTCCCGGGGCGGTCAGCTGCCGACGCCCGACTCGAGCGAGGGCTCCAGCTCGGCGGCTCGGGCACGCCTCATCGCGAGATCAGCGGCAGCGATGTTTCGAAAGCTTCCCACGAAGACCCGGAGCCGCCCACAGCCGTCCTGCGCGACTTGTACCCCGTCCAGACCGCTCGCGCTCGCGCGCGCACGAACTCGATCCGCCTCGGGATAGGAGTCGGCATATCCGACCACGATTCGCAGGCGCTCGCCCGGTGCCGGCGGAGGAGGAGTGCAATCCGAGACGCTCGGAAAGTGCGGCATGCCGCCGGGAAGCGTCGAGCCCGGGATACCGGCGAGCATCGAGACCGGGTAAACGAGAGCGGCCGCGACCACGATCGCCCAGGCGCCGAGCGACCGCCACGCGACGAGGTCCGCGCCAAGCACACCGGGAGCGAAGTCCGCCCCGCGTCCCGCGGACCACGCACGCTCGAGGAGGAGCGGCGTCAGCGCGACGAGCACGAGAATCGACGTTCCCGTCAGCCGGACGATTGGGTTGTTGCTGTCGCGCATCGTGATAGGTAGTGCCACCTCAGACCAGATGATCCACACGGCCATGACCGCCGCGCTCGCGATGAAGGCGCACGCGTAGAGCGCCGGGATCCAGGCGCGCGCGAAAAGCGCGAGAGCGATGGCCGCCGCCCCGACGAATGGAGCCAACCGCCAGACATCCGGCGCGACGAGCGTCGACGCCACGAGCTTCACGGTGGCCCACCCCCGCCCTGTGTCGGCGAGCTCGCCGACGATCCCTCCGGACGGCGCATCGCTCATGATTCCGTGGACGATGAACCAGATCCTCCAAGGAAGCTCCAGGGCGAGCGCGATCACACCCGCGACCGCTAGTCGAGGCCAGCACACGCGCCACTCCTTCGCCGACGCTGCGAGCCCTGCGATCACGACGCACGCAGCGAGCGGGATCCCCTCGCGCTTCGTGAGCATCGCCGCGGACATAAGGGCCGTGACGGTGACGAGCTGCCACGGTCGGCGTTCCTCGATCCATAGGATCGTGAGCAGCGCCGCCGTCGCCACCATGTACCCGAGTGGGAAGTCCACGTAGGTCCGCGTCGACCATGTGATGAAGCTCGGCGCGAGGAAGATCAGGAAGAACGAGGGGGCGAGGATCGCCGCTCGTACGTGAGCGACGAGCAGGCCGGCGACCGCGGCGAAGAATCCGACCGCGTAGAACCAGTACTGAACGTGGAGCGTCGTGTCGTCCGGCGAGCCCATGAAGTGGAACGCGACGGCGTGCACGGCAGGCAAGCCCGGTGGATAGGACTGGTTCGGCAGGAAGCTGAGGAACTCGGGATCCAGCCGGCCGAAGAAGTAGATGGCCTTCGCCTTCGGGATCCAGTTCCACCAACCGTCGAATTCCGCCAGCGGCGTCGCGAGCCGCGCCTGACGGAACAACCCCTCCAGGTAGAGGACGATCCCAGCGAGCGACACGGCGACGAAGACCGAGATGCGGGGAAATCGCCACCCGACCGGCAAGCGCAGGGCGCACGGCCGACGCTGTGCGATGCCCGTCGTCAGTCCGATCACGACGAGAGCCAGAAGAGTGAGCACACTCGAGATCGCAGTGATCGGGATGCCGCCGACGAGCTCGAGCGAGAGCAGGACGATCAACCCCGCGAGGCCGGCGAGATACGCGACACCAGACAGCCGAATGATGTCCGTCAGCCAGCGGTAAGCGCCGAGCCCCCACAGGAGAGCGGTTCCGACGCCGACCAGTACGAGGTTGAACACGAGCACGCCGGCGAGTGCGCGAATCGTCATGACGACGCCCGCCCGAAGACCGGCCCGCCGGGAATCCCTGCGATGACGTCGATGCCGGCCAGGACCCGCTTGTCACATGCGTAACAGAACACCCACGGCGCGGCCTTCGATCTCGTCGGACGTCGCGGCAGCAGAAAGTCGTAGAGAAGCTGGTGTGAGAAGTCGGCCGTGCGGCTCGCATCGAAGCTAGGGCCGTACACGACCCGATACGTCGCGTCAGCGGGCATCCAGAGACGCGCCGTCTCCAAGACCTTGCCGGGCGCTGGAGACCACTCCGGGTATGTGTGCGTACGCCCGCTGTAGGTCAAGCTGGAGTTGATGTCGGCCCGGAGGTCGAAGATGCCGAGCGCGTCGTCGAGCTTCAAGCCCGCCATACCAACGGCCGCCACGACGCAACCGACGACGCCAAGTCTCAAGACAAAACCGAGCCGCCGGCTCGTCATGCGCCTGAGCCCGCCACCGCGTTCTCCGCAACTGCACAGATCGCCGCCACGACGCGCTCCGCCGCGTGCCCGTCGACGTCGCCGACGACCTCGGCGACGACGCGGCGACGTTCGGGCGCGAGCTCGCCCGGCTCCGCGAGCGCCCGCTCAATGCCCGCGACGACCTCCTCGAAGCGGTCGGCGCGGTAGAACGCGTCCGAGGTCGCGAGCTCACGGTAGTGCTCGCCGCCGACGTTCTGGAGCGCCCAGCTCTCGCCTTCGGGTGCGCCCTCGTCGTAGAGCACGCACACGGCGGGTCGATCGTTGACGATCGCCTCGAGCAGGATGGTGCCGGCGTTCGCGACGACGCAGTGGGCGTGTTGAAGAACCGTCGCGAGCACGTCGAGGTCCGTGAAGCTCGCCTCCTGGACGTGCACGTCGGGGGCTGCTAGAGCGGTCGCAAAACGTTCACGCCAGTCGCGGTCACGCGGGTGCGGCCGGAAGAGGAGCGACATGCGCCCACGACCCTCGGACTGCCACCAGCGCACGACGCGGTCGACGAAGCTGGCCTCGTACGGCGCATTCGTGGGAGTGTTTCCCATGACCACGACGAGCGGAAGCGCGGGGTCGAGCCCGTGGGAGCGGAGGAGGGCGTCGAAGTCCTCCCGCGGACGCTTCCGCGAGTACACGTCGGTCTGGGGCCAGCCCGTGACGACGATCCGGTCGGCGGGGATCCCGTGGTACCGGATCAGGTCGTCCTGCATCGTCGCGTTCTGGACGATGTAGGCGTCGCAAAACGGGGCGATCACCCCCTTCCCGACCGTGTGGTCCCAGCTCGCAACGTGCGCGACGATCGGTATCCGGAGGCGCCGTGCGCCGACGAGGAAGGGGACGACGACCTTGGGCTGGACGTTCGAGAGGACGAGGGCCGCACAGTCGCGGCCCATCGCTTCGCGGAGTGACCGCGGCACGTACCGGCCGCGACCGAAGTGCCAGGACGTCATGAGCCGCTCCACCGGCGCCCACCTCGGGAGCGGCCCCACCCGCGCCGAATCGAGCATCCAGTTCTCGTGTCCGGGGTGCATGCGCTCGCGGTGGAAGCCGTGTCGCAGGTTGAGCCGGATCGCGAGCGGGTAGTAGCCCAGCACGCGGTCGAGCCGACGGTCGAGGCCGCGGTGCAGTCGCGCCGTCGCGGGCGCGTCGTGAGGCGCGAGCGTCGCCGCGTCGAGCACGGGCACGCCGTCGCCGCCGAGCGGCCTCCCGATGCCGTCGCCGACGGGGACGAGGACGAGCCGGTCGCCGAGTTTCGCCCGCAGGCCGGCGACGATGCCGGTGTCGACGAAGAGCCGGGACGAGAGCTGGTCGGGGAGGACGACCCAGGTCCTCCTCGAGCTCATCGGCGAGCCCGGACGTCGATCCGGGCGGCGATCCGCTCCGCGAGCGAGTCGCCGTCGAGCCCGTGGTGGCGGAGCGCCTCGACCGGCGTTCCGCACGCGGGCCAGCCCTCGACGCCGAAGACGACG
>DATAET010000146.1:0-9686 GCA_036257855.1 Gaiellaceae bacterium | reverse complement strand
TTCGACGCTGCGTAGTTCGTCTGGCCCCAGTTGCCGTGGATGCCGACGATCGACGAGATGTTCACGACCGTCCCGGCGCGCTTCTTCATCATTCCCCGCGCCGCGGCCCGACACGTGTAGAAGCACGACGCGAGGTTCGTGTCGATGACGGTGCTCCAGTCCTCGTCGGACATGCGCACGAGCAGCCCGTCACGCGTGACGCCCGCGTTGTTCACAAGGATGTCGAGGTCACCGGCATCGTCGACGAGCGCGCGTGCGGACTCCGGGTCGGAGACGTCCGCTTGCACGGCGCGCGCGCCGATCTCCGTCGCCAGCGACTCGGCCTCCTCCACGCCGGTCCGGAACGAGAGGACCACGGACGCTCCCGCACCGGCCAGCTCCGTCGCGATCGCTCGCCCGATCCCGCGGGACGCGCCGGTGACGAGCGCCGTCCGCCCCTCGAGCGAGCAGAACGAGGTCACCGTACGAGTGCTTCCTGCGCGCGCTCCAGGCTCTCGGGCGAGTTCACCGACATCGTCTTCACGCCCCGGTCGATCCGCTTCACGAGGCCCGAGAGGACGTTGCCCGGGCCGACCTCGACGAAGGTCGTGGCTCCGCTGCGGATGAGCTCTGTCGCCGCCTGCGTGAAGCGGACGGGGCCGGTGAGCTGATCGACCAGGAGCGATGCGACCTTCTGGGCCGGCTCGATCTTCGCCGTGACGGTCGACATGAAGGGCGAGAGGGGCTCGGCGAACTTCACGCGGTCGAGCGCGGGCCGCAGCCGGTCGGCGGCCCTGGCGACGAGCGGGCTGTGGAACGCGCCAGAGACCTTGAGCATCACCGCTCGTCGAGCGCCGAGGCTTGCGGCCTCGGCGCAGCACTCCTCGACCGCCTCGTGCTCGCCCGAGACGACGACCTGCCCCGGGCAATTGTAGTTCGCCGGCCAAACGCCGACGATCCTCCGGCAGAGCTTCTCGACCTCCTCGTCGGCGAGCCCGAGGATTGCCGCCATCGCGCCCGGCCGCTGACGAGCTGCTTCGGCCATGGCGAGGCCGCGCTCGCGGACGAGGCCGATCGCCGTGCCCGTCTCGAGTGACCCCGCTGCGGCGAGCGCTGCGAACTCGCCGACGGAGTGCCCGACGACGACGTCAGGCTCGAGGCCGCGTTCCCGCATGGCTGCGAGGATCGCGAGGCTCGTCGCCACCAGGGCGGGCTGCTGCACCTCCGTGTCGACGAGCTCTGCCAGGGGCGTCGAGAAGCAGAGCTGCTCGAGATCGAGACCCGTGGCCTCCGAGCCGATGCGGTACACCTCGCGCGCGACCGGGAACGCCTCGGCGATCTCCCGTCCCATGCCTTCCTCGAGCGAGCCCTGACCGGGAAAGCAGAAGGCGACTTTGCTCATCGGGGCCTCCCATTCGTCCATTCGATGAGCGCAGAGCCCCAGGTGAGGCCTGCACCCATGCCCGTCATGAGAACGAGCGCGCCGTCCTGCAGGCGTCCCTGCGCGCGCGCATCGGCGAGCGCGAGTGGGATCGAGCCGGACGAGGTGTTGCCATAGCGATCGACGTTCACGACGGTCTTCTCCGAAGGAATACCGAGCTTAACGGCCGCGTAGTCGATGATCCGCTTGTTCGCCTGGTGCGGGATGTACACGTCGACGTCCTCCACCGTCTTCCCGCACTCCTCGAGGATCTCGTGCGCCGAGTAGACCATGACCCTGGTCGCGAACTTGAAAACCTCGCGGCCGTTCATCTTGACGTACGAGCTCGGATCGTCGAAGTGTCTCGAGCCCGATCCCGGATACCACAGGAACTCGCCCCCGCCGCCGTCGGCTCCCAGCTCGAAGCCGACGAACCCGCCCCTCTCGACGGGCTCCATCACGACCGCTCCGGCGCCGTCACCGAACAGCACGAGGGTCGAGCGGTCTTCCCAGTCGAGGATCTTGGAGAGCACGTCGCCTCCGACGACGAGCACTCGACGAGCGAGTCCCGACGCGAGCATCCCGTACGCCTGGGCGATCGCGTAGACGAAGCCGGTGCACCCGGCGAGAAGGTCGTACGCGGCGGCGCGAGGCATCCCCAGCGTGTCCGCAAGCAGCGCAGACGAGGTCGGGAACATCATGTCGGGCGTCACGGTCGCGCAGATGAGCAGGTCGACGTCCGAGGCCTCGACGTTCGCGTCGTCGAGCGCGGCGCGCGCTGCCGGGAGCGCAATGTCGGTCAGCGCCTCGTCGTCGGCGGCGATCCGCCGCTCACGGATGCCGGTCCGCTCACGGATCCACTCGTCGGAGGTGTCGACGAGGCCGGCGAGCTCCTCGTTCGTCACGACCTTGTCGGGCACGTGCACGCCGAGCCCGGTGATGCCGATGCGGACCCCCTGCGCCGCGCCGATCATCGCTCCACCGCGAAGGTGAGGGTTCCCCGTGCGGCGAGTGTGCCGCCCACGTGCGCCGTCGCCTTCCCGCGTCCGATGGGCCCACGCACGCTGTCGATCTCGCAGGCGAGGGTGAGCACGTCCCCCGGCTCGACGACGCGCTTGAAGCGGCAGTCGTCGATGCCCGCGAAGAAGGCGATCTTGCCGCGGTTCTCCTCCTCGACGAGAACCGCGATCGCGCCCGTCTGTGCCATCGCCTCCACGATCAGCACGCCCGGCATGACGGCGCGCTCGGGGAAGTGCCCCGGAAACCACCAGTCGGCCGCGTTCACCGCCCGCTGCGCGACGACGCGCTTGCCCGGTTCGAGCTCCGTGACCTCGTCCACGAGGAGGAACGGGTCACGGTGCGGGAGGATCGACTCGATCACGTCCTTCCCGAACGGGGTGGCGGGCGGCTGCACGCGGCGAGTCTACTCGCCGACCCCGGCCTACCCTGTGCGCCGGACGCGCACCGCGGGGCCGCTGACGTTGCCCGCCGCGTCCCATGCGACCACACGCACGCTCCTTGCGGCGCCCGACCAGGGGATACGCACCACGCCCCGCGTCTGGACCTGCTTCCGCAGCGAACGTCCGTCGATGACGAACGTCAGGATCGCCGGCTCGCTGACCTCCACCTTCAGTTCCCTCCCGGGAAGGATGCGCACGCGCGGCGCCACGGTGTCCGAGACGAAAGACACGCCATACGAGATCGCGCCGATGCCGTCATCCGCCTCGACCACCGCCCGGTACTCACCGTCGCGGAGGAGCCCCGCCGCTCGCGCGCCGTCCCAGACCAGGCGCTGCGACCCAGGGGTCAGGCTCGCGCTGAGCGGGCTCGCTACCCACCGCCCCTCGCGCTCGACCCGCACCCGCACCGCCGCCGGTGCCGCGAGCGAGAAGGTCAGCGTGAGGCGGTCCTTGCGGCCGTCGCCGTTGGGGGAGAACACCTGCGGTGTCACCACGACGAGGCCGAGCGTTCGGCTCACGCTCAGCGGGATGACCTTCTGGACGGACGCTCCGGCGGCGGTCCGGGCCGTGACGACGACGTTGTAGCGGCCGTCCGCGAGGGCGTCGGCAGCAACGTTCGCGGTGTGCGGCCCCGCCCGCGTCCAGACCCTGTCAACGATGGTCGCGACAACACCACCGATTGCGTCCGTCAGCTCGACGGTGACGTTCGCGGGTGCACTCAGGCGGTAGCGGAGCGTCGTCGTGTCGGCCTGCCCGTCGCCATTCGGGCTGATCGCCTCCGGCTCGGCGACGAGGTCGTCGACCGCAAGAGGCGCCGCGCCGCCGCCTGCCCGCAACGTCCCGACCGCGGGCCGCGCCGCACCGGCCGTGATCGTCCACGTGTACGTCCCGGCAGGCACGCCGGTGGAGTCCCACGTCCAGTCGACCGCGGTCCCGGTACCCGTTCCGCGTGCGAGCTCCACGCCGGCCGAGCTCGTGATCGCGACCGTCCATGTCTCCGCCTGTGACAGCCGCGCGCGCACTCGGGTCGACGATCCGCTCGTCTCCGCCACCGGCTCGAAGATCTTGAGACCACCGAGGGTGCGTGCGGCGGCCGCGATCTCCGACAGCCGTGCGTAGAGCGAATCGCCCGGGCATTCGGTGAAGCCCGTGTCCCGATGCCCCGAGACCGCGTTCAGGAGCACCGGGATTCCACTCGGGTAGCGATCGCTTCCGCCCGAGATGTACGTGAGGAACGACGTCGGGTCGGCGTGCGCGAGATCGAGGCGCCATGCAATCAGTCGCTCGATCGCGTCGAGGGCAGCCGCCGACGGCTTGGTGTTTCCGTACGTGCCGAGGAGCGCGATGCCCACCGAGCCAGTGTTGAAGCCCAACGCGTGGGCTCCCACCACGTTGCGGTCAATACCGCCGAACCGCCCCTCGTACACCGTCCCGAAGCGGTCGACGAGGAAGTTGTAGCCGATGTCGTTCCAGCCGTTCCCCTGCACGTGGAAGAGCTCGATCCCTCGGACGATGGCCGGGGCTTCGGCACGCGTGTAGTCGTTCCGCCCAGCGGTGTGGTGGATGATCGCGAAGCGCACCTCGTCGGCGTAGCTCGGCGGCGCGCGTCTGATCGACTCGTCGGCGCCCCAGGAGAGCCGGGGGACGATCGGTGGTGTGCCCGTCGCGGCCGGTGTCCGGAACGGGACGCGCACCTCGGGACTCCAAACGAGCTGAGCCCGGACACGCGACACGCGACCGCTCGCGCGGGCTTCGATCCGATCCGACACGCCTACCCACCACGGGTTGCCGGTCTGCCACCGCGGCTTCCGCCGCTCCGAAGACCCTGGGTCCGGTGCGTCCTCGGGCTCAGGCCTACCGTCTCGCCAGCTGCTCCAACGGCCACCGGCGGACCGCGTGCGGAACAACACACGCCCCGGACCACGCCACTGGACACCGGCGAGCGTGAACTGCCCGGCCGAGCGGTCTTGTACGAACGAGCGCTGCCCCGCCGGACGCAGATCGACCGCTGCGACGCGGGTTCCGCTCGAGCCGAGCGCGAGCGAGGGACCAGCGAGCGCAGCGAGAGCGGCGAGCGAGAGGAGGAGAAACGGGCGCACGAGGGTTCCAGAGTTGCCGCTCCACGGTTCGCGGGCAAGGGCGAAGAACCTCCGCTGATAAAGTCCTTACACCGGTGTCAGGCCGCTCGTTGCGGGGATTTCTCGGCCTCGCGCTCGCTCTCGGAGCGCTCGTGGCGGCTCCCGCCGTGGCAGCTCAGCAGGACACGCCGCGCGTCCTCGCCGTCCATCTCGACAACGACATCAACCCTGTCACGCAGGAGTACGTCGACGGCGAAGTCGACCGCGCGGAGAGCGACGGCTTCGCGGCGGTCGTGCTCGTGCTCGACACCCCAGGAGGCCTCTCGTCGTCGATGCGCGGCATCGTCAAGCGCTTCCTGGCGGCGAAGGTGCCCGTCGTCGTGTACGTCGCCCCGCCGGGATCGAGCGCCGACTCCGCCGGCGCCGTCATCACGATGGCCGCGGACGTCGCTGCGATGGCGCCGCAGACGAACATCGGGTCCTCGACCCCGATCTCGCTGAACGGCACCGACATCTCGAAGGACCTGCGCCGGAAGATCGTCAACGACGCGGCCGCCTACGTCGGCGAGCTCGCCCGCGAGCACGGGCGCAACGTCCCGGCAGCTCGGAGGATGGTGACCGTGGCCTCGAACTACGGCGCCCGAGAGGCGAAGCGCATCGGGCTCGTCGAGGTGATCGCTCCGACGCTCCCGGCGCTGCTCGAGAAGATCGAGGGCATGAAGACGAAGCCGAAGGGCCTCGTCCTCCATACGGCGGGAGCGCAGATCGAGAACGTCGAGATGAGCCTCTGGCAGCGAGCACGCGACTTCCTCGTCGACCCGAATCTCATCGCCCTCTTCCTTTCCATCGGGCTCATCGGCATCGTCGTCGAGCTGTGGAACCCGGGGCTGATCTTCCCGGGCACGGTGGGCGCGATCTCGCTCATCCTCGGCCTGTACGGACTGCAGATCCTGCCCGTCTCCGCGACGGGCCTGCTGCTCATGGCGCTCGCCGCCGCGTTCTTCGTCGCGGACGCGTTCGTCCCGACGCACGGCGCCATCACCCTGGCCGGCGCTGTGCTGTTCGTGCTCGGTGCGCTGATGCTCTTCGACCCCGCCGGTGACGCGTACCAGGTGTCCCTCCCGGTCGCTCTCGCGATCGCCGGGACGCTCGCCCTCCTGCTCGGTTTTGCGCTCACTCGGGTCGTGCGAGCCGCACGCAACCCGGTCGCCGTCGGGATGCAGGGTCTCGTGGGCGGTGAGGGAATCGTCCGGCGCGAGGGCATGGTGCAACTCAACGGCGAGCTCTGGCAGGCGCACACCGAAGACGGCTCACCGCTCTTCCCCGGTGAGCACGTGCGGGTAGAGCGCGTCGAGGAGGGATTGCAACTCGTCGTAGGATCTTTCGAGCCCCCGAGCGAGGAGGAAACAGACTGATGGCAGCTGCCGGAATCGCGATCGTCGCCGTACTCGTCGTTCTCCTGCTGATCCTCTTCGCGGCGGTGAAGATCGCGCGCGAGTACGAACGCGGCGTGATCTTCCGTCTGGGCCGGCTGCTTCCGCACCCGAAGGGGCCCGGCATCTTTCTGCTGATCCCGATCGTCGACCGCATGGTCCGGGTGGATCTCCGAACGGTAACGCTGACCGTGCCGCCGCAGGAGGTCATCACGAAGGACAACGTGCCGGTGCGGGTCAACGCCGTCGCGTACTTCCGCATCGTGGAGCCGAACGCGGCGATCGTGCAGGTCGAGAACTACATGGTCGCGACGTCGCAGATCGCGCAAACGATACTTCGCTCGATCCTGGGGCAGCACGTGCTGGACGAGCTCCTCTCCGAGAGGGACAAGCTCAATTCGATGCTGCAGGAACAAATCGACGATCAGACCTCTCCATGGGGGATCAAGGTCTCGATCGTCGAGGTCAAGGACGTCGAGATTCCCGCCGGCATGCAGCGCGCCATGGCGAGGCAGGCCGAGGCCGAGCGCGAGCGGCGCGCCAAGGTGATCTCGGCCGAGGGCGAGTTCCAGGCCTCTGAGCGGCTGAAGGATGCGGCGGCCGTCATGTCCCAGCAGCCGATCACGGTGCAGCTGCGCTACCTCCAGACGCTCCTCGAGATCGGAGCGTCGAACAACTCGACGATCGTGTTCCCGATCCCCATCGACCTGCTCACGGCCCTCTCCAACGCGGCGGACCGCGAGCCGGGCTCCGGGTAAAGCGGCGCCCCCGCGAAAACTCGCGGCGTCAGTCTTCGGAGCTCGTCTCGGAGCTCGGCGCGGGCGCGTCGAGACTCTCCGCCGAGAGCACGTCCTCGTCGTCCGACCCGACGACCGGGGCGAGCGTGGCGACCTGTTCAGCCTCGCGCAGCCTCATGACGATCACCCCCTGCGTCGCGCGACCGGCACGACGGATGCCGTCGACCGGGATCCGGATGACCGTCCCGCCGTCGGAGATGAGCATCACCTGGTACCCGTCCCGCACGATGCGCGCACCCACGAGGCGTCCCTTGCCCTCGACGAGCTGGGCGGTCTTCACGCCCATCGTCCCACGGCCCTTCACCGGATAGTCGCCCACACGGGTGCGCTTCCCGAAGCCGTTCTCGGTGACGACGAGCAGATCGGCGTCGTCGACTGCGATGTCGACCTCGATCACCTCGTCCTCGCCCCGCAGCTTCATGCCCGCGACACCCGAGGTGTCGCGTCCCATCGCGCGCACCTGCGATCCGTGGAAACGCACGGCCTGGCCGAGCCGCGAGACCATCAACACGTCGTCGGCGTCGCCCGCCAACCTGACGCCGATCAGCTCGTCGCCCTCGCGGAGCTTGATCGCGATGATTCCGTCCGCCTTCAACGGCGTGTTGTAGACGCCGAACTCCGTCTTCTTGACCATGCCCTTGCGGGTCGCGAAGAGCAGGTAATTCGCCTCCTCGAAATCCCGCGTCGCGATGACCGCGCGGACGTACTCGTCCTGGCGAAACGGAAGGAGGTTCACGATCGCACGACCCTTCGACTGGCGCGAGCCGAGCGGCAGCTCGTGCACCTTCAGCCGGTACACCTTCCCGACGGTCGTGAAGAAAAGGATGTAGTCGTGCGTCGACGCGACGAACAGGTGCTCGATGTAGTCGTCGTCCTTGAGGTCCATCCCCATGACGCCGATCCCGCCCCGCCTCTGCTCCCGGTAGGACGTCACAGGTAGACGCTTGATGTAGCCGGACTTGGTGATGGCGATCACCATGTCCTCCTCGGCGATCATGTCCTCGAGCTCGAACTCAGACTCGCCCGCCACGATCTCGGTCCGGCGCTCGTCCGTCTTCCCGTAGATGCCCTTGAGCTCGAGGAGCTCGTCGCGGACGGCCCCGTCGACGAGGGCCGGATCGCCGAGCAGAGCCCGGAGCTCCGAGATGCGCTCCTGGAGATCCGCATGCTCGTCCTCGATGCGCTTGCGCTCGAGCCCCGTGAGCGCGCGCAGCCTCAGGTCGAGGATCGCTTGCGCCTGCACCTCGGAGAACTCGAACCGCTCGATGAGGGCAGTGCGGGCGGCGTCCGTGTCGTCCGCCGCGCGGATGAGCGCGATCACCTCGTCGAGGTTGTCGAGCGCGATGAGGTAGCCCTCGAGGACGTGGGCGCGCTCGAGCGCCTTGCGGAGCTCGAACTTCGACCGCCGCGTGACGATCTCGCGCTGGTAGTCCAGGTAGTGCTGGACGAGCTCGAGGAGCGAGAGCGTTCGCGGAACGCCGTCGACGAGCGCGACGGCGTTGTAGCCGAACGTGGTCTGCAGCGCCGTGTGCTTGAACAGCTTGTTGAGCACGACCTGCGGGATCGCCTCGCGCTTGAGGTCGATCTGGATGCGCATGCCCGAGCGGTCCGAGTGATCCTTCACGTCCGAGATCTCGCTGAGGACCTTGTCGTTCACGAGGTCGGCGATCTTCTTGATGACACCGGAGTCGCCGCCCTTCTTCACGCCGTACGGCAGCTCCGTGACGATGATCGCGTTCTTCCCTCCGCGCAGCTCCTCGACGTGCGCGCGCGCGCGCATGATGATCCGCCCACGGCCCGTCCGGTACGCATCACGCACGCCGGAGCGGCCGACGACGATGGCTCCGGTCGGGAAGTCCGGGCCCTTCACGTGCTTCATGAGATCGTCCGCATTCGCCTGGGGCTTGTCGATCAGCTGCACGACCGCATCGACGATCTCCGAGAGCCGGTGCGGGGGCATGTTCGTCGCCATGCCCACGGCGATCCCGGCCGAGCCGTTGACGAGGAGGTTCGGGAACCGCGACGGGAGGACCTCGGGCATCGTCCGGGACTCGTCGTAGTTGGGGACGAAGTCGACCGTGTCCATGTCGATGTCCCGCAGCATCTCGGTCGCGAGCCGAGTCAGCCGGCACTCCGTGTATCGCATCGCCGCAGCGGGGTAGTCATCGATGTTCCCGAAGTTCCCCTGTCCGTCGACGAGGGGGTAGCGCAGCGAGAACGGCTGCGCCATTCGGACGAGGGTGTCGTAGATCGCCTGGTCGCCGTGCGGATGGAAGCTCTTCATCACCTCGCCGACGACCGCGGCGCACTTCACGCGCGGCCGGTTCGGTTGGAGGCCCTCCTCGTGCATCGCGAACAGCACACGCCGGTGGACCGGTTTGAAGCCGTCGCGCACGTCGGGAAGCGCGCGCGACACGATCACGCTCATGGAGTAGTCGAGGAAGCTCGAGCGCATCTCCTGCTCGAGCTCGCGCCCCTCGATCCGCCCCGGGCCGAGCGGCTCGACGACGTCAGACATC
>DATAET010000145.1:0-6511 GCA_036257855.1 Gaiellaceae bacterium | reverse complement strand
GACCGGCCGGCCGGCGGCTCTGACCGCGTCGGTAATGGCCTCGAGGTGGTCGGTGGCGGTGATCGAGGACCGGTCGGTGTCGACCGAGTCGAGTCCGGGAAGCGTGAGCGCGGTGACCTGGTGGCCGCGTTCGCGAAGGCCAGCGGCGACCTCGTCCCACGCCCACGCTCCGAGCCAGAAGCCGGGTACGAGGACGATCGGCGCGGCCATGCTCCGATCCTAAGCTTCGCCGTCCGCCTCAGGCGGAAGGGACCGTCGCCGCCACGCGAGCATCGTGACCGCGACCACGAGGAGGACTCCGATGAGACCGACCACGCCCGCGAGCGCGAGGTTCTGCGACGGGCTTGCCTTGGGGGGGAGGACCGTTATCCCGATCGGCCAGCTGACGATGCCGCCGTCCGGGTAACGCTGCTCCGCCTTGACCTGCAGCACCCCGGGATCGGCGGTCGCCTTCAGGGTCACGCGGAACGGGATGTCAGCGCGGGCGGCAAGCGAGCCGCCTGTCCACGTCGCCGTAGACGCGGTGCTCTTCTCCGTCCAGCCGTCGACTGGATGGACGTGCGTGATCTCGAGCCCGGCGGGGGCCGTGAGCACGAACGACGTCATGGGGCGCTGTCGCTCATTCGGCCCCGAGAAGATGATCGCCTGGCTGCTGCCGCTCGCAACGTACGTCGGCATCGCGATGACGTGCGCCGAAGCGGCCCCTGCGAAGAGCAGCGCGAGGCCGCTACAGGCCGAGATGGCGAGCGATAACCATGCGCTGCACCTCATTCGTGCCCTCTCCGATCTCGAGGATCTTCTGGTCGCGGTAGAAGCGCGAGACCGCGGCTTCCTCCATGTAGCCGAAGCCGCCGTGGATCTGGAGCGCGGCGTTCGCGACCCTGTTCGAGAGCTCGCCGGTGAACAGCTTGGCCATCGCCGCCTCGCGCGCGAATGGCCGTCTCTGGTCTTTGAGCCAGGCCGCCTTGAGTACGAGGGCGCGGCCGGCCTCGATCTCGGTGGCCATGTCCGCGAGCTTGAAGCGGATCGCCTGGAACGACGCGATCGGCTTTCCGAACTGCTCGCGCTCCTGCGCGTACGCGGCAGCGAGGTCGTACGCGCCCTGGGCGAGACCGACGCCCATCGCCGCGACCGAGATGCGGCCACCGTCGAGGATCTCGAGGAACTGCCTGAAGCCCTCGCCCCGGGGCCCGAGCAGATTCCCCTCCGGGACCTTGCACTCGTCGAACGAGAGCTCACGCGTGTCGGACGCGCGCCAGCCGAGCTTCTTCATCGGCGAGGACACGACGTAGCCCGGCGTGCCATTCTCGACCACGATGTTCGAGACCTCGTCGTCACCGGTGCGCGCGGTGACGGTGACGCCCCACGTGATGTCGGTGCCGGCGTTCGTGATGAAGAGCTTCGAGCCGTTCACGATCCAGGACCCGTCACGGAGCTCCGCCCGCGTCCGTGTGGCGCCCGCGTCGGAGCCGGCGTCCGGCTCTGTGAGGCCGAACGCGGCGAGCTTCCGGCCGGATGCGAGGTCGGGCAGCCAGCGTTCCCTCTGCTCGTCGGAGCCGTAGAGGAGGATGGGCATCGTCCCGAGGGAGGTGTGTGCGGCGACGGTGATCGCCACGGAGGAGTCGATGCGCGCGAGCTCCTCGACGGCGATCGCGTACGCGAGCGTGTCCCCTCCGGCACCCCCGTACTGCTCGGGGATCGGGAGGCCCATGAGGCCGAGCTCGCCGAGCTCGGCCACGAGGTCGTAGGGGAAGGTGCCGGTCAGGTCGAGCTCCGCTGCAACGGGCTCGACGCGATCCCGGGCGAAGGTCCTGACGGTGTCGCGGATCAGCTCCTGCTCGGGAGTGAGGTCGAGGTCCACGCCGCGCGGATCCTAGCCGCGCGATAGGCTCCGGCCGTTCGCGAACGAGGAGGAGCAGCGAGACGATGAGCGCCGTCCAGGACTTCTTCGAGGGACTTCCGAGCCGCGTCACACCCGACCGCATCGAGGGGATGAACAACACCTACGTCTTCGACATCGAAGGTGCGGGCGTCTGGACGGTCGCGGTCGCCGACGGCGGAATCACGGTCACCGAAGGCGCCGGGGACGCCGACTGCACGTTCTCCACGAGCGAGGAGAACTTCGAGAAGATCGTGGCGGGCGAGCAGAACCCGACGACGGCGTACATGACCGGAAAGCTCAAGATCAAGGGCGACATCGGAGCTGCCATGAAGCTCCAGAAGATCTTCTGACCGGGGCGCTCCGAGGCTCGCATGATCTGGATCGCGTTTCTCGTCCGATGGGGCGTCAACATCCTCGCGCTCATCGTCGTCGACTGGATGTTCTCGAGCGTCTCGATCGGTCGCTGGGGGTCGCTCCTCTTCGCCGCCGCGATCCTCACCATCGGCAACGCGATCATCAAGCCGATTCTCGCGATCCTCACGCTCCCGCTCATCCTGCTCACCTTCGGGCTCGCGTACTTCGCGATCAACGTGCTCATGCTCGCGCTCGCCGAGTGGCTCACGCCGAACTTCTCGATCGACGGGTTCTGGACCTACGTCGGTGCGACGATCGTCGTCTGGGCGGTCAACGTCACGGTCGGGTGGGTGCTGGACAAGGTTCGGGGGTAGCTGCCGTCGATGACGTGGTACGAGCTCTGGCTGTTCCTCCACATCTCGGGCGTCTCCGTCTGGCTGGGAGGAGCCGTCGTCGCCCAGGTCTTGGGCGCGCTCGCGAAGCGCTCGGGCGATCCGGCGCGCTCTGCCGCCCTCGGCCGGGACATGGCCGTCGTGGGCCCGTGGGTGTTCATGCCCGCGTCGCTCTTCGTTCTGGTCACAGGGATCCTGCTGACCGATGACGGGAACTGGGACTGGGGTGAGTGGTTCATCGTTCTCGGGCTCATAGGCTGGGCCGTCGTCGCGTTCACCGGGTTCGGATACATCACGCGCGCGATGAACCAGGTGGGGATGCGTATGGCGACGGAGGGGCCGAGCCCCGAGCTCGGCGCGGCGGTCAACCGTCTCGTGCTCGTCGGCCGTCTCCTGGTCCTCGTCCTCTTCGCTCTCGTCTTCCTGATGGTCGTGAAGCCCGGGACGTAGGTCGCTAGGCCTCCAGCTCGACGAGCAGCGTTCCCCCGGCGACACGATCGCCGACCGCCACGTGCACGGCCTTCACGTTTCCGGGAAACGGGGAGTGGACGGGGATCTCCATCTTCATCGCCTCGAGGACGACGAGCGGCTCGTGTGCGCGCACCTCGTCTCCGGTCGCGACCTCGACGCCGATCACCGTCCCCGGCATGGGCGCGGTGACCGTGCTCTCGCCGAGCGAGGCGCCCGCGCGCAGTGACTCCGCGTCGACATCCGGGGGCGGGGCCGGAGGGGGCGCTGGCAGATTGAGCCGCCAGGATGTGCGGAACGGCTCCGGTGCCCGGAAGGGAGGGGGTGCGGACAGCGCTGGATGCTCGGTCAGGAACGCCGTCGTGGCCTCGCCGGCCCTCACGACCGGGTGCGACACGAGCCACCGGAGGAAGGGGAGGTTGGTGGCGACGCCCTCGACCTCGGCGGCGGCGAGCGCCCCAGCCAGAGTGTCGAGCGCTTCGTCCCGGTCTTGACCGTGCGCCACGAGCTTCGCGATCATCGGGTCGTAGGCGAGGCCGATCTCGTCACCTTCCTCGACTCCCGCATCCAGACGGATCGAGCCCGGGAAGCTCAGACGCTCGATGCGGCCGGACTGGGGGAGGAACGTCCTCGGATCCTCGGCGTAGAGCCGCACCTCGACGGCGTGTCCGGTCGCCTCGTAACCGTCCGGAGAAAGCGCTTCGCCCTCCGCGATGCGGATCTGGCGCTCGACGAGGTCGAGCCCGGTCACGGCCTCCGTCACGGGGTGCTCCACCTGGATGCGGCCGTTCAGCTCGAGGAAGTAGAAGTCGTCCCCGTCGACGACGAACTCGACGGTGCCGGCGTTGCGATAGCCGAGCGCACGCCCGAAGGCGACAGCGGCCTGGTGGAGGGAGGTTCGGAGTGCGTCGCCGAGACCGGGAGCAGGAGCCTCCTCGAGCACCTTCTGGTGTCGACGCTGAACCGAGCAATCGCGCTCGCCCAGCGCGACCACCGTTCCCTGGGCGTCCGCAAGGAGCTGCACCTCCACGTGTCGCGGGCGCTCGAGGTAGCGCTCGCAGTAGAGCGACCCGTCTCCGAATGCTCCCGCCGCCTCGCGCCCGGCTGCGGCGAGCGCGTCCTCGACCTCGTCGGACGAGCGGACGACTCTCATCCCGCGGCCACCTCCCCCCGCGGCTGCCTTGACGAGAAGGGGAAAGCCGATCTCAGCGGGAGTGCCATCGGGCAGGACCGGCAGGCCCGCCTCCCGGGCGATCCACTTCGCGGCGACCTTGTCTCCTCCCAGCCGCAGAGCCTCGGCCGGCGGCCCGATCCACGTCACCCCGGCCGCCTCGACGGCCTCGGCGAAGTCGCCGTTCTCCGCGAGGAAGCCGTACCCCGGGTGGAGGGCATCGGCGCCGGCCTGCGCCGCTGCACGCAGGTGCTCCTCGGAATGAAGGTAGCTCGCGATCTCGACGACCTGGTCGGCCGAGCGTGCATGCAGCGCACCGAGGTCGTCCGGCGCCGCGACGGCGACGGTCTCGATTCCGAACGCGCGACACGTGCGGAAGACGCGCACGGCGATCTCACCGCGATTCGCGACGAGTAGCCTGCGAACGGGCATCCGGGATAGTCTGCCGCCCATGCCCGAGGCGCATGCCGGGAGACTCCTCGACCACGTGCACCTCCGCGTGCGCGACCTCGAGTTGAGCAAGCGCTTCTACGCGAGCGTGCTCGAGCCGCTCGGGCGCGACCTCACCGGGGAAGGGGACGGCTGGTTCTCCGCCGACGAGCTCTTCGTGTCTGCCGACGGCACGCCCACGAAGGGCCTGCACATCGCGTTCCAGGCCGGCGATCACGAGACCGTCGATCGCTTCCACGCGGCTGCGCTCGAGGCGGGGTGGCGCGACAACGGAGCGCCGGGCGAACGGGAGTACCACGCGGGCTACTACGCAGCGTACGTGCTCGATCCCGACGGCACCAACGTCGAGGCGGTGTACCACGGCCCTGCCGAACGGTCGGCCGAGTCGGTCGTCTTCACGTGGGAGAGCCCGTGATCCGGCTCCTCGTCCGCCTCCTCATCGCGTTCGCGTCGAACGGCGTCGGCCTGATCGTCGCGGCGGCCGTTCTCGACGGCATGAGCCTCGACGCGACCGGCTTTGTCGTCTCGGTCGTCATCTACACGATCGTCTTCGCCCTGCTCCAGCCGTTCCTGATCAGCGTGCTTCGCCGCAGCCCGGGGTCCGTTCTGGGAGGTGTGGCGCTCATCGCGACGCTCGTCTCGCTGATCGTGACCACGCTCCTCACCGACGGGCTCTCGATCCACGGCGTCGGCACCTGGATCGCCGCAACCGTCATCGTCTGGCTCGGGTCGGTACTGGCGGCGTTCATCCTCCCGTTCCTCGGCCTCAAGAAGTACCTCGACGAGCGCGGGCGCTAGCCCGAGCCGGCGCGCCAGGCGGGATCGCGCCGTTCGAGGAACGCCCGCAAGCCGTCCTGGCCTTCCTCGCTCGTCCGCCGCTCGGCCGCGATGTGTGCGGTCTCGACGCCCGTCGGGCGCTCGCGCACGAGCCGCTTCGCCTCGCGGACTGCGATCGGTCCGCCCGCGAGGATCTCCTCGACGATCGACTCCGCCCGCTCGCCTGCGTCCTCGGAGACCTCGGAGACGAGCCCGATGTGCAAGGCCGTGTTCGCGTCGAAGCGCTCGCCGGTCACGAAGTAGCGGCGCGCGGATTCTCCGATCTTCGGGAGGACGAAGGGCGAGATCACGGCCGGAATGATCCCGAGGCGCACCTCGGTGAAGCCGAACACCGCGTCCGGCCAGGCGATCGCAACGTCGGCGCAGGCGACGAGGCCCGAGCCTCCCCCGAGGGCGAACCCGTGGACGCGGCAGACGACCGGCGCCGGGCACGAGTCCACTGCCTCGAGCATCCGGTAGAGGCGCATCGCGTCCTCGACGTTCTCCTCGTAGGAGAGGTCGATCGCCGCCCGCTGCCAGTCGACGTCTGCGCCGGCGCAGAACGAAGGCCCTTCCCCGTCGAGGAGCACCGCACGCGCGTCGCCGACCGCGGAGAAGGCCTCGGCGAGCTCGGCGATGAGGGCCGCGTCGAACGCGTTCCGCCGCTCGGGGCGCGCCAGCGTGATGCGCAGCACGGCCCCGTCGCGCACCACCTTCAACGCCCCCATCGGCTGCACCCTATGGTTTCGACGTGACGAAGATGAGGTTCTCGGCGAAGCTCGAGCGGGTCGGGAAGACGGCGACCATGCTCCGCGTCCCCTTCGACGTCAAGGAGTCGTTCGGCCGAGCGCGCCCGTCTGTGAAGGTCACGATCCGCGGACACACGTGGAGAACCACGCCCGGCGTCTACGGCGGCGAGGCCTTCATCGGCGTCAACCGTGCGGTGAAAGCCGCGACCGGGGTCGACGCCGGCGACCG
>DATAET010000144.1:0-4102 GCA_036257855.1 Gaiellaceae bacterium | reverse complement strand
GCCCACGAAGGCCACGCCCGTGTGGCGGTCGATGCCCGGCCCGTAGAGGTGGAAGTTGTGGAACGAGGACTTGTCGCGGATGACGAAGGTCTTGTTCCGGTGCCGCGTGTTCTTCACGACCGTCCCGTCGGCCCGCTTGAGCACGATCGTGGTGCCCGGCCCGACGGTCCCGTAAAACGTCATGAGCGCTCCCGCGCTCGGCGCGAGCACGAGCGCGGCGAGGCAGGCCGGCGCGAGGAGGCGGAGGCGCATGTCTCGGTGCGATACGAGTGGAGCCCGCGGGCGGACTGCGAACGCACCGCCCGAGGGATTGCCGGGAGCCCGCGCCAGCCCGATAACGATGCCGTGCACCTGGCGCGCGTGGCCATCGCGATGATCGTTCCCGTCGTCGCCGTTGCGCCGGCGGCGGCTCATCCTCTCCCCCAGGCGCCGAGCTGTCCGGTGTTCCCCGAGACGAGCGTCTGGAACAAGCCGGTCAACAAGCTGCCCCTCCGCAAGGACTCACAGACGATCGTCAACTCGATCGGCGCAAGCCTGAATCTCCATCCCGACTTCGGCTCCGGGCTCTGGGACGGCGGGCCGATCGGGATTCCGATCACAGTCGTCGACTCGAGCGTCCCCGAATCGTCTGTCGACTTCGGCTATGCGGAAGAGAGCGACCCCGGCCCGTACCCGATTCCCGACGACGTCGCCATCGAGGGCAAGCCGGCAGCCGACGGCGACCGCCACGCGGTGATCGTGGACACGGACACGTGCTTCCTCTACGAGCTCTACTCGCTCTATCCATCCTGGTCGGCCGGGTCTGGCGCGATTTGGAACCTGACCTCGAACGCCCTCCGACCGCGAGGCTGGACGTCTGCGGACGCGGCCGGGCTCCCGATCCTTCCAGGGCTCGCGCGCTATGACGAGGTCGCCGCGGGCTCGATCGACCACGCCCTGCGGTTCACGGTCCGGCGCTCACGACGCGCCTACATCTACCCGGCTCGCCACTTCGCCAGCTCGTACACGAGCAAGAGCCTGCCGCCGATGGGTCTTCGCCTTCGACTGCGCGCGAACTACCCCGTCGCCGACTTCCCGCTGCAGGCGCGAGTGGTGCTCCGCGCCCTCAAGCGCTACGGGATGATCGTCGCCGACAACGGGTCGAGCTGGTACGTCTCGGGCGCTCCCGATCCGGGCTGGGACAACGACGACCTGCACACACTGGGACGGGTCAAAGGCTCCGACTTCCGGGTCGTCGACACCTCGACGCTTCGCCCATAGAGCGACTACGGAGAAGCAGAAGGCGTTGAAACCGCACTGAAGACGTGCGTGCGGCTGGGCCGGACGAAGACGATCTGCCCTTCGTGCAGCTCGAGCTCATCCGCCTCGTCGCGAGTCACTTGAGCCGAGACCCGCCGCCCGTCGTCGAGAACTAGCTCGGCGCGCACTTCGAAGCCGAGGTGGACGACGCGCTCCACCATCGCCTCGGTGGAATGACCGTTCGACTCGTGCCGCACTTCCAGGTCGTGGGGCCGGATCCAGGCATCGCCGAGCCGGTTCGCCGGCCCGACGAAGCTCATCACGAACTCGTTGGCGGGATGCTCGTAGAGGTCGCGCGGCTTCCCGGTCTGCTCGATGCGCCCCTCGTTCATCACCGCGACGCGATCGGCAACGTCCATCGCTTCCTCCTGGTCATGCGTCACGAGCACCGTCGTGACGGGGACCTCCTCGTGGAGATTGCGCAGCCACGCGCGCAGCTCCTTGCGCACGCGCGCGTCAAGCGCGCCGAACGGCTCGTCGAGAAGCAACACACGCGGCTCGGCTGCGAGCGCGCGAGCAAGCGCCATGCGTTGTCGCTGCCCGCCCGAGAGCTGGGAGGGATAGCGATCGGCCAACCCGTCGAGCTGGACGAGCTTGAGGAGCTCGTCGACCTTGGCCCGGATCTCCGGCTTCGGGCGCTTCCGGATCTTCATCGCGAAGCCCACGTTGTCCCGAACCGTCATGTGCTTGAACGCGGCGTAGTGCTGGAAGACGAACCCGACGCCCCGCTCCTGCGGTGGGAGGCCCGTTGCGTCGTCCCCGTGGATCGACACCGAGCCCACGTCGGGCCGCTCGAGGCCCGCGATGATCCGGAGCAGGGTCGACTTGCCGCTGCCGCTCGGGCCGAGCAGGGCGGTCAGCGAGCCGCTCGCGATCGCGAGCGAGACGTCGTCGACCGCGACGTAACTACCGAACGATTTCGTCACCCGGCGAATGGCTATCGCCACGGGGCTTCTCCCTTCGCAGAACGGTCATGAGGACGAGGGTGATGAGCGCGATGAGCGCCAGCTCGACCGAGGCGGTGTACGCCCCCGTGAGATCGAAGCTGTTGAACCGGTCCTGTACGTGCAACGTGAGCGTCGAGGTGCGGCCCGCGATCGAGCCGGAGACGATCGAGACGGCCCCGAACTCCCCGATCGCACGCGCGGTCGTGAGGACGACGCCGTAGGTGACGCCCCAACGGATGGCAGGGAGAGTGATGCGGAAGAAGGTGCTGAGGGGCGAGGCGCCGAGGGTCCAGGCGGCCTCCTCTTGGTCGATGCCGACTTCGCGCAGAACGGGGATCGTCTCGCGCACGACGAACGGCAGCGACACGAAGATCGTCGCGAGGATCATCCCGGGCAGCGCGAAGATGACGTTGATGCCGTGGTCGACGAGCCAGCCCCCGAGCCACCCCGTGCGGGCGTAGACGAGGTAGAGGGCGAGCCCGATCACAACGGGCGAGAGGGCGAACGGCAAGTCGATGATCAGGTTGAGGACACCCTTGCCCTTGAAGTTCTGCCGCACGATGACCACAGCCGCGACGATGCCGAAGATCGTGTTCGCGGGGACCGCGATGAAGGCGATCAGGAGCGTCAGCCAGAGCGCGTGGAGGGCCTCGGGAGTCGTGGCGGCGTCCACCACGGGCCCGATGCCGTGCTCGAACGTGCGCCAGAAGACCAGGCCGACCGGAAGCATGAGCAACAGGGCCAGGTAGCCGAGCGCCGCGAAGCGAAGGCCGAGCCTAGCTGCCACTGGAGAACCTCCACCGCCGCAGGGCGTCGAAGCCGATCAGCGTCACGAGTGAGACGAGCAGGAGCACGACCGATACGGCCGCGGCCGCGGAGGGAGCATCGCTCTCCACGAGGCTGAAAATGTGCACGGACGCGACCTCCGTTTTGAACGGGATGTTCCCCGAGATGAGGACGACGGAGCCGAACTCGCCGATCGCGCGGGCGAAGGCAAGCGCGCACCCGGACAGGATCGCGGGCGCGAGATTCGGGAGGACGATGTGGCGGAAGACCGCGGGCGGACGGGCCCCGAGCGACGCCGCTGCCTCCTCCATCTCGCGGTCGAGCTCGATCAGCACCGGCTGCACCGAGCGGACAACGAAGGGAAGCGTGACGAAGAGGAGCGCGGCGACGACAGCCACCCGTGTGTAGGCGATGTTGACGCCCAGCGGACCGCGCGGCCCGTAGAGCGCCAGGAGCGTAAGGCCGACGACGATCGTGGGCAGGGCAAAGGGGAGGTCGATCAGCGCGTTGACGAACGCCTTTCCGCGGAATGAGTCGCGAACGAGGACCCAGGCGATCAGCGTGCCCGCGGCCGCGTTGACGACGACGACCACGAGCGAAGCGAAGAAGCTGAGCTTGAGCGCCGCCACTGACGACGGGCTCGAGATGGCCCGCCAGAAGCCGTCGCCGCCGTTCTCGGTCGACTTCCAGACGATCGCCGCAAGCGGCAGGACGACGATGAAGCCGAGGTAGGCAGATGTGAAGCCGCGCCCGAGCCATGGGAGGCCGGGCGCGGCTCGACGGGGTGCGTGAGCTGCTAGGGCGCTAGCCGCTATCGGTCGACACTCCCAGGTCCTGCTCGATCTTGGCCACGAGCCCGTTGTCGGGATCGAAGAACTTGTCCTTCACGGTGCCCCAGCCGCCGAACTTCTCGATCGCGAAAAGACCCGGAGGATTCGGGAAGCTCGTCCCCGCGAGGGCGTTCTTGTCCACCGGCCGGTAGCCCTTCTCGGCGAAGATCTTCTGCCCCTCGTCGCTGAGCAAGAAGTCGACGAACGCCTGTCCGGCCGGAGGTGCCTCCTTCGTGACCG
>DATAET010000143.1:0-8421 GCA_036257855.1 Gaiellaceae bacterium | reverse complement strand
GTTGTTCTCCGTCGGGTTCCTCCGGATCATCTCCGGAATCAGCTACCTCTCCGACAGCAACAAGGTCAACGACCTCACACTGGGGTTGTTCGGAGACAGCCTGTGGGCATGGGGCCTGTGGGATCTCGGGATCGCGGTCGTGGCGCTCTACGCCGGCTATTCCTTGTTGGGAAACGGGACCTTCGGAAGGGTCGTCGCGTACCTATGGGCGGTGCTCGTGATCGTCAACAGCTTCCTGATCATGGGGGTCGCGCCCTGGTTCGCCTTCACCATGATCGCCCTGGCGGTGCTCGTGGTCTACGGGCTCGCCTCGTCGCCCAAAGAGGCCTCGACCTCGGCCGCGGCCTAGCTCACACCGGTCCCGAGGCGGGACCCGTCTCGACGGGTCCCGCTCCGGGTGAGTCGCCCCCGAGCCGCTTCCGGAACACGTAGTACGTCCAGCCCTGGTACAGGAGCACGATCGGGACGAAGATCAGGGCCACGACGGTCATGACCTGGAGCGCGTAGTGCGACGACGCAGCGCCGTCGACGGTCAGGCTGTTCTCGAAACCGGTGCTCGACACCATCACGCGCGGGTAGAGCGAGACGAACAGCGTCGCCACTAGCGAGATCGTCCCGAGTGCAGTCATCGTGAACGCGCGCCCGCTCCTTCCTGCGTAGATGAAGACGATCGCGAGCGCAAGGGCCACGATCCCGAGCGCCGCGGGAAGCGCCGGCGGGAAGACATCCTTGTCGTTGCGGTCGATCGCGACTGCGACGGTCCACACGAGGTACACCGAGCCCAGGACCGCAGCCGGAATCGCGAGCTTCCGCGCGGCGCCTTCGGCCCGGGCGCGCAGCTCCCCCGCCGTGCGGAGCGTGAGGAACGTCGCGCCATGGAACGCGAAGAGCGCGACGACCGCGATTCCGGCGAACACGCTGTACGGGCTGAAGAGATCCAGGAGGTCGCCCGCGAAGTCGCCGTCCGAGTTGATGGGCACGCCGTACACGAGGCACGACAGCCCTATCCCCCAGAGCAGTGACGCACCGAAGCTGCCGATCGTGTTCGCCCACGTCCACGTGGAACGCCAGCGCGGCGCCTCACTCTTCGAGCGCCATTCGAACGAGACGACGCGCACGATCAGGAAGAACAGGATGAGCAGGAGCGCGAGGTAGAAGCCCGAGAACATCGTCGCGTACCAGGCGGGGAATGCGGCAAACGTTGCGCCTCCTGCCACGACGAGCCAGACCTCGTTCCCGTCCCAGACCGGTCCGATCGTTCGCAGCGCCGTGCCCCGCTCCTCGTCGTTTCGCGGGACGAACGGGAGCAGCATCCCGACGCCGAAGTCGAACCCCTCGAGCAGGAAGTACATGGCCCAGACGAGGGCGATGAGGCAGAACCAGAAGGTCTCGAGATCCATCAGTACGTGACCGCCGGGAGTGCGAACTCGTCACCGTCGCCGCCGACCTCGGGCGGGTCGACACGCGCGTAGCGGCGCATGAGGACGACGTCCACGATCAGGAGCGCCGCGTAGAGGACGACGAACGTGCCGAGACTGGTGGCGATCGTGGCCGTCGAGACGCTGGGTGAGTTGGCGTCGGCCGTCTTCAGCAGGCCCCAGACGATCCACGGCTGGCGCCCTACCTCCGAGAGCACCCAGCCGGCGAGCGCAGCGATGTAGGGAAGCGGGATCGTCGCGACCCCGAGCCAGAGGAACCAGCGCGTCGAAGCAAGCCTCCCGCGCCAGTAGAGGAGCGCACCGAGTGCGAGGACGAGGAAGACGAGCGTGCCGGCGTAGGCCATGATCCGCATGCTCCAGTAGGTCGTCCGCACCGGCGGGATGTAGTCACCGGAGCCGTACTCCCCCTGCTCCGACTCCTGGAGCTCGTTCATCCCCTGCACCTGGCCATCGAGCGACCCGGTCGCGAGGAGTGACAACAGCTTCGGGATCTGGATCGAGAACGTCGGTGTCTGGTCGTCGACGGTGAAGCCACCGATCTGGAACAGCGAGAAGGCGCACGGCTGACAGGTGTCCCACTGCGCCTCCGTCGACGCGATCTTCATGGGCTGGTAGTCGGTGACGACGACGCCGAGATGGCTGCCGACGCCGAGGTTCACCGCGGAGATCGGGACGCCGACGATCAGCGCAAGCTTGGCGGCGTGGCGAAAGAGCTCCTGGTTCCGGCCGCGGACGAGGTGCCAGCACGCGACGCCAAAGATGACGACTGTCGCCGTCGTGAGCCCGACGAGCAGCACGTGGATGTACGCCCAGATCCCGAAGCGATTCGAGAAAAGCTCCCAGACGTCCGTCAGCTCGGCGCGGCCGTCGGTGACGGTGGAGCCGACGGGCCGCTGCATCCAGGAGTTCGCGGAGATGATGAAGAACGCCGACGCCCAGCTTCCGATGGCGAACAACCAGACCGTCGCGAGATGGACGCGCTTCGAGAGCCGGTCCCAGCCGAAGATCCAGAGTCCGAGGAACGTCGACTCGAGCATGAACGCGGCGAGGCCCTCGATCGCAAGCGGCGCGCCGAACACGTCGCCGACGAACTTCGAGTAGATCGACCAGTTCATCCCGAACTGGAACTCCTGGACGAGCCCCGTCGCGACGCCGATCGCGAAGTTGATGAGCATGAGCGTCCCGAAGAAGCGAGTGAGGCGCAGC
This sequence comes from Gaiellaceae bacterium, assembly GCA_036257855.1. Classification (GTDB taxonomy): domain Bacteria; phylum Actinomycetota; class Thermoleophilia; order Gaiellales; family Gaiellaceae; genus GMQP-bins7. The sequence goes on along the minus strand of DATAET010000143.1, from coordinate 5,776 downwards.
CAAGCTTCGTCGCCGCCCCGGTACCAGAGCGTCTGCATGACCGCGACCAGCGGCGCGAGGCCGAGCGTCAGCGGGACGAAGAGGAAGTGGTAGAGGGAGGTGGTCGCGAACTGCACGCGGGCGAGATCGACGGTGCTGACGGCCACCAAGCCCATCGCCGCGCATCATCTCACTCTTCGCGACACGAGGCGTCCTCCTCTGATGAACGTCTGGTGAACATCGCGTCGTAGGTCCGCGAAAAGTGGAATGCTGCAGCGGGTGGGTGACTCGGCAGGCACCGATGCGCGTCCGCGCGTACTCGTCCTCGGCGGAGGCTTCGCCGGAGTCGGCGCCGCGCACGAGCTGAAAAAGGCCGCCGTCGACATCGTCGTCGTCGACAAGCACGACTACCACACCTTCCAGCCGCTGCTGTACCAGCTTGCAACCGGCCTGCTCGAGACGACGGCCGTCGGACATTCGCTCCGCGACCTCGTCAAGGACCAGGACAACGCGACGATCCACCAGGCGCCGATCACCGCGATCGACCTCGAGGCGAAGGAGGTCCAGTTCGAGGGGCTCGCGCCAGTCACGTACGACTTCCTCGTCCTCGCCTTGGGCGCGGAGGTGAACTTCTTCGGGACCGACGGCGCGGCCGAGCACGCCTTTCCGATGTACACGCTGGCGGATGCGGTCAGGCTCAAGAATCACGTCCTCGACCGTTGGGAGGCAGCCGACAAGGACTCGGGGCTCGTCGACGACGGGGCTCTGACGGTCGTCGTTGTGGGAGGCGGGCCGACGGGGGTGGAGACGGCGGGAGCGCTCGCCGAGCTCTACCGCACCAACTTCATGACGGACTATCCGAGCCTTCCGCAGGAGAAGGCGCGCGTGATCCTCGTCGAGGCCGGCGAAGAGATCTTCGCGATGTTCAAGCCCAACCTTCGCGAGTACGCGAGGGACGCGCTCGAGCAGCGGACGGTCGAGGTGATGACCGGCGCACGCGTGCAGTCCGTGTCGCCGACTCGCGTGACGCTCGCCTCGGGGGACGTGATTCCCGCGCACACCCTCGTCTGGGGTGCGGGGTTACAGGGCAACGCCCTGGTCCAGTCGCTCGGGATCGAGCTGCAGCGCGGCAACCGGATCGCCGTCGGACCGGACCTCGAGCTGCCCGGACATCCCGGCGTGTTCGTCGTGGGCGACGTCGCGGCGATCATGGATCCGAAAACCGAGCAGGTGCTGCCGCAGCTCGGCTCGGTCGCGCTCCAGTCGGGAGAACACGCGGGGGAGACCATCTCTCGCCGTGTGGCCGGCAAGTCGGAGAAGCCCTTCCGCTACCGCGACAAGGGCACGATGGCCGCAATCGGCCGCCATGCCGCTGTCGTGCAGATGCTCGGCGGGAAGACGATGAAGGGACACAAGGCGCAGTTCGCCTGGCGGACCGTGCACCTCGCGCTCCTCCCGACCAACGAGGACCGCGCAAAGGCGATCGTCGACTGGGCCGGAAGCGAGTTCACCCATCAGCGCGTTGGGCGGATCCACGTCGAGGACGAGTAGACCGAGCTACAGAGAGGGGTGGGCATGAGCGCAACACAGGCGCCACAGGCAACCAGAACGAGGACGCACGCTGATCCGCGGCCGGCGGATGTCCTGGTCGTGTTCGGCATCACGGGCGACCTCGCGAAAGTGATGACGTTCCACTCCCTGTACCGGCTCGAGCAGCGCGGGCTTCTCGACTGCCCGATCGTCGGGGTCGCGTTCGACGATTGGACGCTCGAGCAACTCGTTCAGCGCGCGCGCGACTCGATCGTCGCGACGGGCGAAGAGCTCGACGAGGAGGTCTTCACTCGCTTTGCGAAGCGGCTCTCGTACCACCACGGAGACTTCACGGACGATGCGACCTACGCCGAGGTTGCGGAGGCAATCGAGGGCTCGCAGACCCCCGTCTTCTACCTCGAGGTTCCGCCGTCGCTGTTCGGCACCGTCGTCGGCGGCCTGGCAAGGGCGGGCGTCACGGCCAACGCGAGAGTCGTCGTCGAGAAGCCGTTCGGTCACGACCTCGAGTCCGCCCGTGAGCTCGCCGAGGAGCTGCACCAGTACATCGACGAGTCCCAGCTCCTTCGCATCGACCACTACCTCGGGAAGATGGGGCTCGAGGAGATCATCTACCTGCGCTTCGCCAACGTGATGCTCGAGCCGGTCCTGAACCGCAACCATGTCGAGTCCATCCAGATCACGATGGCCGAGGACTTCGGGGTGGAGGATCGCGGCCACTTCTACGACCCGGTCGGCGCGCTGCGCGACGTGGTCGTCAACCACCTCATGCAGGTCGTCGGGATGGCGGCGATGGAGCCCCCTGCCGGGGGCGATTCGAAGACGATCCAGGACTCCAAGATCGCCGTCTTCCGCGCGATGCCCGAGGCGGATCCGGCGCACTACGTTCGCGGTCAGTACGACGGCTACCTCGGGATCGAGGGCGTCGCTTCGGGGTCGACGACCGAGACCTTCGCCGCTCTACGGCTCGAGATCGACAACTGGCGCTGGTCGGGAGTCCCGATCTTCATCCGTACCGGAAAGCGCCTTCCGGCCACTCAGACGGAGCTGCGTTTCGTGTTCAAGCATGCTCCCCGGCTCGGCTTCCACGCCTTCGACCGCAAGCCCGAGCCGAATCAGATCGTCTTCAAGCTCGATCCGACGACCGGGATTCGCGTCGTCCTCGACGCGCATCGCGCCGACGTCGCCACTGCCGCGCCGATCCTGTTCGACGTCGAGTTCGCGACCATGGGCGGGGAGGGAGCGACGCCGTACGAGGTGCTCCTCCACGCGGCCATTGTCGGAGACAGCATGCGTTTCACGAGGCAAGACGGCGTCGAGGAGACGTGGCGCATCATGCAGCCGCTGCTCGACTCGCCCCCGCCGGTGCATGTCTATGCCCCCGGAAGCTGGGGGCCGAAGGAGGCAGACAGGCTCGTCGCCGGACACGGCGGCTGGCACCAGCCCTGGATCGACTCGTGAGTGACCAGGAGGCGCCGCAGAGCGCCGCTGCGCCGTCGCCGTTCACGCCGATCGCAGACTACGCGTTCCTGTCCAACTGCCACACGGGCGCGCTCGTCGCCCCGGATGGCGCCATCGACTGGCTGTGCGTGCCGAGCTTCGATGCGCCGAGCGTCTTCGGCAGCCTCCTCGATCGCGAGGCGGGCTTCTTCCGCCTCGCGCCGTTCGCGATCAACCACCCGACTGCGCGCCACTACGACCCCGGCACGAACGTGCTCGTGACCACGTGGAAGACGCCCTCGGGCTGGGTCGTCGTCCGCGACGCGCTCACGATGGGGCCGCGAGAGCGCGAGGACGAGATCACGCCGCACACGCGCCCACCGGCGGACGACGACGCCGACCTCCTGCTCGTGCGGACGGTCGAGTGCATCGACGGTTCGGTCGAGGTCGAGGTCGTATGCGAGCCGATATTCGACTACGGACGGGAGCCCGCGGAGTGGACGCTGGTCGACGGAAGCCGTCACGTCGCCGACGCTGCGGGCGGCGATCGGGTAGTGCGTCTCTATTCGGATCTCGCGCTCGGGGTCGAGGGCAGCCGGGTGCGCGGTCGGCACACGCTCGAAGCAGGTGATCGCGCGTACTGTGCGCTCTCCTGGGCGGAGGAGCTCACGGGCTCGGAGGACGTCGAAGACGCAGAACGGCGGATCGCAGCGACGATCCGCTACTGGCGGCGCTGGTTGGGGCGGTCTCGCATGCCCGACCACGAGTGGCGTGATCCGCTCCAGCGCTCTGCACTCACGATCAAGGGTCTGACCTACATGCCCACCGGAGCGACGGTGGCTGCGCTCACGACGTCTCTGCCCGAGACACCGGGCGGCGAGCGGAACTGGGACTACCGCTACTGCTGGATGCGCGACACGACGTTCACGCTCCAGGCGCTCCACTACCTGAACCTCGACTGGGAGGCCGACGAGTTCATGGAGTTCGTGGGCGACCTCGAAGCGAACGACGACGGCGCGCTGCAGATCATGTACGGCATCGACGGCCGTCGCGACCTGACGGAGTCGACGCGCGACGACCTGACGGGGTACGCGGGCGCGCGGCCGGTGCGGATCGGGAACGGCGCGTTCGACCAGCGTCAGAACGACGTGTTCGGCGCGGTGCTCGACTCGATCCTGCTGCACACCGTCAAGAGCGGACGGCTGCCGCGGCGCCTCTGGCCGATCGTCCAGGCACAGGCGAAGTGCGCGACCGCCGTCTGGCAGAACCCGGACCAGGGGATCTGGGAGGCGCGCGGCAAGCCGCAGCACTACGTCTCCTCGAAGCTCATGTGCTGGGTCGCTCTCGACCGCGCGACGAAGCTCGCCGCGATCCGCGGCGACGAGCAGCTCCAGGCCGAGTGGGCCGCGACAGCGGAGGAGATCCGCGACGACATCCTCTCGAAGGGCGTCGACTCGCGCGGCGTGCTCAAGCAGCACTACGACACGGACGCCCTCGACGCATCGACGCTGCTCGCGGCGATCTTCGGCTTCCTCCCGGGCGACGACGAACGCCTGCGTGCGACCGTGCTGACGATCGGAGAAGAGCTGACCGAGAACGGGTTCGTTCTCAGGTACCACACGGGAGAGACCGACGACGGGCTCTCCGGCAAGGAGGGGACGTTCCTCATCTGCTCGTTCTGGCTCGTCTCCGCGCTCGCGATCGTCGGCGAGATGCAGCGGGCGCGCGACCTGATGGAGCGGTTGCTGCGGGTCGCGTCTCCGCTCGGGCTGTACGCGGAGGAGTTCGACGCCGACACGGGACGCCACCTCGGCAACTTCCCGCAGGCGTTCTCGCACCTTGCACTCATCGAAGCGGCGGCGAGGATCGTCGTCGCCGAGACCCTGGAGGACATGTGATGGACTCGTACGACGTCGTGATCATCGGCACGGGTGCCGGCGGCGGGACGCTCGCCCGGCACCTCGCGCCGTCCGGAAAGCGCATCCTGCTGCTCGAGCAAGGCGACTGGCTTCCGCGAGAGCCCGCGAACTGGTCCGCACACGATGTCTTCGTCGACAACCGCTACGTCTCGCCGGACACCTGGTACGACGCCAACGGCAAGTCGTTCCAGCCGCAGATCCACTACTTCGTCGGCGGCGCGACCAAGCTCTACGGCGCGGCCCTCTACCGGCTGCGCAAGGAGGACTTCGGCGAGCTCAAGCATCACGACGGGATCTCACCCGCCTGGCCGATCACGTACGACGAGCTGGAGCCGTACTACACCATGGCCGAGCAGCGGTACGAGGTTCACGGCGCCCGGGGCGAGGACCCGACGGAGCCGCCGGCGAGCGCGCCGTATCCGTTCCCTGCGGTCTCCCACGAACCGCGGATCCAACAGCTCTCGGATGACCTCGCCGCCGCCGGCCTCCACCCCTTCCATGCTCCTTGCGGGATCAGGTTGAACGAGGCGAACATGCCGTACAGCCACTGCGTCCGTTGCTCGACCTGCGATGGCTTCCCCTGCCTGGTCCACGCAAAGTCGGACGCCGACGTGCTCGGCGTGCGACCCGCTCTCGAGCATCCGAACGTCACGCTGCTGACGAACGCGAGAGTCGTGAAGCTCGAGACCAACGGATCGGGGAACCAGGTCTCCGAGGTCGTCGTCGAGCGTGACGGCGGAGTTGAGCGCTTCGCCGGCGACCTCGTCGTCGTCGCCTGTGGCGCGGCCAACACGGCCAAGCTCCTGCTCGCGTCGGCCAACGACAATCACCCGAACGGCCTCGCGAACGGCTCCGACCAGGTGGGCCGCAACTACATGTTCCACGACAGC
>DATAET010000142.1:0-1767 GCA_036257855.1 Gaiellaceae bacterium | reverse complement strand
TCGTACTCGATCCCGAACGCGTTGATCCGCGAGCGCTTCGCCTCCGCCATCGTCAGATCGGAACCCACCGGATGGAACATGCCGTCGAAGCGGATCGGCCTGCCCGTCTCGACGCCGAACGGGACGATGTCCTCGATCTCGAAGTCGATCGCGTCGCCGATCCGGACGCTGTGCCGGAGGCCGTCGTCCTCGACCTCGATGCGGGCCCGCTCGACGCCGAGCACCTCGCCGACGAGCGGCGCAAGACCGGCCATCGGGCCGCCGCGCTGGCCGGTGAAGACCTCGACGAGCCTGTCGGCCTGCTCGTCCGTCGCGCGCTCGTCCACGAAGACCCCGAGCCGCCAGTTCCCCTCGGTCATCACCTTCGGGGTGTCCGCGATCGCCGCGATCTTCAACCCGCCGACGTCGACGCCCTCGATCTCTCCCTCCCTGATGTTGAACACGAGCGTCACCCGGCAGTAGTCGTAGGTGGCCCCGTGGTCGAAGGAGAGGTTGCACGGACACATGAGCTCGCACGAGCACGTCTCGGCGTAACTACCACTGAGGCTCCACGCCATCGCCAGCACCTCCGTCGGTCGAGAGAGAGCGTGGGATTCTCCGCGCGACGGATGAAGCAGTCAAATGCCTCGACGCTTCGGCTCGTCTAGCCACTTCGCGTGGTGCCGGAGCGCCCAGTCGCGCCGCACCGATCCGAGCGTCATCCCGCGGAGCGAGTGCCGCGTCGCGGGATAGAGCACGGCGAGGTAGAGGTGCCCGAGGAGCAGCGCGAGCGACGCGTACATCAGCCCGTCGTGGAGGAGGATCGTGCTCGCGAAGCGGAAGCGCGTATCCCGCTCGCCGAGCCAGAGCAGGAACCCGGAGACCGAGAAGAGGACGGCGAACGACGCCGTGAGCGCGGCGTTCAGCTTCTGGCCCGCGTTGAAGCGGCCTTGCGGGCGCGGGACGCGGCGGAGCCACAGCCGGTCGTCCTCGTCGAAGAGGTCGAGCTCTCGGAGCGTCCTCCGCAGCCCGCGCCGGTCGCCGACCGCCACCACGAGCGCGAGCAGGACGATCCACGCGACCGCGGTGTAGACGTGGACGTCCTTCACGAGCGGCCGGCGCGCCACGCGCTCGCTCAGGCTCGGCACGTAGAGGACGAGCCCCGAGCCGAGCAGCGCGAGGAACGCGGAGGCGTGGATCCAATGGATCGCGCGCTCGGTGCGCGAGAAGCGGACGACGTACTCGGCGTCAGAGGCCATTCGACCGCCCGACCCACGCGTTCACGTCGTAGCCCTGGATCTCCCAGTAACCGGGACCTGCGCTTCGGCCGACGACGATCCGCTCGACCCACTTGACGTTCTTGTAGCCGTACATGTCCGGGATCACGACGCGGACGGGAGCGCCGTGCTCGCGCCGGAGCGGCTTGCTGTCCATCTCGTAGGCGAGCATCGCGTCGGGCAGCTCGGCCTGCTCGATCGTGAGCGTGTCGACGTACGGCCGCTCGGCCGAGACGAAGCTGAGGACGCGGGCGCCGTCGAGGGGCCGGGCCTGGGCGAGCAGGTCGCGGAAGCGGACGCCGCCCCAGTGCACGTGGCGGACGGTCCAGCCGGTCACGCAGTGAAAGTCGGACACCTGCTCCGCGCGTGGGAGGCGGCGCACCTCGTCGTACGTCAGCGTGACCGGCCGCTCGACGAGGCCGTCGATTCGCAGCCGCCACGTCTTCGGGTCGAAGCGCGGCATCGTCGCGGCGACCGTGTAGATGCGCCACCCGCCCGACGGCACGAGCCC
>DATAET010000141.1:0-2367 GCA_036257855.1 Gaiellaceae bacterium | reverse complement strand
GCTCGAGCTCAACCACCTGAAGTGGATCTGGTGGACCTACTGGGAGTGCGCCAAGTGCGGCCGCAAGCACAAGGACTGCGACTGCAGCTCCAAGTGGGTCATGTACCTCTAGCCCGGCGTGAACAGGGTCAGCTGCATGCCGTCGGGCGCGCGGACCCGGGCGTTGCGGTCGCCCCAGGGCGTCATGGTCGCCGCCGCGACCTCTTCGGCGCCGGCTTCGACGAGCCGGGAAGCGGTGGCCTCGCTGTCGGCGACCTCGAGCGCGAGCCGGACCGTCCCCGAGACACGGCGTCCCGCCTCGATCCGGTCGACCGTCTCCGCCTGCCGCTCGTCGAAGAGCTCCAGCGTCGCCCGGCCTCCCTCCAGGAGGACCACGCGCCCCTCCTCGGAGCTCCAGTCCGCAACCTGCTCCAGGCCGAGCGCGTCGCGATAGAACGCGACGGCCGCGTCGAAGTCAGGCACGGTCAGCACCACGCGGAACTCCTTGACAGCGTCCATCGTCCTCGACGATACGCGAGGCGTCGTCGCTGACGGACCCGCCGAGGAAACTCGAGAGCGTGCCGCTACCGCCCGAGCACACGCCGACGACTCTCTCATCGCATACTTAGGAACGCGTGGTTCACTTCGGCGCGTGGAGCGCGAGGATGGCGTCGCCCGCAACGAGCGGCTGACCGGGACGACGGCCCTCTTGTTGATCCTGCTCCTCGCAGTCGAGGGCGTGACGATCCTCTTCATCCGGCCGCTGCTCTCGTGGCACGTCTTCGTCGGGATGCTGCTGATCCCGCCCGTGGCGCTGAAGCTCGGCACGACCGGCTACCGCATGGTGCGCTACTACGGGCGCAGCCCCGCGTACGTGCGCCGCGGGCCGCCTCCCCTCTTTCTGCGTGCACTCGCGCCGATCGTCGTCGCGGCGACGGTGAGTGTCTTCGCCAGCGGTGTTGCGCTCCTGGTCGCCGGGCCGCGGCGTGGGCACGGGTTGCTACTCGGGGCGCACAAGGCTAGCTTCATCGTCTGGTTCGGCGCGACTGCGCTCCATGTCCTGGCGCATCTGCGCCGGCTGCCACGCCTCGTGCTCGGCCCGGGCATACGCACCCGGGTCGCGCTCGTCGGGGGCACCTTCGTGATCGGCGCGGCTCTGGCCGGCGGCACGCTCTCGCTCGCCGGACCGTGGCACCACTGGGTCGACCGCGACGACGCGGCAGCGGCTACTTCAGCGTCTTGATGTAGGCGACGAGCGCCCTCAGGTCGGCGTCCGAAAGGATGCCGCCCCAGTGCGGCATGCTGACGATCGGCGCTCGCCCGATCACGCTGCCCGTGCGGACGATGTCCTCAATCTTCTGGTCGGTGTTGAACTCCGAGCGGAAATCAGCGCCTGAGAGCGGCGGAATCGCCTTGTCCTCGGAGAGCGGGTTCGGCACGCCCCCCAGGCCATTCGGGCCGTGGCAGTTGATGCAGCCGTCGCGGACGTAGAGCGCCGCGCCGGCGACCTCCGCGCCCTGGTCGCGCGGCACCGCCGGTGGCGTCGCGTCCGGGACGCTCGGCAGGCCGGCGCGGAGGTACGCCACGAGCTCGCCCACCTGCCGGCCCGAGATCACGGCCCCCCAGACCGGCATGTACGGCTTCTTCGGGTTGGCGGACTCGCCGAGGCCGTGATCGATGATCCCGCGCAACTGGGCGACAGTCAGCTCCTTGCCGACGCTCGTCAGCGCGGGCACGTCGGGCGAGACGCCACCCTGACCGTTCAGGCCGTGGCACTGCGCGCACGCGAACTGGACGAACACGTGCGCTCCGGCCGCGACGGTCGGATCGACCGCCGCCGAGCTCTGCGCGGTGGTCGTCGTCGTGCTCGAGCTCTCCGCGCGGGTGTAGTGGCCGGCTGCGAAGCCGACCAACGCGGCGACCGCGATCAGCAGCAAGACGACTCCCCCGAAGACCCACACGAGGCTTGGCCGTCTCATGGAAAGCTATCGTCGCACGCTCGGGCACCGGCGACAACGCCCGGAAGTAAAAAAGCCCGCGAGGCCCCCGAGCGAGAAGCCCTGGGCAGGTGCGGGCGACGCGATCAGGAACCGCGGCTGCTTCCAGCGTTCGTACTGGTCGCGGTCGCAGTAGAACGGCACGCTGCCTCCGCAATGCGGGCGAATCTCACGCTTGCATTTAGCTTACCTGCTAATTAGTCTTGCGGCTAAATGCGGACCGACCAACTCAGCCTGACCTTCGCTGCCCTGGCCGACCCGACGCGGCGGGCGATCCTGCGAAAGCTCACCGAGGGTCAGGCGACCGTCAACGAGCTGGCCGCGCCGCACGCGATGAGCCTGCCGTCGGTGTCGCGGCACCTCAAGGTGCTCGAGCGCGCCGGGCTCGTCA
>DATAET010000140.1:0-4744 GCA_036257855.1 Gaiellaceae bacterium | reverse complement strand
CGCGTGATTCCGCCAAACCCTCCTAGTACTCGGGGATCGGCACCGACTCGGGCCGCTCCTCCGTGGGCCGCCGGCCCGCGACCGCCGTGGCGAGGAGCGGGAACACGAGCACCGAGATCATCCCTGCACCGACCAGCGACGCGCCGACATCGGCGCCGATCGCGCCGCGGCCGGTGCCGATCCCGACGATGGCGACGATCAGAGGCAACCCCGTCGCACCGAAGAAGGCGAGGCCGAGCGTTTGGCGGCGCGACAACTCCCGGACCCAGAGGAGCGAGGAGGCGCCGCGGACGACGAAGAGCAGCAACACGAAGAGCGCCGCAAGCGACAGGCCGCGTGCGGAGAGGAGGCTGTCGAGGTCGAAGTTCATTCCGGTGACGACGAAATAGATCGGGATCACGAACCCGAAGCCGATCCCCTCGAGCCGCATACGGACGACGCCGCCCTCGGGCGTGTCGAGCGCCAGGCCGACGACCAGCCCCGCCGCGAACGCCCCCAGCACGAAGTCGAAGCCGACGTCGTTCGCCAGCCACACGAGCGCCGCCAGAAGGAAGACCGTCAGCCGGACGGCAGCCTGTCCCGTCGTATGCATCGTCTCCCGGAGCGCCTTGATGACGCGATACGGGCGCGCTCGGACGGCGGCCGCCGCCGCAAGCGCGACGAGGCCGCTGAACACGATCAGCAGGATGACCTCGACTGCGGCGCCGTAGACGCCGGTGAGAAAGACCGAGATCACGACGATCGGCCAGAACTCTCCGGCGACCCCCGTGCCGAGCACCGCGCGCCCGAGCGGTGTCGACGTCAGGCCCGCGTCGGAGAGGATCGGCACGAGCGTTCCAAGCGTTGTCGTCGCAAGCGCGACGCCGAGCAGCCAGCCTTCCGCGTCCAAGCCGGCCCGCTCGAGCAGGAGCCCGACGGTGAGCCCGATCGCCAGGGAGATCACCCAGCCGCCCGTGCCGAGCGCGAGCGAGCGACGCTGCACATGCTTCTCGATGACCTCGAGCCCAGCGAAGAAGAACAGGAAGACGAGGCCGATGTTGGCGAGGAATTCGATGTATGCGTCGGGCTTCGCGATGTCGAGCACCTCGGAGCCGATCAGGATCCCGAGCACGATCTCGACGACGACGGTCGGGAGGACGACGCGGCGATGAACCCTCGAGAGGATCGCTCCCGCCGTCGACGCGGCGAGCACGAGGACGAGGGAGCCGAGGTCAGGCGACGTCACGCACCGGGCTGAAGGCCCGGAGCCGGCAGACGGGGCTCCGCGGCGTCCGGCTTCGTGGACGGCTCACCTTGGTCCTGCGCGTGGTAGCCCTCGATGAGCGCCTTCTCCTCCTCGTGCTTCGGAAAGAGGAAGAACACGAGCGCTGCGCCGAGCAGTACCGCAATGACGCCCGCGCTGTACGCCCACTGGTCCCCGTCCAGGAACGCCTGCTTCGCGCCCGCGGTGATCTGCGACGCGTACTGCGGGTACTGCTGCGCAGTGGCCTCGGCGCTCGAGAACGACTTCTGGAGCTCGGCCTGCGTGTCGTCGCTGATCTTGTCGGCATTCGGCGAGCTCGCGATGGCCGCGGCGACTGCCGCTGCATACCCGGCCGTCAGAAGCGCGCCGAGGATCGACTGCATGATCGCGCCGCCGAGGTCGCGCTGGAGGTCGGCGGTCCCCGACGCCATGCCCGCGCGCCGGACCGGCACGGAGCTCGTGAGCGAGCGTGAAGCGGGCGTGCCGGCAAAGCCGACGCCGATCCCGACGCACGCGTAGCCGAGCGCGACCTTCCAGTAGGGGATGTCCTCCTTCCAGAGCAGCAGCATCGTGAGGAAGCCGAGCAGGCAGAAGACGTAGCCGATGAGGAGCGTGAGTCTCGCGCCGCGCGACTCGACGAGCTTGGCCGACCGAGGGGCGACGAGCACCATGCAGAACACGGCGGGCAGAATCGCCGACCCTGCCTCGAGCGACGAGTAGCCGAGCACGTTCTGCAGGAACTGCTGTCCGACGAACATCGCGGCCATGAGGGAGCCGAAGACGATGATGCCGGCGCATGCCGCGACCCAGAACGTCGGACGCGCCGCGATGTCGAGGTCGTAGAGCGGATTCGGTGCGCGCCGCTGCCGGAGCACGAAGGCGATCGCAGCGGCGATCGTGATCGCGGCAAGTCCGATGACGAGTGTCGTCTCGTTCGGGACGGGCGCGAAATTGATGGCGAGCACGAGCGACGCGACGAGCACGACCGACAGGACGCCGCCGAGGTTGTCGACGGGATCGCTCCCCTCGTTCACGTGGCTCGGAACGAGGGCGAGGGCGAGCCCGAACGCCACTACGGCAAGCGGCAGCGTGATCAGGAAGACGGAGCCCCACCAGAAGTGCTCGAGCAAGAGGCCGGAGAGCAGCGGTCCGAGCGCCGAGATCCCGCCGCCGAGCGCGGACCAGAGCGCGATCGACCTCGTCCGAGCGGGGCCGGACCAGAGAGCGGTGATCAGCGCGAGCGTCGTCGGGTAGGCCATGCCCGCCGAGATGCCGCCGAAGATCCGGGCGACGATCAAGACGTACTCGTTCCAGGCGTAGGCCGCGAGCAGGCACGCCGGCACCGACAGCGCGACACCCAACAGGAGCATCAGCTTCCGGCCGTACCGGTCGCCGATCGCTCCCAGATAGAGCACGGATGTCGCCAGACCGAGCGAGTACCCCACCGCGATCAGGTTCAGCGACGTCTGCGACGCGTCGAACGCCTTGCCGATGTCGGGCAGCGCGACGTTCGCGACGGCGAGGTTCAGGTTCGCGACCGCCGCGCCCAGGATTAGCGCGAGCAGCACAAGACCGGCGCGCGGGGGCGCCGCGGCCTCGTTCGTGCTCACGCTCGTTCCCCCCGCCCGCGGGAGCGCTAGGCGGGGACCTCCAGCAACTGTACGGGGCCAATCGCCATCCGACCTATGAAACAGCCCGGCTGAAGGGCCGATCATCACCCCCACAAGGTGAATCGGCCAAGGCCGCGAATCACTCGGTTCGGGTGATGTCCGGTCTTCCCGCGCCTCTTGAGGATTGACCTGGGCCTCCACGTCCCATGACCGAAGCCGCAGCGCCACCCACTGAACCCGCTCCCGGCCGAGCCGACTCGGTCCTGCTGGCTAGGTGGTCGACCTAGATCGTCACGCGAATCGGGAGGGTCGCGAGCCAGACGAGCGTTCCGAGGAAGAGGATCCAGCCGAACGCGAGGATCGCCGTCCTCACGCCGATCGAGTCGAGCTTCGAGCTGATCCCCGCGAAGAAGAGCGACGAGGCGAAGAGCACGACCGCCAGCATGTAGTTGTTGGCCCGTTGGTTCGCCGCGGCCGCCAGGTTCGAGCGTGCCGCTGCGGTGGCCTCGAGTCGGTCGGCCTCGGTGTTCGCCTTCAGCCGGTAGGTCGGCATCGCGAACGGCGTCTCCGGCGCGTCCGCGTTCTCGAACGGCTTCGTGGCGAGCCAGGCGGCGAACGCAGGCTGGAACTCGTCGCGGAACCGCGCCCGGTAGAAGTCGGCGAGCTTGTCGCGGCCGAGCTCGCGTGCGTCGACCCACTGGATGAACGTCGCGACGTCGATCTGCAGCTGCCGGTTTGCGATCGCGGCCGTTCGGTTGACCGCGATCCGAGCGGCCGTCGCACGGCTGTATCCATGCGCCTGCTCGCCCGTCCACTGGCGCGCCTGGTACGCCGCCCATGCGGTGGCTACGGTCGCGAGCGAGAGAAGAACCGCCGCAACGATCTCGAGGCGACGCTCGCGCGTCGTCTGCTCGGTCACGAGGACCCCACGTGAGCACGACCGCCCCGACGCTCGGAGAGTCCCGCTGGCCGCCGGCCCTTGCGCTGCTCGGGTTCATGACGATCAACATCGCGCTTCGCGTCTGGCTCCCGAACGACTCGCCGGTGCGCGTGGCGTGGCTTGTCCCCGCAGTCGAGGGCGTGCTGCTCGTGGTGTTGCTCGCCTCCGACCCGAACACGCTCAGGAAGAACGCCCGTTGGCTCCGACCGCTCGGCATTGCCCTCGTCCTCGTGCTCGTCGCGGCGGCGCTGTGGTCGACCGTGCTTCTCATCTACGACCTGATCAAGGGCTCGGGCGTCACGGAGTCCCCGACCAAGCTGCTCGCATCGGGCGGTGTGGTGTGGCTGGGGAACAACCTCGCGTTTGCGCTCCTCTACTGGTTGATGGACAGCGGCGGCCCGATCGCGCGCTCGCAGATCGAAACGCCGGTTGATTTCGCGTTCACGCAGCACATGAGCCCCGAGCTGGCGCCGCCGGCCTGGCGGCCGGTCTTCCTCGACTACCTGCATCTCGGTTTCACGAACGCGACGGCGTTCAGCCCGACCGACGTGATGCCGCTGTCGCACCGCGCGAAGTACACGATGATGGTGCACTCGACCGTCGCGCTCGCGCTGTTCGGGCTGATCGTCGCGCGCGCCGTCAATACCTTCACCTGACCGCCGCTAGCGCTTCGGCGTGAACGGCCGGAGCTCGTCGACGCCGGGGCGCACGATCCCGACGTGCGACTCCGGGGCCTCGTTCCAGGCGCCGGGCAGGTCGCCCAGCGGCTCGGAGACGACCACCCGCGTCTCGTCGTCGAGCGACGCGAGCTCGGTGCTCTCGGGGTAGAGCGCCTTGAGCTCGTCCATTCGCGTGCTGAAGTAGAGCGACCGCGAGTTGCCTTCGCTGGAGTAGCGGAACGCCCAGATGCTGGTGCCGTCGGTGGTTGCGACCGTCATCTGGATCGGGAAG
>DATAET010000139.1:0-26614 GCA_036257855.1 Gaiellaceae bacterium | reverse complement strand
GGGAAGAAGCGGCCGCGCACCCACTCCTTCAGGTGCTCGCGGATGACCATCGCGCCGAGCGGCACGTACCCGGAGTTGATCCCCTTCGCCACGGTGATGATGTCCGGGACCACGTCCCAGTTGTCGCACGCGAACCAACGCCCGGTACGGCCGAAGCCGGCCATCACCTCGTCGAGGATGAGCAGGATCCCGTGCCGGTCGCAGACCTCGCGGATCGCCTGCAGGTAGCCGGGCGGGGGCGGGATGACGCCATTCGTCCCGGTCACCGTTTCGAGGATCACGGCGGCGACCGTGTGCGCACCCTCGTACTCGAGGATCTCCTCGAGGTGCGGCGCCCCCGTGCATACGGGGCAAGGGTCCGGATGGCCCGCGGGACAGCGGTACGTGTACGGATCGAGCATGCGCACGACGCCGCCCATGCCCGGCTCGTTCGGCCATCGCCGCGGGTCGCCGGTCAGCATGATCGAGCCGTGCGTCGCACCGTGGTACGAGCGGTAGCGCGCGACGATCTTGTGACGCCCGGTCGAGAGACGCGCGAGCCTGATCGCGTTCTCGTTCGCCTCCGCGCCGGAGTTCGTGAAGAACGACATGCAGAGGTCGCCCGGTGTGACCTCCTCGAGGAGCCGGCCGAGGCGCGAGCGCGACTCGGACGCCATGGGCGGCCCGATCGTGCAGAGCTTGTCCGCCTGCTCTTTGATCGCGGCGACGATCTTCGGGTGCTGGTGCCCGATGTTGACATTGACGAGCTGCGAAGCGAAGTCGAGGTAACGCTTGCCCTCGTAGTCCCAGAAGTGGCGCCCCTCGGCCCCGGCCA
Organism: Gaiellaceae bacterium; assembly: GCA_036257855.1. GTDB lineage: Bacteria > Actinomycetota > Thermoleophilia > Gaiellales > Gaiellaceae > GMQP-bins7. The sequence continues at coordinate 25,800 of DATAET010000139.1, read as the reverse complement.
CCGCGATCGGCTGGATCGCGTCCTGCACGGACCACGAGTAGAGGACGTATTCCTTCGCGTCCTCGACGATCTGCGCGCCGAGATTCGGGTTGGCCTCGACGGCCGTCATCACGCGGGATCGTAACGCCGTACTGCACGGAGGGCGCCGGACAAGGGGGAAGGTGTCAGGCGCCGCTCCGCGCAGCTGGTCGTCAGCGTGCGGCGGTGGGAAGGAGCTCCTGCCCGAACGCGGCCCGCTCGACGAACTCGCCGACGCCGGGCTCCGCCAGCAGCTCGCCGGACTCGACGAGCACGTTGCCGCGGAGGAAGACGATGTCGGGTGAGCCTGTGACCTCGGTGCCTTCGTAGAGGTTGTAGTCGGTCTTCGAGTGCTGCGTCGCGGCCGTGATGAGGTGCCGCTTCTCGGGGTCGAAGATCACGATGTCGGCGTCCGAGCCCGGAGCGATCGTGCCCTTGCGCGGATAGAGGCCGAAGAGCTTCGCCGGGTTCGTCGCGAGGAGCTCCACCATCCGGTTCAGCGTGATGCGCCCGGTGCGGACGCCGAACTCGTGGATCATGTGCAGCCGGTTCTCGAGGCCCGGGCCACCGTTGGGGATCTTCGAGAAGTCCTCTCGACCGAGGGTCTTCTGGCCGTCCCAGAGGAACGCGCAGTGGTCGGTCGAGATCACGGAGAGGATGTCCGAGCGCACGGCGTGCCAGAGCACCTCTTGGTTCTCGATCGACCGCGGCGGGGGCGTGTACACGTACTTCGCGCCCTCGAAGCCTGGGCGCTCGAGGTACGTGTAGTCGACGAAGAAGTACTGCGTGCAGGTCTCACCCCAGACATCCCAGCCCTGCTCGCGCGCGCGGGCGATCGGGTCGACCGCCTCCTTGCAGGAGACGTGGACGACGTACAGGGGCGAGCCCGCGACGCGCGCAAGCTGGATCGCCCGGTTCGTCGCCTCGCCCTCGGTCTCGGGCGGTCGCGTCAGCGCATGGAAGTGCGGCGCCGTGTTCCCGGCAGCGAGCGCCTGCTTGACGAGCACGTCGATCGCGTCGCCGTTCTCCGCGTGCACCATCACGAGCGCGCCAGTCTCGGCCGCGACCTCCATGGTCCGGAAGAGCGTCTCGTCGTCGACCATGAGCGCGCCCTTGTAGGCCATGAAGAGCTTGTACGAGGTGATGCCCTGCTCGGGCAGGCGGGCGAGCTCCTCCAGCGTCCCACCTTCGCGGAGGTCGGTCACCGCCATGTGGTAGCCCATGTCGATGACCTGCTTGCCGTCTGCCTTGGCGCGCCAGTCGTCGAGCGCCTCGGCGAACGTCGCACCCGGTGGCTGGATCACGAAGTCGACATGGCAGGTCGTCCCACCGAACGCGGCCGCGGTCTGGCCCGACGTGACGTCGTCGATCGTCACCGTGCCCCCGAAGGGCATGTCGAGATGGGTATGCGGGTCGACGCAGCCCGGGAGAACGTACTTCCCGGACGCGTCGACGACGCGGTCGGCGTCGACGTCGAGCGACTCCCCGATCATCGCAATCCGTTCCCCGTCGACGAAGACGTCGCCGAGGTAGTCGTCGGCGGCCGTGATGATCCGTCCGCCCTTGATCAGTGTCGACACGTCACATCACCTCCTCGGGGAGCACTCCAGGCCGACACGCGTCTGCCGGCCTGGAGCCGCTGGTCCCGTAGCTACTTGCCGCCCGGCGTCACCGGGACGGTCGCCTTCTTCCAGCTCGTGCCGTTGACGTCCGCGCCGCTCGCCTTCAGCTGCGCGACCGCCTTCGCCGCGTACGTGTAGTTCGTCGCTCCGGTCGGCACCTTCTTGATCACGCCGTACTTCCGCGCGATCGTCGCCGTCTGAGCGACGGCACCGTTGGGCGGAAGGCCGATGCCCCGGGGGCTGGGCCAGGTCAGCGCGTTGATCTCGTTCATTTGCCACCGCTGATGACCGCGGCCGAGCAGGGACCCGTTCTTGAGCACGATGTTCACGCACTCCGCCGCGTGGTCACGGCAGTAGATCCAACCCCGGAACGACGCCTTCAGGAACTTGACGGTGGTGTCCTGGTTCGTCTTGTCCTTGATCCAGTCGCCCCGGACGAAGACGTTGTCCTCGAGCATGCCCGTGCCGACAGAGGGTGCGGACATCTTGAAAACGTTGAGGTCGGAGAGCTTGTACAGCTTCCCTGTCTGCGGGTTCTCCGTCTCCAGGACCTGCGCGAGCTCGTTGTACGTCATCGCCGCCGCCGCGTCGACCTGCTTCTGCAGGAAGAGGTTCATGTCGAACGGCTGGTTGACGATCGTCACATCGCTCGAGTTGTTCGGGTCGATCCCGTTCTTCTGGAGCGCCGCGAAGAGTTCGGGCTGGTTGCCGCAGCACCACACGCCGACCTTCTTGCCGCGCATCTTCGCAATCGTGTTGATCCCGCTCGACTTCCAGGTGAGCTCGGTCATCCCGCTGCGCGCGAAGACCTGCGCGATCGAGACGAGGTTCGAGCCTTTCTCGCGCGTCGCGAAGAGGTTCGGGAGCCAGTCGAGGCCGAACTCCGCCTGCTTGCCGGCAACGACGGTCTCGGGTGTGATGCTGGGGCCGCCGACCTTGATCTTCACGTTCAGCCCCGCCTGCTTGTAGTAGCCCTTTTCCACGGCCGCGTAGTACCCGGCGAACTGCGCCTGCGTCACCCACTTCAGCTGCAGGGTGACGTTGGTCAACGTGGGCTCCTTCGGAGCGGCAGACGCCACCGCCGCCCAGGTCGCGAGGCCCGCGCAGGCGACCGCGAGCGCACCGACCGCCCAGTGCTTCCTTCTCATGCAGCGTCCCCTTTCCGTAGTCGTGCGTCAGACGATCGCGCCATTCTGACGCGTCTCACTCGCGCGCGTAAGAGCGGGCGGACGGGTGCCAGCTGGTCGTGTAGTGCTCGACCACCGCGACGATCGCGTACAGGGACAGGCCGAACGCGCTCGCGAGGACGATCCCCGCCCACGCTCGAGGGAAGTCGAAGAGCTGCGTGTCGTTCAGGATGCTCACGCCGAGCGCGTTCGTCGGGCCGCCGAAGTACTCGCCGACGATCGCGCCGATCATCGACAGCACGGCCGAGATCTTCAGGCCCGTGAACATGTACGGGAGCGAGTTCGGGATCCGCACGTGGCGGAACGTCGCAGTCTCGCCGCCCCCGTACGAGCGCATGAGCTCGATGGACGACGGGTGCACCGAGGTGAGGCCCCGTAGCGTGTTCACCATCGTCGGGAAGAAGCAGAGAACAGCGGCAATGGCCATCTTCGACACGGGGTTCAGGAGCCCGAACCAGTTGTTGGTGATCGGCGCGAAGGCGATGATGGGGACCGCATTCGCCGCGATCGCGAACGGCATCAGCGCGATGCCGACGTTTCGGAACCGCGCGAGGACGAGTGCCGCGAGGATCCCGAGGCCGGAGCCGATGACGAGCCCGCCCGCCGCCTCCTTGAACGTGTAGAGGCCGGCGTGCCAGAGCGGCCCCTTGTTCTCCCAGAACGACTGCGCGATGTCGCTCGGCTTCGGGAGAAGGAAAGTCTGAACGTGGAATGCGGTGGTGAGCCCCTGCCAGAGGGCGATCGCCAGGACGAAGACGAGAACGGCCGGGATCCAGTCGCGAGCCCGGCCTCCGAGCTCTCGCGCGAGCCCCGAGGGGACGGGTTCGACGATCGTGCTCACTCAGTACACCTCGGGAGCGGAAGAGCTCTTGGAGGCGGCCGCCTCGCCGTGACCGACCGCAAGGGACTCGCGCACGCGCGTGACGAGGTCGAAGAACCGGGGATCCTCCCGAGTGGCAACGGTCCGCGGGTGGCCGAGGTCGACCGGGACGATGTCCGCGATCCGTCCGGGTCGCGCGGACATCACGACGACCCGTGTGGAGAGGAACACGGCCTCCGGGATCGAGTGCGTCACGAAGATCACGGTGCTCCCGGCCCGCTCCCAGATCCGCAGGAGCTCGAGGTTCATCCGCTCCCTCGTCATCTCGTCGAGCGCGCCGAAGGGCTCGTCCATGAGCAGGAGCGCGGGGTCGAACGAGAGCGCCCGCGCGATCGAGACCCGCTGCTGCATCCCGCCCGAGAGCTGCCAGGGCCGGCTCGACTCGAAGCCGACGAGCTCGACCAGCTCGAGCATCTCCCGGACGCGTTCCTTCCGCCGTACGCGACTCCAGCCGAGCATCTCGAGCGGGAGCGAGACGTTCCGGGCGACAGTGCGCCAGTCGTACAGCACGGCGTCCTGGAACACGATCCCGTAGTCGTGGTCGAGTCGCGCGCGATGTGCGGATTTGCCGTTCACGATCACGGTTCCCGAGCTCGGTTGGATGAGGTCGCCGACGATGCGCAGGAGCGTCGACTTCCCGCAGCCCGAGGGGCCGATGAGCGAGACGAACTCTCCCGGCTGGACCTCGAGGTCGATGTCGAGGAGAGCCGTCGTGCCCGTTCGGAAGGCCTTCGAGAGCCCCGAGATAGACACCGCGCTCGCCATGGCGGCGGTACTCATACGAGCTGCTCGGGCGGTCGCCGGACGACGAAGTGCTCCGCGACGACCACGCATCCGAAGAACACGAGCCCGAGCCCCGCGCAGACGATGTTCGTCGCCCAGAGGAAAGTCGGCTGCAGCGAGTAGTACTGGTTGAAGTTCACGATCGCGCCCCCGAGGCCGTCCTGGATGGAGGCTGGCGTCTCGCCGATGATCGCGCCGATCACGCTCGCGGTCGCCGAGATCTTCAGCGCGGTGAAGATGAACGGGAGCGACGTAGGGACCCTCAGCCGCCAAAGGATGCTCCACGAGCTCGCGGCATAGGACTGCATCAGCTCGACGGCCCGCGGATCGGGTGACTTGAGCCCGCGCAGCGTGTTGATCGTTACGGGGAAGAACGTGAGGTATGCGGCGATGACGGCGACGGACTGCCAGCCCTGCACGCCCTTCGAGCCAAGGCCGATGACGACCATCGGCGCGATCGCGAGGATCGGCACGGTCTGCGACCCGACGACGAAAGGCAGGAGGCCGCGCTCGAGGAAGCGCACGTGCGCGAGTAGGACGGCGAGGGCGAACCCAATGACCCCGCCGAGCACGAAGCCTGCGATCGCCTCCTTCATCGTGAACCACGCTGCGTCGAGCAGCGAGTGGATCAACGGGGGACCGCCCGTCGTCGTCGGCTCCCAGAAGGCGTGGACGATGTCGTAGAGGTGCGGCATGGTCGTGTCGTTCACCGGGAACGGCCAACCCCAGCCGGCGGACTGCCAAAGCGCCTTGTACCCCTCCCACAGCGCGACCAGCACGATCGGGACGAGCACGATCGTCGCCGCACGCCCCAGCTTGCCGCTGCCGCCGATCGTCTCCGATCCCGTTACGGCCGCGGCCTCCATCGCGCGCATTCCTTACCACACCTGCGTCGCGGAAGCAGACTAAGCTCGTCGCGTGGCGCTCGATCCGAAGCGAACGGTCGCCGAACTCGAGGAGCTGCGAGAGCTGACCGGGGACGCGAACGGCGCGCAGCGGGTCGCCTGGACGGCCACGTGGGAGAAGGCACGAGAGTGGCTTCGCGGACTGGTTGCGGAGACCGGCGTCGAGGAGACGATCGACGCCGCCGGCAACCAGTGGTTCACGCTCGCGGGTGAGTCCGAACAGGCCGTCCTGATCGGTGGCCACATCGACTCGGTGCCGAACGGCGGCTGGCTCGACGGCGCGCTCAACGTCGTGGCCGGCGCAGAGGTGCTCCGTCGCGTGGCTGAGGAAGGCACGCCACCGGTGACGGTTCGACTCGTCAACTGGGCCGACGAGGAGGGGGCACGCTTCGGTCGCAGCCTCTTCGGCTCGAGCGCCGCAGCGGGTTCGATGAACGACCAGGACGAGCTCCGTCGGCTCACCGATCGCGACGGAGTCGCGCTCCCGGATGCGCTCGCCGAGCACGGCGTCGACCTCGACTCCGCCCTCGCTGCGCGAAGCGAGCTCGCCTCCGCAGCCGGCTACCTCGAGCTGCACATCGAGCAGGGGCCCGTCCTCGAGTCGCTCGATCTTCCCCTCGGCGTCGTCCTCGGCACGTTCGGCGTCGAGCGCCACCGGGTCATCTGGCGCGGACAGGCCGCGCATGCGGGTTCGACGCCGATGGACCAGCGCCGCGACGCGCTCGCGGGCGCGGCGAAGCTCGCGCTCGAGATCCGCGAGATCGCCGCTCGCGTGGGCGACGGCGCCGTCTGCACCTCGGGCGGCGTGGTGTGCAGTCCCGGGATCGTCACGTCGGTCGTCGAGACCGCGGAGCAGCTCCTCGACCAGCGGCATCTCGACGCTGCGAAGCTCGCCTCCCTGCTCGACCAGGCGCGGGCCGCGAGCGAGCATTTCGCGGCCGAGGAAATGATCGACGTCGAGTGGGAGAAGATCTGGTCGATCGAGCCGATCCTCTTCGACGAGACGCTCCTCGGATTCTGCGAGGAGGCGGTCATCGAGGTGGCAGGCATCGCGCACCGGCTCCCTTCGGGTCCGCTGCACGACGCCGCAGAGGTCGCCCGTGCCGGCATCCCCACCGTGATGATGTTCGTCCAGAGCCTTCGCGGCCTCTCGCACACGAAGCTCGAGGACACTCGGAAGGAGCACCTCGAGCTGGCCGTCACCGCGCTCGACCGGCTCGCGTCGAAGACGGTCGCCTGGGCATCGAGCGCAAACGGCGGCGGTCGCTGACCTGACGAGCTCGACGCGAGGCGTCGTCGCCGGGCTCGCCGTCGGCGGGTGTCTCACGTGGAACGTCTCGAACGTCGGCGCCGTTGCCGACCCCCTTGCCGAGCACTACGGCGTCTCGCTCGCGGCGATCGGGCTCCTGACGACTGCGCTCTTCGTCACGCACCTCGCAGTGCAACTCCCCGCGGGCCGTGGGGCCGATCGCTTCGGCTCCCAGAGCGTCGCTCTCGTCGCGATCGTCGCCGCGGTCGCCGGCAACGCCATGCTGCTCGCGGGCGGCGGCTACGAGCTCGCGCTGCTCGGACGCGCGATCGTCGGAGTCGGCTCTGGCGCGGCGTTCGTGTCCGGGCTCGATCTCGTTCGAGCCGGCGGAGGCGGGCCGGCGTTGCAAGGGCTCTACGGCGGCGCGACGATGACCGGAGGAGGACTCGCGCTGATGATCGTCCCGCCCCTCACCGACGCGACGAGCTGGCGAGCGGCGTACTGGAGCGCGGCACTCCTCGCGCTCGCCGCAGCGATCCCGACACTCGCGGCCTCGGGGCTGCCCCGGATCGGGCACGCCGGTGAGTGGGTGCTCCGCGACCGCAGACTCGTGCCGATCGGCGCGCTGCAGGCGGCGACGTTCGGGCTCGCGGTCGTCGCCGGGAACTGGGCGGTCCCGCTCCTCGAGCGGCAGGGAGCGAGCTCGACGGCGGCTGGGCTCGCGGCCGGTCTGATCCTGTTCGTCGGAATCGTCACGCGGCCCACGGGAGGCCTCCTCGCGGGACGCGTGAGCAGCCGCCTGCTGATCGCCGCAGCGCTGGTCGGGACGTCGGCCGGAGCGCTCCTCCTCGCGCTGAGCACGTCGTTCGCCCTCTCGACGCTCGGGTCGCTCCTCCTCGGGCTCATGGCCGGGCTGCCGTTCGCGGTGATCTTCGCCGCGGCTCAGCGCGCGCGACCGGATGCGCCGGGGGCGGCGATCGCGCTCGTCAACGCGTGCGCGGTCCTCACGATCCTCGTCGGCACGCCGCTCGCCGGGCTCGCGTTCGAGCTTCCGAGCGACGGCAGAGTCGCGTTCGCCGTGATCGCCGCGCTGGCCGCAGCCGCACTCGTGCCCCTCCGCAGAGCCGCCGTCTAGGGTCGATAATCGCCCTTTCCTAGCGAGCGAAGGAGAACCTGAGATGGCTCTGAGCTTCGGCGTCACAGTCCTCCCCGACCCGCCCTATAGCCGCTTCCTCGAGCTGATCACGCATGCGGAGGCGAACGGGTTCCAGTACGGATGGACGTACGACTCGCACGTCCTCTGGCAGGAGTCGTTCCCGCTCCTCACGCTCGCCGTGCAGGCCACGACGACAATGAAGTTCGGGCACTGTGTGACGAACCCCGGGACACGCGAGCCGACCGTCCTCGCGAGCGGCTACGCCACGCTCCAGGACATCTCGGATGGCCGCATGGTCATGGGCATCGGGCGTGGTGACTCGGCGCGGCGGTACATCGGGCAGAAGCCCGTGCGTGTCGCGGAGTTCGAGCGGCGCTGCCGGATGATCAAGGACTTCATGAACGGTCGCGAGGTCGACTGGAACGAGAAGGAGCTCAGGCTGTCGTGGGTGCGCCCGGAGCTCCCGGAGATCCCCATGTGGGTCGCCGGCTACGGGCCGAAGGCGCTGGCCGTTGCCGGCCGCGTCGGAGACGGCGTCATCATCCAGCTCGCCGACCCGGTGATCATCGAGTGGATCATGGCCACGGCGCGCGAGGCCGCCGCCGAGGCCGGCCGGGATCCGTCGGAGCTCAAGTGCATCGTCTGCGCGCCGAGCCACATCACCGACGACATCGCCGACGCGCGCGACCAGGTCCGCTGGTTCCCGGCGATGGTCTCGAACCACGTCATGGACCTCATCGAGCGCTACGGGTACGAGTCGGAGATCCCGCACGAGCTCACGGAGTACGTCCGGGTCCGCAAGTTCTACGACTACGACGAGCACTCTCGCGTCGGCGCGAAGCACGGCGAATTCGTGACCGACGAGATCTGCGACCGCTTCTGCGTCCTCGGGAACGCCGAGCAGGCGACCGCGAAGCTGAAGGAGCTCGAGGCGGTGGGCGTCGACCAGTTCAACATCTACCTCATGACCCACGGCCAGGAGGATGACCTCGCCGCCTACGGGCGCGACATCATCCCGCAGTTCGGGGCGTCCTGATCCTCAATAGATCGTCTTCCCCAACGCGCTGGCCACAAGCTCGACGGCCGTGAGGGCCGTCGTGTTCTCGCGATCGAGGATCGGGTTGACCTCGACCACCTCGAAAGATCCGGCGAGGCCAGACTCCGCAACGAGCTCGAGAGCGAGGTGAGCCTCGCGGTACGTGAGCCCCCCGCGCACGGGAGTGCCGACCCCCGGCGCGATCTCTGGATCGAGGGCGTCCATGTCGAGCGATACGTGGACGAAACCCCCGCCCGAGACCCGGTCGAGAGCCTCGGACACGGCTCGCTCGACTCCGACGCGATCGATCTCGCTCATCGTGAAGACGCGGACACCGGCTTCCCGGAGCAGGCCGCGCTCCCCGTCGTCGAGAGATCGAACACCGAGGAGGGCGACGCGTCGCGCGTCCACGGCAGGCAGAGGCCACGCGTCGCTCGCGAACCACTCGTCGGCGAGCCCGAGCGCCGCCGCCAGCGACATTCCGTGGACGTTTCCGCTCGGGCTCGTCTCGGGCGTGTTGATGTCGGAGTGAGCGTCGATCCAGAGGACGCCTCCGGTGCCGCGCACGCGAGCGAGCCCGCCCAGCGTCCCGAGAGCGACGGAGTGGTCGCCTCCGAGGACGACCGGGTGCGCGCCCGTCTCGACCTCTTCGACGACCTTGGCCGCGATGCGCTCGCACGTCGTCTTGATCTCGGGGAGGAAGCGGGCGCGCTCGTCATCGAGGGCGGTCGCCTCCGGAACCGCGGTCTCGACGTTCCCGTGGTCACGGACGTCGTAGCCCAGGCTCGACAGCCGTTCCTCGAGCCCCGCGTAGCGGATCGCCGACGGGCCCATATCGACTCCTCGACGCCCCTGCCCGAGGTCGAGCGTCGCGCCGATGATCGCGATCTCCTTGGCAGCCACGCGGGGAACCTATGCGATCCTCAAATGCGTGACCGTGGAGAGAGACTGCTGGGCGGAATGGGTCGCCCGCACGCGCCCGGGCGAGGACGGCGACCATCCGCACTGGCGGTGGCGCGATCGCATCCTCCTCGCAGCGGAGCCCATCGCCGGCGAGACGGTTCTCGACGTCGGCTGCGGAGAGGGACTCGTGGCCTTCGGAGCGCTCGACCGGGGAGCGCGCGAGGTCGTCTTCGACGACATCTCGGAGGACCTGCTCGCCTTCTGCCGAACTGCGGCGCGCGAGCGCGGCGTCCTCGACCGGTGCCGCTTCGTCCGCGCCACCGCCGAGGACCTGGCGCCCGTCGGCGCGGCATCTGTCGACGTCGTGACGACACGCTCAGTCCTCATCTACGTCGAGGGCAAGCAGTCGGCATTTCGAGAATTCGCGCGCGTCCTGCGACCGGGCGGAAGGCTCTCGATCTTCGAGCCGATCAACCGTTTCGCCCGCAGGGGGGCCGACACGTGGGGCGGGTACGACCTGAGCCCGCTGCCGGACATCGCGCGGAAGATCCGTGCCGCCTACGAGGCGCTGCAGCCTCCCGACACGGACCCGATGCTCGACTTCGACGAGCGCGACCTCGTCGCGCTTGCAGAGCGCGCCGGCTTCTTCCCGATCCGGCTCGAGCTCGAGGCGGAGGTCCGCTCCTCGGAGCCGGTTGGCTGGGATGCCTACGTCGACACGGCCGGCAATCCGCGGATCCCGACGCTCGCCGAGGCAATGCGCGAGGCGCTGACGCCCGCCGAGCGGGAACGACTCACCAGCCATCTTCGCCCGCTCGTCGAGGAGGGTCGCGGCACGTGGCGGATGGCGACGGCGTTCCTCCACGCGATGAAGCCCTGACGCGGGCGCGGCTAGACTGAACCGCCTCGGGCGAGGTAGCTCAGTCGGTAGAGCACACGGCTGAAAACCGTGGTGTCGCCGGTTCGATTCCGGCCCTCGCCATCAAGCATCGGAACCTCCGAGCTGCGGGAGGTGTAGGAGGAGAGATGCGTCGCGTCGCGGGAGTGCTCGCCTTCGTGCTCCTCGCGCTCGGGCTCGGTGGCTCCAGCACGGGCGTCGGCTCCGCGGCGCCGGTGGCGCCGAAGTCCGGGGCCGAGCTCGCGATCGTCCCGGCGTACAACGGGTCCCGTCTCGCCTGGCTCGACCCGGCAAGGCTCCGTCCGCTGAAGAGAGCGTCGGTCGCGCTCCCGGGCGGGGCGTGGAGCCCGGTCCGCTCGCCGGCCGGCCAGTACGTCGCGTTGGGCGGAGTCGGCTCGACCGGAGTCCGAATCGTCGACGTCCGGCGCATGAAGCTCACCGCCCAGCTCGTGCGTCGCCCGTCACAGCGATACCTCCGCCCGCTCGCCTGGCCGACGCGTCGTCGGCTCCTCGTCCTGGACTACCCGCAGAACGCGCAAGGCGCGCCCGAAGCGCTGCTCGCGATCGACCCGGTCGCGAAGAAGGTCGTCGGCCGGACCGTTCGAGCGAGCACCGCGCACGCATGGACGGAGTGGGCCGGCGCGGGTCCTCGGCTCGTGTTGCTCAGCGAGCAGACCGACCGGATGGGCCCTGCCAGGCTCGTCGTCTTCGGGCCCGATGGCGGAATCATCCGGGCGACCGACGTCGCGGTCACCGCCGGCCTGTGGCCGGACGGCCCGCCGTCGTCGCAGATCGCGCGTCCCGGGCTTGCCGTCGATCCGACCGGGAGAAGCGCATATCTCGTCGAGCCGCGGGGCGTCACGCGTGTCGACCTGGAGACGTTCGACACCTCGTACGCGCAGCTCTCGGAGGCCCAGTCCTTGCTCTCGCGCTTCCTCGGCTGGATCGAGCCCGCGGCGCAGGCGAAGGAGCTCGCCGGGTTCTCGCGGCAGGCGACGTGGGTCGGCGACGGGCTCCTCGCGGTCTCCGGCGCCGAGTACCAGGTCGCGCGCTCGACGCCGGCCGGGCTCGAGCTCGTGGAAGCAGCTACCGGAGCGCGCCACACGCTCGAGTCCCACGCCAGCGCGCACCTCGTTGCAGGAGATCTCCTCCTCGCCTTCGGAGCAGCTCGAGACGAGCAGGCACAGTCGGAGACGGGAATGGGGCTCGCCGCGTTCACCCGCGACGGAGCGCAGCTCTCGAACACGCTGACCGACGAGCCGGTCTGGCTGGTCGAGGCAGCCGGTGGATACGGCTACGTCCCGACGCCCGCGACGGCGTTCCCGCGCGGCGTCCGGGTCATCGACCTCGCGACAGGCAGCATCCTCCGCACTGTTCGCGGCGAGTTGCCGAGCTTCGTCGACCACGACTGAGCGACACGGCGGCTGTTACGGTCGCCGCGATGGAGCTCGCGTTCCTGTCGGCCGTCGAGCAGGCGCGGCTCGTTCGTTCCGGTGAGGTCTCGGCCCACGAGCTCGTCTCGCATTCCCTCGAGCGGATCGAGCGGCTCGACCCACGGCTGAACGCGTTCGTGACGGTCTGCGCCGAGGAAGCACTCGCCAGCGCCCGCGCCGTCGACTCGGCGCCCGGCGAGGCACCGTTCCGGGGAGTCCCGATCGGCATCAAGGATCTCGCCGCGACGGCGGGCATCCGCACGACGTACTCCTCACGCGCCTACGCGGACTACGTCCCCGACTTCGACACCGCAGTCGTGCGGCGCCTCCGCGACGCGGGCTTCGTGATCGTGGGCAAGACGAACACGCCCGAGTTCGGCACGGTCGCGTTCACCGAGTCGGAGCTGAACGGGGCGACGCGGAACCCGTGGGACCCCGAGCTCACTCCCGGAGGTTCGAGCGGCGGCGCGGCCGCTGCGCTCGCGGCGGGTCTCGTCCCGGCCGCACACGCGACGGACGGCGGCGGTTCTATCCGCATTCCAGCGTCGTGCTGCGGCCTTTTCGGCCTCAAGCCGTCGCGCGGTCGCGTGTCGAGCGCTCCGTTCGGCTCGCTCGAGGGGCTCTCCAGCGCGGGGCCGCTGACCCGGACGGTCGAGGACGCCGCGCACCTCCTCGACGTGCTCGCCGGATACGAGACGGGAGACCCGTGGTGGGCGCCCCCGCCCGCCCGCCCGTACGCGGAGACTTTCGCTCGAGCCCCCGACCGCCTGCGGATAGGCACGACGTCCGCCCCGCCCATCGACGTCCCGGTGGATCGGGAGTGCCGTGCGGCGCTGGCCGACGCCTCAGAGCTCGTCGCGACGCTGGGTCACCACGTCCACGAGATCTCGCCGCCGTGGCACGAGCCCGACCTCTTCCACACGTTCATCGCGGTCTGGCAGGTCGGCCCCGCGCTCCACGGGGTCGACGAGGCGCTCATGACCCCGCTCAATCGCGGCCTGGTGGAATCGGCCCGGGCGAGCACGGCGGTCGACTACGGGCGAGCAGTGGCCTGGCTGCAGGGGCTCGCGCGACGGATCGTCGCCCTGTGGGACGAGATCGACGTGCTGCTGACGCCGACGCTGGCCCTCGAGCCCGTCCCGATCGGCTGGCAGGAGAGCACCGACGGCGCGATCGAGCAGCTGCACCGCAACACCGAGTTCACTCCGTTCACGTCCGTCGCGAACCTCACAGGGCTGCCTGCGATGTCCGTCCCGCTGCACTGGAGCGATGCCGGCCTTCCCGTGGGCGTCCAGGCAATCGGCCCTCCCGCGGGCGAAGAGCTCCTCCTGCGGCTCGCGGCACAACTCGAGGCGGCCCGCCCCTGGGCCGAGCGCCGGCCACGGGTCTCGTGAGAAGGCCTCCCTAGCTCGCCAGCGTGATCCCGATCTTCTGACCCGGCGATGCGTGGAGCATGCGCGCCGCACTCCCGCGCGAGATCGCGAGCGACATGTTCTTGTAGCTGTCCTCGTAAAGGATGACGTCGCCCGGCCGCGCGTCGGCGAACGTCCGCGCCATGACCGCGTAGTAGCGCTCCCCCGCGATCTCGAGCTCGACCCGGGCACCCGAGACGATGCCGAGCGCCTCGACGTCGTCACGGTCGAGGTTCAGCGCAATGTTGCCGAAACTGTCGACGTAGAGCAGCGTCGCGAGAATGGCGCCGTCCACGACGGTCGGCGCCGGCAGGTCGAGCCGAACGAGGCCGTCGGGGTCGACGGGTGGACCGAGCTCCGCGAGCGGAACCCCCATCGCGAGATGCGCCGCCGCGGGGCTGAAGAGGTCGCGTCCGTGGAACGTCCTCGAGATCGACTCGAGCGCGTACTCCGGATTCGCCAGCTCGTGTGCAGCCTCGATGCCCTGCCGGCTCGCCGCCGGCAGGAGAAGGCCGTTGTCGGGCCCGACGTAGAGCCGCCCTTCCGTGTCACAGAGGGCGAGGGGTCGTCGCGGCCCGCCGACACCGGGGTCCACGATCGCGAGGTGGACGCCCACGGGCATGAACCCGATCGTGTTCGCAAGCACCAGTGCCCCCTCGAGAACCGATTGCGGCGGTATCCCGTGGGTGACGTCGATGATCTGCGCGTCGGGTGCGATGCGCTTCATGACGCCGTGACACGTGCCGACGAAGTCGTCCTTGAGCCCGAAGTCGCTCAGGAACATGATGAACACGCGGGCAGCGTAACGCCGCCCCGGCTCGCCGAGCTACGCGCGATCCCGGCGCCGAACGGCCGTGCAGGAACGACGGCTGCCGTGCAGAGTCGCGCCGCAGGGCCCTGTGCCGCGTGGGCGGATGCGGACGAACGCGGTTGGTGCCTGAACAGGCAAAGGGCGCGTAGCCTGGTACCGCCGCGTCATCCGATCCGTGTCGCCCGTTGCTCCCCCGGCACGGTCGGAGGATACTCGGGCGTGCGGCCGGAGGGTCGGGCCCGGGCGAGCTCGAGGAGGTCGGCAGTCTCGCGCTGGAGGCGCGCGAGCTTCGCGGCGATGATCGCGACGTAGGCGAGGACGAACACGAAGACGACCGCGTAGGCCGCCGCGACGAGCTCGCCCTGACTCCAGCTCACAGCAGGGCCTCGCGCAGCTCGCGCAGGTCGGCGTCAAGCCTTTTCCCGGCGAGCTCGACCCGGTAGAGCACGTACGCGAGGAGCGTCACCGCACCCCACGAGACGCAGAACGTCAGGAACATCGTGCCGCTCATCTGCGGGCCGTCGCGCGTGAACACGGTGGGATGGATGAAGTCGTCGGCAAGGCGAATCGCCAGGAAGCTCATGGGGATCAGCGCGACGCCGAAGAGCGCATACACGGCCGAAGAGCGGGCGCGGCGCGGGCCTTCCTCCAGCGAGAAGCGCAGCATGAAGTAGGCGCAGTAGAAGAGGAAGAGGACGAGGAAGAGGACGAGCTGATTCGAGCTCCACGTCCACCACACACCCCAGGAGGCACGCGCCCAGATCGCGCCGGTGATCAGCGTCAGAGCGCCGAAGATGGTCCCCTGGTGAATTGCGACGTAGCTCTCGAGGTCGTACCGCTCCTCTCCGCGCCAGAGGAGCAGCAGCGCCTTGAAGGCGCCGAGACCGAAGCAGAAGTACGCGGTCAGCGCGATCGGGACGTGAATGTAGAAGATGCGTTGCGAGATCCCCTGATCCGCGTCCTCGGGAACGACGAGGAGCGCGAGGACGAGGGCGAGGCCCATCGCGGCGGCCGCGACCGCGGCGAGGCCGGGCAGGCTACGGAGGGACGACACGCTCAGTTGGCTACTCCGTGACGACGTACTCGAAGGACGCCCACGAGAGTACAGCGAAGACTCCGTCGTACAACGCGAGGAAGAGGAGGAACCGTCCGGCTTCCTCGGAGACGGCAGTGCCGACGCCGCCGATGACGAGCGGGATCGCGAGGGGGAGGACGAGCAGAGGCAACAGCACCTCGCGCGCGCGTCCGGCCGCGGCCATCGCGGCCATCAGGGAGCCGACTGCGCAGATTCCGATGTCCGCGAGGACGACCCCTGCGAGCGCGGCGGCGTCGAGTGGCTCGAAGAAGACGACGAATGCCGGAAGCGCGACGAGTTGGGCTGCGACGAGGAACGCGAGCGTCGCGAGGGTCTTACCGACCCAGATCGCACTCCGGTCGCACGGCGCGAGGACGAGCCCGTCGAGAACGCCGTGCTCCTGCTCCGGCACCCAGGCGCGGGCGAGCCCGAGGAGCGCCGTGAAGACGATGGCCACCCAGAGGAGTCCGTAAGCGGCTGTTTCGCCCGAGCCTTCGGGCAGTGCGAAATGGAACACGACGAGCGTCGAGAGGACGAAGAGCAGCATCGCGGGGAGCGTGTCCCGTCCGCGCAGCTCGACGCGGAGGTCCTTCCGGGTGAGGGCGACGACATCCCCGAGGAAGGTCATGCGAGGACGAGCCTCGTCGTGGCCAAGCGCTCGAGCCGGCCAGGGTCGTGGGTGGCGATCACGAGCGTGCGCTCGCCGGCGAGTCCCTCGACCTCGCGATCGAGCAGCGCCGCCCCGTCGTCGTCGAGCGCGGAATACGGCTCGTCGAGGACCAGCAGGTCGGGCTCGTGGAGCAGCGATCTGCACAACGCGAGGCGCTGCGTCATCCCACGCGAGTACGTCGACACCCGCTCGTTGCGCGCATTCCACAGCGAGAACCGCTCCAGCAGCATCCCGATGCGCTCGCGGCGCTCGGGGATCCGGTAGAGCCGGCCGAAGAGGTCGAGGTTCTCGAGAGCGGAGAGCTCGCGATACACGAGCGGCTCGTGTGCGAGGTAGCCGATTCTCGAACGGTCGACGTCGACGATCAGTGCGCCACGCGTCGGTTGCGCGAGGCCCGCGAGCAGGCGGAGCAGGGTCGTCTTGCCGCTTCCGTTCGCACCGGTGACAACGGCGAACCCTCCGTGAGGTACGACGATGTCGACGCCCGCGAGTACGCGACGTCGTCCATAGCGCTTCTCGAGCCCACGGCCTCTGATCACGTAACGAGCACGTCCGCAGCGACGAACGCGAAGAACACGACGCTGATGACCCCGTTCAGGGTGAAGAACGCGGCATCGAGGCGGCGCAGGTCTCCGGGACGCACGATCGAGTGCTCGTACACGAGCAGGGCGGCTGTCACGACCACGCCGAGCCAGTACAACACCGAGACGTCGAGCCCCAGCCCGGCCGCGGCGAGGAGCGCGACGGTGCCCGCGTGGAAGGCTCGCGCCCCGGCGAACACGCCGCGCTCGCCGAAGCGAACGGCCCACGAGTGCAGGCCCTCCGCGCGGTCGTGCTCGAGATCGAACAGCGAGTAGAAGAGATCGAAGCCGGCGACCCATAGGAGCACAGCGCCGGCGATCGACCACGCCTCCCACGGTGCGTCGCCGGCGATCGCGAGCCACGCGCCCACGGGTGCGAGGCCCAGGCAGGCGCCCAGCCAGAGATGGCACAACCAGGTGACGCGCTTGAGGTACGGGTACACGACGAACATCGCGACCGGGATCGGCCAGAGCCAACGCACGACAGGGTTCAGCTGGGAGACCGCAAGCAGGAAGACCGCGAGGGCCACGAGCGCGAGTCCGAGGACCTGCCCGCGGGAGAGGGCGCCGGTCGGCAGCTCGCGCGCCGCGGTCCGCGGGTTCCTCGCGTCGATCTCGGCGTCGACGAGGCGGTTCAAGGACATCGCGAGCGTGCGTGCGCCGACCATTGCGACGGTGACCCACACAACGTTCGCGAGCCCGGGCCACGCGTCGGCCGCGAGGAAGGCGCCGACGTATGCGAACGGGAGGGCGAAGACCGTGTGCTCAATGCGAACGAGCGACGCCAATCGGCGCGGGAGCATCAGGGTCGCGGTCGTCATGTCTGGCGGTGCTGCGTCGTCGTGTCGCCCGCGGCGAGCTCGAGGCCGTGCCGCAATGCCGGCCGGATGACCGCGAACCCGTCTCGACAGCCTCCCGGCGAACCCGGGAGATTCACGACGAGCGAGGGACCCCTCAGCCCGGCGACGCCACGCGAGAGGAGGGCGTGTGGCGTCCTGGCGATCGCATCGGCGCGAATCGCCTCGGCGAGCCCCGGCGCCTCGCGGTCGATGACCGTGCGTGTCGCCTCGGGGGTGACGTCACGTGGAGCGAAGCCCGTGCCTCCCGTTGTCAATATGAGCAACGTCCCGCCGTCGGCGAGCTCACGCACTGCGTCCGCGAGGAGCGGAGCGTCGTCCGGAACGACTCGCCGTACGACGTCGAAGCCTTCGTCGCGAAGGAGCTCCTCGAGGACGTCCCCGCTCGCGTCGTCGCGCTCGCCCGAGCTCACGCCGTCCGAGACGGTGACCACTGCGGCGTTCACGCGGGCTCCTTGCTCTTCGACAAGAGACGCACGTCCTCGACGACCATCTCCTTGTCGACCCCCTTCGCCATGTCGTACACGGTGAGCGCCGCAACAGCGACAGCGACGAGCGCCTCCATCTCGACTCCGGTCTGGGCGGTCGTCTCGACCGACGCCTCGATCTCGACGGCGTCACCCGTGACCTCGAGCGTCACGTCGACGTGGGTGAGTGCGAGCGGATGGCACAGCGGAATCAGGTCCGGCGTGCGCTTCGCGGCCATGATCCCGGCGAGCTTGGCCGTCGCGAGCGCATCGCCTTTCGGGAGCTCGCCGAGCCTGAGTGCCGTCGTCGCCGCCATCCGCACTCTCCCGCGAGCTACCGCGCGCCGCCGCGAGGGCGCTTTCCCTCCGACGTCCACCATGCGGACGTCCCCAGAAGGAGTGACATGGCTGAGATCTCCGACCGTCTCCGACACGACGATGATCGTAGACGGAAGGATCCGGCCTAGCCGTGCGACACGGTCTCCTGCTCCGGCGTCGCGTTTCCACGTGAAAACGCCCGCGCCGCTCTGCGCCCGCCGAGCGGAGCCGCTTCGCCGGGAAGGTCCAGCGTCAAGACCGTCGGCTTCCCCTCGGACTCGAGGCGCACCTCGCCGCCCATGACGCGGGCGATCTCGCGGGCGATCGCGAGGCCGAGGCCACTCCCCGAGGCGACGCCGCCCTCGACGCGGTAGAAGCGCCCGAACACGGCTTCGCGCTGGCTCGGGGGTATACCGGGACCGTCGTCCTCGACCGAGAGCTCGGCCCGCTCCTTCCGGCGCCGCACGCGTAGGACCACGCGCGTTCCGGCAGGCGTGTGCGTCAGGGAGTTCACGATCAGCGCGCGCCCGATCTGCAGGATCCGAGCGTCGTCACCGAGGCACCAGACGTCCTCGTGAATGTCGGTTGCGAGGACGTGGCCCGTCGAGGCTGCGAGATGCTCGAGCTCCCCCGCGAGCATGCCCGCCACCGCCCCGAGATCGACGGGCTCCAACCGCACGGCGAGCTGCCCTGCGTCGACGCGCGAGAGGTCGAGGAGGTCGGTCGAGAGCTTCGTCAGCCTCTGAACCTGACCCTGCATCGTCTCGATGAACCCGCGTCTCGTCTCCTCGTCGAGATCCTCGTCGGCGAGGAGCTCGAGGAAGCCTCCGATCGAGAACAAGGGGGTCCGGAGCTCGTGCGAGGCGTTTGCGACGAACTCCTTCCGCGCATTGTCGAGCTGCGCGAGCTGCACGCGCATCTGGTCGAAGGTGCGTGCGAGGTCGCCGATCTCGTCGTTGCCGTGGTCCACGACCGGCGCGCTGAAGTCTCCGCCAGCGATCCGTTCCGCCGCCGTCTCCAGGCGAAGCAGTCGATGCGAGAGCATTCCGGCGGCGGTCAGTCCGAGGATGAGCGCGAGAGCGAGCGCAAACGCCGTCGCGAGCAGGAGCCGCTCGCGCACGAGTCGCACCGTCGCGAGCGAGTCGGCGAGCGGCGCCTGGAAGAGGACGATCGCGTCTCCGACCGGGACGGCCACATCCGCGTAGTCGTCTCCCGAGCGCACCACCTGTCCCCGCTCGACCGCGCCGCTCGTGAGCGCCCGCAATGCGATCTCGTCCTTCGCGACGTCGCGCGAGCTCCGCGTCCGAGAGTCGGCCACGACGGCGAGCGCCGGCTTGTTCTTCGAGAGCACGCCGAACGCGACGACCCGTGCGTTCGTCTGGACGGCGTAGCTCTCGACCTTGTCCTGCCAGTCGAGCGTGTCCTCCGGCAGCGAGCGCGCCAGCGGGAGCGCCACGGCCTGCAGCTGCTCGAGCCGCGCGTCGACGAGGCGCCGTTCGAGCGACGGCACGACGATCATGTACGCCGTCCCCAACGCGCCCGCGACGATGCCCACGAGCACCAGGACGATCCGGATCCGTATACCGCCCGGCAGCGACACCGCGCTACTCGGGCCTGAAGCGATAGCCCGCGCCGCGCATCGTGAGGATCAACTCGGGAGCGCTCGGATCCCGCTCGATCTTCTCGCGGAGATGGCGGACGTGGACGTCGATCGTGCGGGGCTCGCGGTAGTCCGCGCCGCCGCGCAGCCGTTCGAGCAGCTCACGCCTCGAGAACACGACGCCGGGGCTCTGGGCGAGGACGACGAGCATCTCGAACTCGATGAAGGTGAGCTGAACGGGCTGCCCACGGACCTCGACCGTTCGCCGCGGTACGTCGATGCGGAGATCGCCCCGCTCGATGAGCTCCTCACGCTCGCCGGCGAGGTGTGGCGAGGCCGCGCGCCGGAGGAGCGCACGCACGCGGCTGCGGAACTCGCGGATCGAGAACGGCTTCGTGATGTAGTCGTCGGCGCCGAGCTCGAGCCCGAGGACCTTGTCGAGCTCCTCCCCGCGCGCCGTGAGCATGATGATCGGGACGTTGCTCTGCCCTCGCAGGCGCTTGCAGACCTCGAGCCCATCGAGCCGAGGAAGCATCACGTCGAGCACGACGAGGTCGAACGGCTGCTCCTCGAACTTCCGGAGCGCCTCCTCACCGTCCCGCGCCTGGACGACCGTGTAGCCGTCGCGCTCGAGCGGATACGTGAGCAGGGTCTGGATCGAGTCCTCGTCGTCGACGAGGAGAATTGTCGAAGAGTTCGGCATCGGAGCGGTCTCGCGGGCCCGCGGCTCCCGGCGCGCCTACTATAGCCCGGCGATGGAAGCGGCTCGGCTTCGGACGCGTGGTCGCCGCGCGCGTCGCGGCACGGTCGAGCGCCCCCTCAACTCACGACTCGTGCGGGTCGGTTTTCTCGTCGTCGCCCCGGCTTTCGCCGCGTTCTTGTTCTCCATCTCGACAACGGGCACACTGCCGCGTTCGACCCTCGAGCCGATCTTCGACGGAGAAGCAGCTGCGACGCTCGCCGACACCCTGTCGGTCGAATATCCCTCGCGTGTACCGGGCTCCGTAGGCGCCGCCACCGCGGCCCACTGGTACGCGGAGACGGTCCGGTCGCTCGGGCTCACGACCGAGGAGGACGTCTGGTCGGAGGATCTCGCGGATCTCGGCCGCGTCGACCTCCGCAACGTGACGACGGTCGTCCCGGGCCGCTCGAGCGACGCGATCGTCGCCGTTGCTCACCGTGACAACGCCGGCTCCGAACAGCCTTACGCCGACGGCGCTTCCGGGACCGCGGCGCTCATCGAGCTCGCCCGCGCATTCGCTCCGCAGCAGTCGGGGCCCGACCCTCTCCCGCAGCACACGCTCGTTTTCGTGTCGACGGATGCGGGCGCGTACGGCGGCGCGGGCGCCGAACGCTTCGCGAAGAGCTCGCCCTTCGCGGAGCAGGCGATTGCAGTCATCGTGCTCGACGACCTCGGCGGCCGCGGCCGACCTCGGATCGCCGTCGCCGGCGACGACGCGTTCTCTCCCGCGCGAGCGCTCGTACGCACGGCTGCAGCACGGGTCGAGGAGCAGGTCGGCGTCGCACCCTCGCTTCCGAGTGTGGCGACCCAACTCCTCGATCTGGGCATGCCGCTCGCCGAGGGCGAGCAGGGTCGGTTCCTCGGACACCGGATCGCCGCGGTGAAACTCGGGACCGAGGACAAGCACGCTCCGGGCCCGCCGGTCGTCGGCTCGTCCGGCGCGCCACGCCTCGGCAAGCTTGGTCGGGCGACCGAGGCGCTCATCGACTCCCTCGACACGAGCGCCGGTGGCAAGTTCCGAACGCCGGACACGATCTTCTTGGCGGATCGCACGGCGAGCGGCTGGACAGCGCGGCTCGTGCTCGTGCTCGCGGTCGTTCCGTTCGCACTCGGACTCGTCGACCTCCTCGTCCGTGCCCGCCGTCGTGGGCTCCCGCTGGCGCCCGCCGCCCGAGCGCTGCGAGCACGTCTCGGCCTCGCCCTGCTGGCCGGCGGGCTCGTGTGGCTCGGCGCCCACACGGGCATCCTCCCCACCGGGGCAGCACTGCCCCTTCCGCCGTACGCCGACCTCGTTGCGTTCCCCCCCGTCGCGGGCCTCCTGCTCCTCGCCGGAGCCTTCGCCATCGGGTGGCTCGTGACGCGGAGACGCCTCGCGCGCACGGCGGGGACTTCTCCCGCGGATCGGCTCGCCGGCCTCGCAGTCGCCCTCGCACTCGTCTGCGTCGTCGCGATCGTCCTCGCGTTGGCGAAGCCGTACGCACTCGTTTTCGTCCTGCCTTCTCTGTACGCATGGCTCTGGCTCCCGCTCGAGGCCCGCCTCGTACTCCGGGTAGGGATGTTCCTCCTCGGGTTGGCCGGTCCACTCGTCGGCCTCGTGCTTCTTGCGAACGAACTCGGCGTCTCGTGGATCGACGCCGCCTTGTACGCCGTCGGGCTCGTCACGGTCGGGTATGTCTCCTTCGGCACCACGGTCGTCGCGCTCGTCTGGGCGGCGGCAGCGGCTCAGATCGGAGCGCTCGCCTTCGGCCGCTATGGCGCATACGCAGGCGGGGCGGACCCGCCACCGCCCGGAGCACTTCGTCGAGCGGCGGGGCGGCTGCGCTAGTCGAGCGGGAGGTACCCGATCTCGTCTCCGGCCGAGACCTCGCCGGTACCGCGGGGCACGAGAACGAGCGCGTCCGCTGCCGCGGCTCTCACGATCATGTGCGACTCCTGGCCGCTCACGGCCTCGAGCAGGATGCCGTCGTCCGTCGGGACCCGTCGCGCGCGCACGAACTCGTCTCGGTGGAGATTTCGTCGCAGAGACACCGAGAGACGCCCACGGTGATACACGGGCTCCGGAGCAGCGAGGCCTTCGAGGGCGCACAGCGCCGGCCGGACGAACACGAGAGCGCCGACGAGCGACGAGACCGGGTTCCCGGGGAGACCGAACACCAGCGTTCGTCCACGAACGCCGAACGCGAGGGGCTTCCCGGGCTTCACCGCGACCCCCCAGAACACTTCCTCGACGCCGAGCTCGGCTGCGACGCGTCGTACGAGGTCGTGCGGTCCGACAGACACGCCTCCGGACGTGACGACCACGTCGGCGTCGAGCCCACGCTCCAGCGCAGCACGATGGGCGGCGGCGTCATCCTCCACCACGGGCAGGACGTCGACCTCTGCGCCCGCGTGCTCGAGCGCTGCGGCGAGCATGACCCGATTCGACTCGTAGATCTGGCCGGGCGCGAGCTCGCTCCCGGGGGGGCGCAGCTCGCTTCCGGTCGCGAGCACCGCGACCCGCGGCTTCCTCGAACAGCGCACTGCGGAGATGCCCGCGGCCGCGAGCGCCCCTATCCGCACCGCCCCGAGTCGAACGCCGGCGCCGGCGACGACGTCGCCGGCGGTCACGTCTCCACCGCGCGGACGAACGTGCTGACCGGCTCGCGCCGGCTCCGAGAAGGCAACACGATCCCCGTGGTCCTCGACGAGCTCGATCGGCACCACGGCATCGGCGCCCTCGGGGACCGTCCCTCCCGTTGCGATCCCGGCCGCCGTACCCGCGGACAGCGGCCCGGGCGGCGCCGACCCAGCCGCAACCCTGAACGCCACGGGGAGCTCACCCGGCGTGTCCTCGGCCCGAACGGCGAATCCGTCCATCGCCGAGCTCGGGAACGGCGGGAGGTCCACGGTTGCTCGCGCCGACTCGCCCAGGACTCGGCCGGCAGCGTGCTCGAGCGGAACGGTCTCGACGGGAAGCGGGCTTGCGTACGCCAGAATTCGCTCGAGCGCCTGCTGGATGCTCAGCAGTTCCGGCATTGGCCGTCCTGACGACCACCCGTGCGCGGGGGTGCAGGTCGAGTCGGAGTCGGCTGCGTTTCCGTCTCGGTCTCGGTCGTCGCGGGCGCCGCGTTCGGGTCGTAGCTCAACGCGTACTTGCCGCGCGTGAAGGACTTCCACGTCGGCCAGGCTGACGGCTCGGGAAACGGCTCGGGGTCGATCCGCTCCAGCGCAGGCTCCATGAACAGACGCCAGATCTCGGCGGGGAAGCTTCCGCCGGTCACGGCGATCCCGTGCACGCTCTCCATCGGGATCTCGCCACCCGTGTAGCCGACCCAGACGGTGGTTGCGAGCTCCGGCGTGTAGCCCGCGAACCAGGCGTCCGCGTGCTCCTCGTTCGTCCCCGTCTTCCCGGCGGCCGGACGTCCCATCGCCGCGCGCGTGCCGGTCCCCGACTGGACGTTCTGCTCCAGGATCCGCGTGACGATCGCGGCAACCCCCTCCGAGATCGCCCGATGCCGCTTCGGGACGCCCCAGCCGGCCTCCGTGTCGTCGCGCCCCTCGGCCAGGACGACCTTGCGGATGGCCATGGGCTCCGCGTGGACTCCTCCTGCGGCGAGCGTCGAGTACGCGGTTGCGAGGTCGAGTGGCGAGACGGCGATCGAGCCGAGGCCGATCGCGGGGACGTAGGCGCCGTTCACGTCGAGCTGAGACCGGACACCCATGCGCCGTGCGACGTCGGCCACCTTCTCCGGGGTGACGTCGAGTGTCAGCTGTGCATAGACCGAGTTGTCCGAGCGGAGCGTCGCGCTGCGAATCGAGCTCCACCCGTAGTAGTCGTTGGCGTACGTGTGGACGCACCACCACGTGCCGTCCTCGCAGCTCCCGGCCGGATGCGTCTTGTACGTGAACGGCGCGGACACGTAGTAGGTCGAGTCGGGGTTGATGCCCTGCTCGACTGCCGCCGTGAGGACGAATGTCTTGAAGGTCGAACCGGGCTGTCGACGGGCCTGCGAGAGCAGGTTGAACTGGTTCTTGGGCCGGTTCGGGACGACCGCAGCCATCGCCCGGATCGCCCCCGTACGTGGACTGATCGAGATGAGCGCCGCGGCCGGGTCCGTCGGCTCGTTCAGCGTGTCGCGGATGGCCTTCTCGGCCAGGCGCTGGTAGCGCGGCACGATCGTCGTGTAGATCTTCAGCCCACCCGACCGGACCCGTGCTGCGCCGTAGACCTGGATCAGCTGGTCGCGGACGTACCCGAAGAAGTACGGCTCGCGAATCTTCTCGTACAGCCTTCCCGGGCGGAGGATGACCTTGGCCGAGAGCGCCTTGCGGTAGATGCGCGGCGTTATGACGTGCGTGTCGAGCATCGCCGCGAGCACCTCTCGCTGTCGGGCGAGCGCGCGCCCGGGGGCGGTGAACGGGTCGTCGACCGACGGGGCCTGTGTCAGGCCGGCGAGGAGCGCCGCCTGCGGGAGGTCGAGATCCGTCGCAGGCTCGGAGAAGTACGTCTGCGCGGCAGCCTCGATGCCGTAGGCATGGTTGCCGTAGTAGACCTGGTTCAGGTACGTCGTGAGGATCCGCGGCTTCGACCAGGCGCGGTCGAGCTTCGTCGCGAGACAGGCCTCCTTCACCTTCCGCTGCACGGTGCGCTCGCGCGAGATGTAGAGGTTGCGCACGAGCTGCTGCGTGATGGTCGAGCCACCCTCCACGATGGCGCCCTCACGGATGTCCACCACCGCGGCGCGGGCAATGCCTTCGAGGTCGACGCCTCCGTGGTCGAAGAAGCGGCGGTCCTCGACGGCGATCGTCGCCTTGCGGATCCAGAGCGGCATTCCCTCGGCCGTGACCGACTGCCGATTCCGCTCGGCGGGAATCGAGCCCAGGAGCGAGCCGTCGGCTGCGTACAGGAACGTGTTTTGCTCGATCGCGGGCGACCGGAGGGAGTCGAGGTCGCACGACGAGCCGTATGCAAGGACCGCGGCCGCGCCGCCGAGTCCAGCCGCGAGCCCGAGGGCCAGGATGGCCGCTATCCCCACGATCGCGCCGCGCCGCCGGCGACGGCGTCTCGTCGCCCGTAGGTGGCGGCCACGTGGGCGGAGCGTCTCGGGATCGAACGAGGTTCGCCTACTCCGAGGCGGGCTCATGTTCGGATGCTAGCCACGGTGGAGCAACGATTCGGGAGTCGCGCTCCCGTTCCTCGCGCGAGTGCACTGACCTC
>DATAET010000138.1:0-5764 GCA_036257855.1 Gaiellaceae bacterium | reverse complement strand
CTGCTCATGCTGCCGTGGAACCTCTGGGACGCCGTCTTCGGCAAGCTCGCGATGGACTTCTCGACCTGGATCGTCGCGGGCCTGATGATCATCGTCGGCGCGATCCTGGTCCTCGTCTTCAACGCCGATGTCCTGCTCGGGCTCGTGATGAAGGTGTTCGGTCGGATCCGCAGCCTGGCACCCGTGCTCCGGATGTCGATCGCCTACCCGCTCGCCGCACGGTTCCGCACGGGCACGACGCTCGCGATGTTCACGCTCGTCGTGTTCACGCTCGTCACCGGGACCGTGTCGAACGGCTCGTTCGTGCACGCGATCGGCGTCGACGACTTCGGCGGCGGATTTCAGGTGCGCGCCGGGACGACGGGGACGAAGCCGATCGGCGACATGCAGGCTGCGCTACGGCGAACGCCGGGCGTCGACGCCGCGGACTATACGGCTGTCGGAAGCCAGTCGGTGCTCGCAGTGCGGGCGAAGCAGGTCGGCGCCGGCAGGCCCTTCGAGTCGTACCTCGTTCGTGGCCTGGACTCGTCGTTCCTCTCGAACACGACGTTCGGCCTGGGTGACATCGCCAGAGGCTACGGGTCCTCCGAGCAGGTCTGGGCGGCGCTTCGGACGCGGCCAGGCCTCGCGGTCGTCGACAGCACGATCGTGCCGCGTCGGGACAACTGGAACTTCGGGGTCATGCCGGACTTCCAGCTCTCCGGCTTCCACTACGAGGAGGGCGACTTCCGCGCCACCCCGATCGAGGTCGTGGACGAGCAGACGGGGAATACGGTGCACTTGATCGTCATCGGCATCCTCAAAGACACCGCGCCGCTCGAGATGGCCGGGATCTCGACCTCGCAGCGGACGCTCGCGGCTGCCTTCCCCGGTCGCACGCAGCCTACGATCCACTACTTTGCGCTCGCTCCAGGCGTCGATTCCTCCAAAGCGGCTGCCACGCTCGAGTCGTCGTTCCTCGCGAACGGGCTGGAGGCCGAGTCGATCCAGCAGGTCGTCGACGATGCCACGGCCGCGAGCCTCACGTTCAACAGGCTCATCCAGGGGTTCATGGGGCTCGGGCTCCTCGTCGGCGTTGCCGCCCTCGGCGTCATCAGCGCGCGCGCGGTCGTCGAGCGGCGGCAGCAGATCGGTGTGATGCGCGCGATCGGCTTCAGGCAAAGGACGGTGCAGATCGCGTTCCTGCTCGAGTCCTCCTTCGTCGCGGTGACGGCGATCGTCGTCGGCACCGCGCTCGGTCTCTTGCTGGCGTGGAACATCATCCGTGACCAGCAGGCACAGCCCAGCTGGGAGAGCCTCGAGCTCGTCGTCCCGTGGGTGAACCTCGCCGTGATCTTCGCGGTCGTCTACGCGGTGGCCGTCGCCGCGACGCTCGCGCCGGCGATCCGTGCGTCGCGGATTCGGCCTGCGGAGGCGCTCCGGTACCAGTAGGCGACCCAGCGGAGCCGGGCTCGTCGCGTCTCACTCCGACGACAGGAGCTTCGACAAGAGCTCGGCGTACTGGAGGAGATGGCGGTCGCCGAGGAAGCGGTCGGCGATGTGGTCGCGAGCGTTCCGAGCCAGCCGGTCGGCCTCGTCGGGATTCTCGAGGAGGTCCTGAACCGCGGAACCGAAGCCTGCGAGGTCGTACGGGTCCTCGAGGAGGACCCCTGTCTCACCGTCGACTACTTGATCGACGATCCCGCCAACGGCGCTCGCCACGACCGGCCGCCGCTTCCACATCGCTTCTGCGACCGTCAATCCGAAGCCTTCCGCCAGGCTCTTCTGCGCGACGACGCTCGCGTGGCGCTGCAGCGCGTTGACCACGAGCGCGTTCTCCGCCGGGTTGTCCATCGGGATCGCTGCGAGATGCACTCGTGAACGACTGTGCTCGGGCAGCCGAGACCATGCCGCGCGTGTCTCCGTCCACACCTCCAAACTCTCGGGGTCGTCGCTGACGCCATCGGTTGCGGGGCCGGCGAGGACCAGGTGCGCCGGGCTGGGGATGTAGTCGGCGAAGCCGTGCAGTACACCGACCATGTCCTTCATGCGATCCCATCTCGATACCTGGACGACGAGACGTACTTCGGCGTCGGGCGCGGCCCCTTCTCGAACGATGTCGGCTGGCACCATGACGCGCGGGTCCGGCTCGACCTCGGCAACCGTGAGCAGATCGGCCGCGCGCAGAAGCGCAAGGACCTCTGACGCGGTCAGGTCGGCGTTCTTGGGGGTGAAGGGATCGATGGAGGGCGGGATGGCTCGTAGCAGCACACGATCGATCCACTCGGGAGCGAACGACTCGCGCGAGTACACGTGTGCGTGAGCGCCTTCCACGTAGGGCCGAATGAACGCCCACGCCCGTTCCGTCCATTCATTCGAGCCGTCGTAGCCGACGTGGCACCGCCACACCACTTTGGCACCTCGATCGATCAGAGGGCCGATGAGGCCTGCGGGCTGCGGGTCGTGCACGATCACGACGTCACCCGGCCGGACCTCCTCGCCGATCCGTGCGACGTTCGCCG
The DNA here is from genome assembly GCA_036257855.1 of Gaiellaceae bacterium. GTDB lineage: Bacteria > Actinomycetota > Thermoleophilia > Gaiellales > Gaiellaceae > GMQP-bins7. Next base: position 3,263 of record DATAET010000138.1, on the reverse strand, counting down.
CGAGCGTCCGCTCGTAGCTCGCCCGCTCGCTCGACCCCAGCTCTCCACCGTCACCCGGCGACCCGTAGAGACCGTTGTGTACGCGCTTCGTCAGCGTGAAGAAGTCCAGGTCCCCCGCGATGACGAGCCACTCCGACTCGATCCCCGCACCGCGCGCGTAGCCGATGAGTGTCGCCAGCATCTCTGCCACACCGCCTCCGGTCGCAGTCGAGTTGACGTTCAGGACGCGACGGTCGCCGAGGAGCTCCCGCAACGTTGCCGCGGTCCGCACCAGCGCCTCGAGGCGCTCGGCGCCGATGAGTGGCTCGAGCCGGCGTGGATCGAGAGGCCGAACGCGTAGCGAGTGCGCACCCGGGATCCGTCGACAATACGTAGAAAACCGCCATCGCGGATCCCGGCATTCGCGGTCGCCGGGCGATCGGCACGGGGGGACGATTGCCGTGACACGTCGGACGTCGACGGGAGGCGTCGATGGAACGAAACGGCATGAAGAGCGTCCTGATCGCCGGAGGCGGAGTCGCTGCGCTTGAAGCTGCGCTCGCGCTGCGGAGTCTGGCCGAGGACAGGGTGCACGTTCAACTCCTCGCGCCCGAGCCTCGGTTCTGGTACCGGCCGCTGTCTGTCGCAGCTCCCTTCGAGCTCGGGGCGGTACGGTACTACGAGCTCGACGGCCTCGCTCGAAGGATCGGTGCGGACGTCGTCCCAGGGGGCCTCGTCGGCGTGGACGCCTGGCGGCACATCGCGCACACGTCCAAGAACACGCAGATCGAGTACGACGCGCTGCTCATTGCATGTGGGGCGCTGCCGATGCCTGCGATCCCGGGTGCGGTGACGTTCCGCGGTCCGGCAGACGTCGAGCAGATCCAGCAGCTGCTGCGAGATGCCGCGAGCGCGAACGTCCACTCGGTGGCATTCGTCATTCCCTGGGGCGCCGTGTACTCGCTGCCCGCCTACGAGCTTGCGCTCCTCACGGCCGACCATCTCGAGCGACGAGGGTTAGGCGGCGTCGAGATCACGCTCGTCACCCCGGAACACGAGCCACTCCAGGCGTTCGGGCCGACGGCGAGCGAGGCCCTGCGGGAGCTGTTCGCGGACCGAGGCATTGCTCTGCGAACCGGCGCATACCCGAAGGACGTAGTCGACGGCGCCGTGCGACTGATACCGGAGGGTGAGGTCGTGGCAGATCGCGTCGTTGCCCTGCCCCGCCTCGAGGGGGCGCCGATCGATGGCATTCCGCAGACGGTCTTCGGATTCGTTCCGGTCGACGCCCACTGCCACGTCACGGGCGTCGAGGATGTCTATGCCGCCGGGGACATCACGAGCTTCACGGTCAAGCACGGCGGCCTGGCGACCCAGCAGGCCGACGCCGCCGCCGAGGCGATCGCTGCTTCAGTGGGCGTCGACGTCGTACCCGAGCGGTTCCGGCCGATCCTGCGCGGAATGCTGCTCACAGGACGACGCCCTCGCTATCTTCGCCGTGAGCTACGCGTCGATCCGGAGGTCGAGCCGACCGTTAGCACGGATGCTCTCTGGTGGCCTCCTGCGAAGATCGTCGGCCGTCATCTCGCGCCGTTCCTCGCCTCGATCGACTCCGAGGGCGACTCACTCGTCGAGCCCGCGCCGGACGAAGCGGCCGTGGTGGTCGTCGAGCGGGAGATCGAGCCGGGAGAGGTCGAGGGGCTCGAGCCCAGCCCCCGATCGCTGCTCTTTTCGGAGGGCGACGAGGACAGGTGCGCGGCTGATCTCATGTCGGCGCCTCTTGCCGCCGCGCCGGAGGACACCCTCGCCGAGATCGCGGAACGCATGGTGAAGGAGGAGGTGCACGTCGCCACGGTTGAGGAGTACGGGCAGCTCATAGGCATCCTCACGAGCTCGGATCTCATCCGGGCATTCGCCGCGAGGGCGCACCCTAGCGGGGCGCGTGCACGGCAGTGGATGACGGCGGAGCCCGTTACCGTCGGGCGCGACGCGCCGATCCCCGCTCTGAGGATGCTTATGGAGCAGTACAGAGTCGACCACCTGCCCGTCGTCCAGGGCGACAGAGTCCACGGGATGGTCACCCGCGACGACGTCGAGCGCGAGCTCGTGCTGAGCCCGGGTCTCGGATTTTGACCTCCTCTCGCCCCTTGCGGAAACGCCGCAGGCGGTCTCAGCGGATCGCCGGATGCTCGTGCGCGGCGACGCCCGTACGGTGCTCGGAGTACCGGATTCGAGGAGGCCGATCTGATGACCAGTTACCAGGCATCGCAGCGCACACGAACACCGACGCGAGATAGCGGCGGCCGCGACTCCGGCGTCGGCTACGCGATCCTCGCCATGTTCCTCGGTATCGCCGTCGCGATCCTGGCCGTCGTCGCCGTGGTGCTGCTCAAGACGGCGGACGACGCCCGCGACCAGGCCACGGCGGCCGTCGCGTCGTCCGATCACTCGACCCACGCCGCATCGGCGGCGAGCAACGTGAGCCTGCCGCTCCAGAGCTTCGCCGGGCAGACGGCCGAGAACGCCGAGGAGCTCGCGCTCGCGCATCACGCGAGGAGCGCGCTGCTGCCTCCCGTCCCGGGAGGGGAGCTCGTGAAGGTGCACATGACGATGAAGAACCTCGTCGTCGAGATCGCGCCAGGAGTCAAGTACAACACCTGGGCGTTCGACGGTCACGGTGCCCCCGGTCCCGTCGTCCACGTGCGGCAGGGCCAGACCGTCGAGATGACGCTCACGAACGGCGGCACCATCCCGCACTCGATCGATTTCCACGCCGCGCGAATCGCGCCGAACATCGCCTTCCGCGACGTCGCGCCGGGCGAGTCGTTCACCTTCAGGTTTCGGGCAAACGATCCCGGCGTGTTCATGTACCACTGTGGCACGAAGCCGGTGCTCGCGCACATCGCGAACGGCATGTACGGCGCAATCGTCGTCGACCCGGCGACCCCGCTGCCCAAGGCCGACCGCGAGTACGTGCTCGTCGCGAGCGAGTGGTACCTGACCAGCCTCGGCATCGAGGAGCCGGCGTCGCTCGACATCGCGAAGGCGCACGAGATGCAGCCCGACTGGACGACGTTCAACGGCTACGCGAACCAGTACGTCACGCATCCGTTGACGTCGGACCCAGGCGACACCGTCCGCTTCTACGTCGTCGCCGCCGGTCCGACGCTCGACACCAACTTCCACGTCGTGGGGACGATCCTCGACCGCGCCTGGGTCGACGGTGACATGACGAAGTTCGAGCGCGGCGTCCAGACGGTCGCGGTCCCGGCGGGAGGCGCTGG
>DATAET010000137.1:0-6799 GCA_036257855.1 Gaiellaceae bacterium | reverse complement strand
CACGCGGTGCTCTCCTCCGCGGTCGCGGATGCGATCGGCGACGACGCGACGGTCGAGGTCGAGCAGCGGATCGTCGAGGGCGACCCCGGCGATGTGCTCGTGAAGGAAGCCGCCGAGGCCGACCTCGTCGTCGTCGGCTCGCACGGGCGCTCGGGTCTCACCGCGGCGCTCCTCGGCTCGGTCAGCAGGAACGTGGTCGACCACGCCTCCTGCCCGGTCGTGGTCGTGAAGGCGCCCAGCTAGGCGGCTACGAGACCAGCTCGTCAGTCTTTGCGGCGAGCTCGCGGTCGCGGTCGGTGATCCCCGCGGCGGTGTGCGTCCACCAGCGAAGGGTCACGCGGTTGTACGAGATCGAGATGTCGGGATGGTGGTTCTCCGACTCGGCGAGCTCGCCGACACGGTTCACGAAGGCGAGCGCCTCGACGAACCCGGGGAACTCGAACGTCCGCTCGAGGGCATCGTCGACTTCGCTCCAGCCGTCGATCGCCATGCGGCCAGTATCTACGATCGCAGCAGATGACGGTCTCGACCGAGTGCTCCCGAGGCGACGTCGTCGACGGTGACGAGCGGCGTGCCGGGCGCGAGCTCGTCCTCGAGCTCGTGTTCCGGCCGCTCTCGAGACCGCTCGTCGCCTTGCTTCTGAGGGGGCGCGTGGCGCCGACGGCCGTCGTTCTCGCGAATGCAGCGACCGGGCTGGTCGCTGCCTTGGCTCTCGCACGAGGACAGCTTCTCGCCGCCGCAGTGCTTCTCCAGGTCAAGACGCTCCTCGACAACACGGACGGGCAGCTCGCGCGTGCGAGCGGCCGGGTCACGCTCGCCGGCCGTTACCTGGACACGGAGGCGGACCTCGTCGTGAACGCCGGGATCTTCGCCGCGCTCGCGTACGTGACGGGCGAGCCGGTGCTGGCGGCTGTCGCCTTCCTCGCGTTGACGATCGTCCTCGCCGTCGACTTCAACGTGACCGAGCTCCGGCGAGAGGCGCTCGGAACCGCGTCGCCTCGGCCAGGTCCGGCTGGCGGATGGGTCGAGCACGTGTTGACGAGGATCTACGGGCTCGTCTTCGGACCGCTCGACCGCGGCGTCCGCCGGGCCTTCCGACGAGACGCCATCGATTGGCTCACGGTCGGCGTCCTCGCAAACCTCGGGTTGTCGACCCAGCTCGCGGTTCTGGGCGTCTGCCTCGTGGCGGGCGCTCCCGAGGCATACCTCTGGGTCGTCCTCGCTTGCTTGCTCCTCGTTGCCGGGCTCCGGCTGCGGATGGAGCTGCGCGCGCGCTCGTCCTAGGCCGCGCCGCGAAGCGTGAGGCGCTGGCCGTTCATCGACGAGGCCGCGTCCGAGCAGATGTAGGCGATTGCCTCGGCGATCTCCTCCGCGGGCGTGAAGGTCGAGAAGTCCTTCTCGGGCGTCTCCGCACGCATGGCGGGAGTCACGATCGCGCTCACGACGACGATGTTCGCGGTCGCGCCCGTTCCCTTGAAGCGGTTGGCGAGCGCGAGCGTCCACGTCTCCGACGCGGCCTTGGCGGCTGCGTAGGCCGCGTTCGGGTGCGTCGGCGCCTGCGCCTGGCCGGTTGAGACGAGAACGAAGCGGCCTCGGCCGCTCGCCATGAGATGTGACGCGAATGCCTGGGTCGCATGCTGGACGGTGCGCACGAGGAGGTCGCTCAAGACGTCCCAGTCCTCGAGCGGCGCCTCCTCGATCGGTTGGCCACCGCGCCAGCCGCCGACGAGCTGGATGAGCCCGTCGACGTGGCCGTCGTGTCGAGACGCGAGGTCGTCCGCCCAAGCCTTCGGGGCGGCCGGGTCGAGGAGGTCGACGACGTCGGTCTCGATCGTGGCGTCGAGCTCGGACGCGAGTGCGTCCAGGGTCTTGCGGTCGCGGCCGCACACGCACGGGAGCGCCCCCTCGTCGGCGAGTCGCTGGACGACCGTCGGACCCAGGTTGCCGGCGCCGCCGGCGACCGCGAGCACGCGCCCCTCGAGCGTCGCTCCCACGGGCCTCACGCTAGCAACGTCAACGCTTGAGGGGCCAACGTGCGGTCCAGCCGTCCGGCGGTCCCTCGAGGCCGACCTCGAGGTCGAAGATCTCGGCGCACCGCGCGACGCAGACCTGGCAGATGACCAGCCCGGCGTCGTTCGTGACGACCCGGACCTCGCGGTTGTGACGACCGCAGAAGGAGCACACGACGTCGCTGAAGTGGGACGGGTCCCGCACGAGGGCATGGTACGGATGGCCAGGTCGTACGATGGCGAGATGCGCGGAGCGCAGATCGCGGAGCTCGGCCAGCCGCCAGCGTCCACAGAGATCGACGGCGACGGTACTGTCGAGATACTCGCCGTTGCGCTGAATCCGCTCGACCTGGCGGTGGGCTCAGGGCGGTTTCCGGCCGGGCATCCACCGGTCCCGTTCGTACCGGGCTGCGAAGCGGTCGGGCGTATCGACGGCGAGCGTCTCTACCTCTTCGGTGAGGGCTTCGGCACCCGGCGAGACGGATTTCTGGCGGAGCGTGTCGACTTCGCTCGAGCAGCGGCCATTCCAGTCCCGGACGATCTCGACGACGCGGTCGCAGTGGCCTGCGGCATCGCCGGCATCGCGGGTTGGATACCGGTTGCCTGGCGCGCGCCGGTCGTGGCTGGTGACCGTGTGCTCGTTCTCGGCGCCACGGGGACGGTTGGATCGGTCGCTACCCAGGCCGCGCGTCTCCTCGGCGCCGAACGCGTCGTCGCGGCGGGCCGCAACGCGACGAAGCTCGAGCGCTGCAAGGAGCTGGGCGCCGACGCGACGGTCGTGCTCGACGGCGCCGATCTCGTCGAGCGAATCCGCGACGCCTGCGGAGAGGGTGGTCCGACGCTGGTCGTCGACCCGCTGTGGGGCGAGCCTGCTCGAGCGGCGGTGGATGCCGCCGTCCCCCATGCACGAGTCGTTCAGCTCGGACAGTCCGCCGGGCCTGAGGCCACGCTCACTTCTGCCTCCATACGGCTCAAGGGGCTGTCGATCCTGGGTCACGGGAGCTTCTTGCTCACGATCGACCAGCTGCGAAGGGCCTACGGCGAAGTCACCGAGCACGTCGCGGCGGGCCGGATCAAGATCGATGTCGAGACGTTTCCGCTCGAGCACGTGGGCGATGCCTGGGCCGCGCAACAGCAGGGTGCGAAGGCCGTCGTCCTCCTCGCGGACTGAACCGACGAGGGCCCCGTCACCGGGGCCCTCGCGAACGAGAGATCGAGCCTGCTACAGGAGCCCCTGGTCCACCCACTTCCGGCGGATCACCTTGAACTGCTTGTCGTACGACGTCACCGCGTCGGCGGGGCTGATCTTGCCTTGCGCCACCTGCGCGAACATCTGCGGTACGAGGTAGCGGTTGAAGATCTCGTCGATGGCGGCGTTCGAGAAGCCTGGATAGCCGAGATTCGTCGTGTACTTCTCGGCGATGGTCGTCAGCACCGTGTACTTGCCGAGCGGCTTGTGCTTGTCGGCGGCCGTCATCTTGCGGATGGTCTTGAACCCGCCCTTGATCGCGCCCGTCCAGGCGGGGAAGTTGTAGAACTTGCTCTGCACGAAGTGGGTCCGGTAGCCGAGCTGCTGATCGACCACGTACTTCTGCGCCGCATCCTTGTTCTTCGCGAACTTCCAGATGACGAAGACACCCATGACGTGCTCGTTCCCCATGCGCATGTGGGGGCCGGCCGGGATCGGCGCGAGCCACGTGTCGTCGGACAGCGCGGTGTTGCCCGAGTCCTCGGCGGTGCGCGCGATGGAGACCGCGTTCTCGGCGAGGGCCAGTCGGCCGGCGAGGAACGCCTGGTTGTTCGATTGCGCGGTCCACGCGAACACCTCGTCGGACATGCCGTTCGTGTAGATGTCGCGCATCAGCTGAAGTGCCTGGATCGCGCCCTTCCGGTTGGAGCCCTGGCCGAAGACGATCTGACCCGCCTCGTTCTGGATGAAGCCGCCGTAGCAGTAGAGGATTGCGAAGAGCAGCATGTTCGAGTCGAGCTCGTTCGACATGCCGAGGCCGACCGGGTGCCCGAGCGCCTTCAGCTTGGGCGCGCCCTGGCGGATGTTCTCCCAGGTGCGGACGGGGGTGTCGATCTGGTTCCAGAGGCTGCCCCGGTAGTGGATGGGGTCCGGGACGTAGTTGTCGGGGAACCCGAAGAAGTGCTTCGTTCTCGGGTTGTAGGCGCTCCGCTTCGCGACCCTCGTCATCGGGCCGAGCTTCTTCGACACCTCCTGCACGAGGTCGTCCATGGGCACGACCTGCTTCTGGAACGACGACGGCGGAGCGAGGAACTGGAAGAGGTCATGGCCGTCCTGAGCGGCGACCTCGGACGACGCCGTGCTGAAGAGCAGGGCGTTGTTGATGTGGTCGACCTTCACGTCGACGTCGTTCGCCTCGCCCCACTGCTTGATGTACGTGTTGTCGAGCCACTTGTCGTAGTCGGGGACGAAGTGGATCCACTGCAGGATCCGGAGGTCACCCGAGAGCTGCTTGCCCGCGAACCGGAGCGGCCCGTAGAACCCGAGCGCCTTGTCGCTCAGGCCCCCGAACATCCCGACCGCGAACGTGGCCGCGGCGCCCCTCCTCAGTAGATCGCCGCGGGTGAGTGCCGAGGTTCGTTCCTCGACCTCGTCGGCTACGTCTGCCACGCGTATCCCTCCTTTCGAGGTCGATTCTCTAGCGGAACGCGCCTCCTGTAAAGCCCTTGATGAACCTGTCGAGGAAGGCGTTGTAGAGCAGTGCGAGGGGGATCGTCGGGATGAGCACGGCGGCCATGAGCGACTGCCAGAAGAAGACGTCCCCACGGATGAGGTCGTTTGGGGGGCCCGACGATACCGTGCGCTGGTCGGAGCTCGAGATGAACGTGAACGCGTAGATGAACTCGTTCACGCACAGCGAGAAGGCGAAGATCACGACGGTGAGGATCCCCGGAAGCGAGATGGGCAGGACGATCAGGTAGAGCGCCTTCAGGCGCGACGCACCGTCGATCAGCGCCGCGTCCTCGAGTTCCTGGGGAATCGTCTTGAAGAAGCCCATCAGCAGCCACGTGGCGAAGGGCACCGTGAAGGATGGGTAGACGAGGATGAGGGACCACAGAGAGTCCCTGAGACCGAGCTGTGAGATGAGCCGTGAGAGCGGCAAGAAGAGGAGGGTCGGGGGGACGAGGTACACGAGGAAGATCGCGATCCCCGCGCTCTGCCCCCACCCGCCTGCAAGCCGCGCGAGCGCGTAGCCCGCCGGCATGGCGAGAAGCAGCGTGATGCCGACCACGGCGGCACCGACCAGCAGCGTGTTCAGGAGCCACGTCGGGTAGTTCGTGTCCTCGAACAGGAACCGGACGTGCTCGAGCGTCGCGTAGTTCCAGAAGTCCCAGTGGAAGTGTCCCTGGAGGTCGTTGTAGACGTAGGGCGAGTGCTGGACGTCCGCGAGGTCGAGGTTCGTCTTGAACATCGTCACGAGGGCGAAATAGAAGGGGAAGGAGAGGACGATCGCGAACGGCACGACGACGGCGTAGGTGAGAAGCTTTTGGCGCCGCGTCATCAGCTCACCTGCGCCCGCCGCGCGAAGAAGAGCATCCCGATGGTCACGAAGATCAGGAGCGGGAAGAGGAAGAGTGAGATCGCCGCTCCCTCGCCGAGCGAGCCCGAGTCGATCCCGATCGCGTAGGCCCAGGTCGTCAGCACCTGCGTCGAGTTGAACGGGCCGCCGTGGGTGAGGATGTAGACGACGGCGAAGTCGACCGCCGTGAACACGATTCCGAACAGCACCGCCACGAGCGCGATCGGGAGCTGAAGCGGCAGGTCGACGTACCAGAGCTTCTTCACGCCAGTCGCACCGTCGATCAGCGATGCGTCCTCGACCTCGGTCGGAATGGACGCGCGACCGGCGATGAAGATCACGACCGCGAACGGGAGGATCCGCCAGGCGTGCACGATCGTGATCGCGAGGAGCGCGAGGTTCGGGCGGCCAAGCCACTGCAGCGGAACCTGGGCGCCGTTCTCGATGTGGACCGCGCCGAGCATCCAGACGAGTGCGTTGTCGAGGTGCAGCTGCGCGAGCGTCCAGTTGAGGACGCTGTACAGCGAGTCGAGGAGCCACAGCCATGTGATCGTCGAAAGGACGACAGGGGCGGCCCAGGGCAAGACGACGAGGAAGCGCACGATCCACTTGCCGCGGAAGTCGCGTACGAGGAAGTTCGACAACACTGCCGCTCCGACGACGACGAGCGCCTGCGAGCCCAGCGTGACGACGAGCGTGTTCCGCAGGGCGCGCCGGAAGTTGTCGTCGTGCCACGCGTTCGTGAAGTTGTCGAATCCGACCCAGTGTCCGGTCAGCGAGCCGCCAATCGCGTCCGTGAAGCTGAGGTAGATCGCCCAGACGAAGGGAACGCCGACGACGAGCGCCATGAAGACGACCGCGGGGGCGATGAGGAGGGGCGCGAGGACGCGGCGACTCTCGAGGGCGTGACGCCACCGCCTCGAGGCCCGTTCCGACCGCACTGCGTGCGCCTCCATGGAACGCGGCCGATCCTAGTAGATTCCTCACGATCGGCATGGCCGAGATCACGCTCGAGAGCCTCACGAAGGTGTACTCCGACGGGACGAAGGCGGTCACCGGCCTGGAGCTCGAGGTCGCCGCCGGCGAGTTCGTCGTGTTCGTCGGTCCGTCCGGCTGCGGCAAGACGACGGCGCTGCGGATGATCGCCGGGCTCGAGTCGATCACCTCGGGGCACGTGCGGATCGACGGTCGGATCGTCAACGACCTACCGCCGAAGGATCGGGACATCGCGATGGTCTTCCA
>DATAET010000136.1:0-2722 GCA_036257855.1 Gaiellaceae bacterium | reverse complement strand
CCACGTTGGCAGTGCGCGAGGGCGCGTCGCGGATCTCGAACGATCGGTGCACCGGCGCCCAGAGCGTCGCTCCATCGCGTCGCGCATCGAGCAAACGAGGCTGCGGGACATCGAGGCCGGGCCGCGCCGGGGGCCCGAGTGGATCCTGGGCGGGGATCTCGGCCGCGAGCGAGCTCGCGCCGGAAGCGGCCGGGACGTTCTCGCCACGGTCCACCACCCCGATCGCCGCACCGACGACCACGGCGAGAGCGACCGCTCCGCCGGCACGGGAGCCGCGGCTGTTCAGCCGGTGAATCGTGGCTCCGCCCCCGATCGGGTGCGGGGTCGCTGCACGATGAACCCGGTCGACGCCACGAGGCGACGGACCTCCGGCATCGACTTGCCCTCGTCGAACGCGCTGGAGGCGGGAGGTGCTCCCGCCAGATACCGGATCCACGCGGCGTGACGCGCCTCAACGGAGTGGATCGAGACCGCCGCGGCGAGCAGGGCGGGCGAGTCGATCCGGTACGCCTGCCCCTTGTACGCGGCTGTCCCGAGGTCTTCGAACGCGACCGCGGTGCGAATGAACGCGTCCTCGTCCTCGGTCGTCCCGCCGAAGTCGAAGAACGGCCGGGCCACCGCAGCGCTCCCGAGAACCTTGCGGAGCGCAACAACGTGCGCCCGCTCGACGGCTCCGAGCACGCGGGTCGTCTCCCGGGCGACGGCCGTGTGCAGAGCGCGCCGGCGTTCCGCTTCCGTATAGAAGGCCGCCTGCAGGTACTCGAGCGTGAGGGCGTAGTTGAGGATTTCCATGTCGGTCTTCGTCGCCGCCATGCCGGGCTCGGCGAGCGCCAGCGCCGCGAGCGCGGCCCCTCCCCCCGCCAGCGTTCCGAGCAGGAAGTCCTTGCGCGTCTCACGTGGAAGGGCGGCCTCCACCTCGCGGAGGGCGCCGTCGCGGTCGATCGAGTGCAGGTCGAGGTCCATGCGCTAGCTCCTGACGAATCCCGTGCGGTCGACGTCGCGGAGCACCTGCCGTCTCGTCTTCGCGACGTCGGTCGCCTGGCTCGCCGGCCGCTTGTCCTGGATCGCGCGGATCCAGGCAGCGTGCCGGGCGTCGACCGACACGATGCTCGCCGCCGCCTTGAGCACCGGCTTGGAGACGTTGCCTGCCTGGCCGTTGTACGCGGCCACCGCCAGCTCCTCGAGCGCAACAGCGGTCGCGGCGAACCGCCGCGGGTTGGACACGGCGTTTCCGAAGGCGAACCGGGGTACCTTGCGGGCGTTCGCCCCGAGTGCATCGCGCAGGAGCCCGACATGCTGGCGCTCGTGGCCGGCGACGACCTGCGCGAACTCGCGGAGCTCTCCGGAGAGCCCAGAGTGAGCGAGCGCCTGCTGGTAGAAGGCCGCCGTCAGCTCCTCGAGGACGAGGGCGTAGTTGAGGATCTCGACGTCACGCGCCTGCGAGGTCCCCGACAGGCCGAGCCGGGGCACTCCTGCCGCCAGCACCGTCCCCAGTGCAAGCGTCCCGGCGCCTGCCGCGCCCACCCGCAGGAAGCGTCCGCGTGAGGCAGTGTCGAGTTCAGTCGCCACAGTCGCCGCCTTTCGCTTGAGCACGAGCATATACCCGCTTTCCGCACGATCCGAATCATCGTTCGGATGACGTGCGCTACGTCGCCACAGCGCGAACGCCCGAGCGCGACCGGGCGCGCTCGAGCGCAGCGGCGACGAACTCGCGGAAGAGAGGCGCGGGGCGCGTCGGCCGGGACTTGAACTCGGGGTGGAACTGGCTGGCGACGAACCACGGATGCTCGGGGAGCTCGACGACCTCGACGAGCCGACCGTCCTGGAACGTCCCCGAGACGACAAGACCCCCGTCGACGAGGCGCTGGCGGAGCTCGTTGTTCACCTCGTAACGGTGCCGGTGACGCTCGTGGACGACGGGCTCGCCGTAGACGTCCCGGGCCCGCGTGCCCTCCTCGAGCTCGACGGCCTGCGCACCGAGGCGCATGGTGCCGCCGAGATCCTCGATCTCCTTCTGCTCGGGGAGGAGGTCGATCACGGGGTAGGGCGTCTCCGGATCCATCTCCGTCGAGTTGGCCCCCTCCATGTCGCAGACGTGGCGTGCGAACTCCGAGACGGCCACGTGCATTCCAAGGCAGATCCCCAGGTACGGGATCTCCTGCTCGCGCGCGACCCGACACGCGAGGATCTTCCCCTCCCAGCCGCGTGAGCCGAAGCCTCCGGGGACGAGCACGCCGTCGACCCGCTCGAGCTCGCGGACGGCCTCCTCGTATGACATGTTCTCGGCGTCCACCCAGCGGACGTGGACGCGGCAGCCCGCGTGCACGCCGGCGTGCTTCAGCGCCTCGTGCACGGAGAGGTACGCGTCGTGGAGCTTCACGTACTTCCCGACGAGCGCGATCTCCACGTCCTCACGCAGCTCGCGCGTGCGCTCGACGAGGTCGCGCCACTCGCCGAGGTCGGCGACCGGCGTGTCGAGCCCGAGCTTCTCGCACACGAGCGCGTCGAGACCCTCCGCCTGGAGCACCTCCGGGACGAGATAGACGTCGGGGACGTCCGGCGAGCCGATCACCGCGCGTCGGTCGACGTCGGCGAAGAGCGCGATCTTGTCGCGGATGTCGTCGGAGAGCGGCTCCGTCGAGCGGCAGACGACGACGTCGGGGTGGATGCCGATCCGCCGGAGCTCGTTGACGGAATGCTGCGTCGGCTTCGTCTTCAGCTC
>DATAET010000135.1:0-15840 GCA_036257855.1 Gaiellaceae bacterium | reverse complement strand
AGTAGTGGAGCAGGGCACCGTCAAGTGGTTTTCGAACGAGAAGGGCTACGGCTTCATCGAGCGCGAGGGTGGGGACGACGTCTTCGTCCACTTCTCCGCGATCGCGATGGACGGCTTCAAGACCCTCACCGAAGGCCAGCGTGTGGAGTTCGAGGTCGTCCAGGGTCCCAAGGGTGCCCAGGCCGCGAACGTCGTCGCAGCGGCGAGCTGACCGAACTCGTATCGACGTAACCGGCGGGCTCCCAACAGGGAGCCCGCCTCGTTTCCGGGAGGATCTTCGAAGTGGCGATTTCGAGAGACGAGGTGCACCACGTCGCGAGGCTCGCGCGCCTCGCGCTGACCGACGAGGAGCTCGAGCAGCTGACGGTCGAGCTCGGCGCGATCCTCGAGGCCGTCGGCGTGGTCGCGGAGCTCGACCTCGCGGACGTTCCGCCGACCACCCATCCGCTCGATCTCGTGAACGTCTGGGACGAAGACGAGCCGCGATCGTCGCTCGCGCTCGACGACGTCTTCGCCAACGCGCCCGATCGCGACGGCGACAGCTTCCGCGTCCCACCCGTGGACGCATGATCGATACGCTGCGACTGACGGCTGAGGAGGCGACGAGCCTGCTCGAGCGCCGCGAGCTCTCGGCGGCAGAGCTCCACTCCGCGTATCTCGCCGCGATCGCCGAGGGCGACGCCGAGCTCCACTGCTACCTCCGCACCTGCGATGAGGCCGGCGAGGGGGTTCCGATCGCGCTCAAGGACGTCATCTCGACGAGGGGCGTCGAGACGACCGCCGGGTCGCGGATCCTCGAGGGGTACGTGCCCGTCTTCGACGCCACGGTCGCCGCCCGCGTGAAGTCCGCGGGGCTCTCCCTGCTCGGCAAGACGAACACCGACGAGTTCGCAATGGGCTCCTCGACGGAGAACTCGGCCTGGGGGCCGTCGCGCAATCCCTGGGATCCCTCGCGGGTTCCCGGCGGATCGGGCGGAGGGACCTCCGCCGCCGTGTCGGCCGGCCTCGCGCCGTGGGGGCTCGGCTCCGACACGGGAGGCTCGATCAAGCAGCCGTCCGCACTGTGTGGCAACGTCGGGCTGCGGCCTACGTACGGAACCGTCTCTCGCTACGGCGTCGTCGCGTTCGCGTCGAGTCTCGACCAGGTCGGCCCGGTCGCGAAAACCGTGCGCGACGTCGCTCTTCTGTACTCGATCATCTCCGGGCGGGATCCGCTCGACTCGACGACGGCGGAGCTTCCTGAGGCCGTCGCGCTGCCGGAAGGCGATTCCCTCGCCGGGATCCGACTCGCCATTCCGAAGCAGGTCGAGTCGTTGGAGGCGATCGAGCCGGGAGTACGCACAGCCTTCGAGGGGGCGCTCGAGCTCGCGCGTGACCTCGGCGCCGAGGTGGGGGAGTGCGACCTGCCGCTGTCGTACCGGTACGGAATGCCGTGCTACTACCTCGTCGCCCCGGCGGAGGCGTCTTCGAACCTCGCGCGCTACGACGGCGTCCGCTACGGGCCGCGGACCGAGGCCGCGACGTACGACGAGATGGTCGAGCGCACCCGCGACGACGGGTTCGGCGCTGAGCCGAAGCGCCGCATCATGCTCGGCACGTACGCGCTCTCGGCGGGCTACTACGACGCGTTCTACGGGCAGGCGCAGAAGGTGCGGACGCTGCTGATCCGCGAGCACCGCGACGCGCTCGAGGGGTTCGACGCGATCGTGACTCCGACCTCGCCGACGGTCGCGTTCGCCGTCGGCGACAAGGCCGCCGATCCGCTCGCGATGTACGCCTGCGACCTCCTGACGATCCCGTCGTGCCTCGCCGGCCTGCCGGGGCTTTCGATCCCGTGCGGGCTGTCGGACGGGCTTCCGGTCGGGCTGCAGCTCATCGGGCCGCAGTTCGGCGAGAACGGTCTCTTCCGCGTCGGGCATGTGTTCGAGCAGGCCATCGGATTCGACACCGTCCCGGAGCGCCTGCGATGAACTGGGAGCCGGTCATCGGTCTCGAGATCCACGTCCATCTCAAGACGAGGACGAAGATGTTCTGCCGCTGCCCGGTCGGGTTCGGCGCGGGAGAGAACACGCAGACCTGTCCCGTGTGCCTCGGCTTCCCGGGGGCGTTGCCGGTCGCGAACCGCCAGGCGGTCGAGTGGACGATCCTGCTCGGGCTGGCGCTGAACTCCGAGATCGCCGGCCACGCGATGTTCTCGCGAAAGCACTACCCGTATCCGGACCTGCCGAAGGGTTATCAGATCTCGCAGTACGATCTACCTTGTTGCATTAACGGCAAGGTGGTACTACCTACTGCTGATGGCGACCGTGTGATCGGCATCGTCCGCGCGCACCTCGAGGAGGACGCGGCGAAGACGGTGCACGTCGGCGGTCGCTCGGGCCGCATCGGCGGGGCCGAACACTCGCTCATCGACTTCAACCGCGGTGGGACGCCGCTCGTCGAGATCGTCACCGCGCCGGACCTCCGGTCCGCTGACGAGGCGAAGCGGTTCCTGCAGCTGCTGCGGCAGACGATCGTCGAGCTGGGCATCTCGGATGCGGAGATGGAGAAAGGCGCGCTACGCGCGGACGCCAACGTCTCCGTTCGTCCCGCCGGCTCGAACGAGCTGCGGACGCGAACCGAGATCAAGAACATGAATTCGTTCACCTTCATCGCCCGCGGGATCGAGGCGGAGGTCGAGCGGCAGATAGGCGTCTGGGAGTCCGGGGAGGATCTGCACCAGCAGACGTACGACTTCGACGCTGCGACGGGCACCCTTACCGCCCGCCGCACGAAGGAGGAGGCCGACGACTACCGCTACTTCCCCGAGCCCGACCTCGTCCCGATCGAGCCTCCTGCGGGGCTGGTGGAGGCTCTCCGTATGCAGCTACCGGAGGCACCGGCGGCACGAATTCGGCGCATCGAGCCGGCTCTCGACCTCGACCGCGCCACGGTACTCGTGACGGGAGGGCTCGACGCGCTCTGGGACGAGACCGTCGCGGCCGGCGCGGACGGCGTCGCGGTAGCCAACGTCGTCGCGAACAACCTCGTCGGCGCCGGTGTCGACGCCGCCGCGGTGTCACCCGTGGAGCTCGCGAAGCTCGTAGACGCCCGCGACCGCATCCCACGTTCGTCTTTCGATGAGGCGATTTCGAAGCTCGCGGAGCCCGGGTTCTCGGCCGATCCCTACCTGGCGCAGGAGGCGGTCTCGGACGCCGCCGCGCTCGGTCCGATCGTCGACCGGATCCTCGAGGAGAACCCCGGCCAGGTCGCCGCGTACCGAGGTGGGAAAGAAGGCCTCCTCGGGTTCTTCGTCGGCCAGGTGATGAAGGAGACGCAGGGCAAGGCGAATCCCCGCGTCGTGTCGGAGCTCGTCCGCGAACGCCTCGAGGCCTAGGTGCCCTTCGGGATCTCCAGCTCGCGCCCGACGTAGAGGCCCGAGCTCTCGGCGTCGACGAACGGCGCCATCGCGCGTTGGCGCTCGGCTTCCACCTCGGACTTCCGGTAGCGCTCGCGCGACTCCAGCGTGTCCCAGACGGAGATGCCGACGACCTCGTCCCGTTCCTTCGAGAAGCACTCGTACGCACGGAGCATCCCCTCGGGGAACGTCTTCGGCCGCCACGCCTTCCTGAACTCCTCGTACGTGCCGGGCTTGATCCTGCGGGTCGTGATCCAGACGACGTTCTGATCCCAGTCCACGCGACTCCTCCTGCCTCGACGACCGGACGCTAACGAACCGGAACGCGGCCGGCTGCGAACCAGCCGCGACCTCCGTCACACGGGGAAAGGAGATGGCATGAAGAGGGGAGTCCTGCTTCTCGCGCTCGTCGGGGCCGTCGCGGGTGCCGTCGCGGCTGCCGCACTCGTCGGAACAGTCGGTCCATCGGCGGCGACCGCCTCGAGTCACCGTGAAGCGCCGCTGATCGGTGACGACCCGGCCGCCGACAACACGGACGTCTACGCGTTCGTGAGCCCGGACAAGCCGAGCACGGTCACGATCATCGCGAACTACATCCCGTTCGAGGATCCAGCGGGCGGGCCGAACTACTACCGCTTCGACCCGACCGTCCTCTACGAGCTGCACGTCGACAACTCGGGCGACGCACGTGACGACGTCACGTACCAGTTCCGGTTCAGCACGGCCGTCGGCAACCCGAACACGTTCCTCTACAACACCGGTCCGGTCACCTCGCCGACCGACCCAGAGCTGAACGTCAAGCAGACGTACTCCGTGACCCGCGTCACGGCCGGCGGCTCGACCATGTTGGCGTCGAACCTTCCCGTGCCGCCCGCGAACATCGGGCCGCGCTCGAATCCGACCTACGACCCGTTCCAGGGTGTCGCCGATCTCGGCGGCAACCGGAAGGTCTTCGCCGGGCCACGCGACGACCCGTTCTTCGTCGACCTCGGGTCGATCTTCGACCTCGGTGGTCTGCGGCCGTTCAACCCGTTCCATGCCTTCCAGCCGCCGAGCGCGGCGGAGGCCGGCCAGGACGGCGTCCTGAACTACAACACACACTCGATCGCGATCCAGGTGCCGAAGACGGATCTGCTCGCGGCGCCTGCTGCGGACGGTGTCGTCGGGATCTACGCCAGCGCCAGTCGGCCGAAGATCCGGATCCTCCGTGGCGACGGGACGTTCGACGCGAACGGCCCGTACGTCCAGGTCTCGCGCCTGGGCAACCCGCTCGTGAACGAGGTGATCATCCCGGTCGGCAAGAAGGACTACTGGAACGCATCCGACCCGAAGGACGACGCCCAGTTCCTCGACCGCTACCGCTCGCCGGAGCTCGCAGGGCTCGTGAACGCGCTCTACGGGCCGCCGGTCGCGGACACGCTCACGTCGAACCGTGACGATCTCGTCGCTGTTCTGCTCACCGGCGTCGACCTGCCGGGGGCGGCGAACCTGAACTTCACGGGCACGACGAAGGCCGATCTGCTCCGCCTGAACACGGCCATCCCGCCGTCGGCGAGCCCCAACCCGCTCGGCGTTCTCGCGCCGTCACCGGATCTCGCGGGGTTCCCGAACGGGCGCCGGCTCATCGACGACGTGACGGACATCGAGCTGCGCGCGGTCGCGTGCGGCTACGGCGCGGCGCTGAACGGCCTCCTCGGCCTCTGCCAGTTCTCGCCGAACGACATCGTCTCGGACGGGGTGCAGATGAACGAGGCGGGCTTCCTGTCGAGCTTCCCGTACGTCGCCGCACCGAACCGCGGCTACGAGCACACGGGACACCGGTAGGAGCGACGTCGGGGCGCGTGTGAGACGACGCACAGCACTCCTCGTGGCGGGCGCGACTGCGGTCGCGCTCGCCCTCGGTGGGCTCCTGGGTGGAGTGCTCGCCGAGGCCCCGTCGGCAGGCGGCGGCCCGACCGTCGAGTCGAGAGCGCTCGCGCAGCGAGCGCTCTCGCCGGCGGGCGGCAGCCTCTCGGGAACGGCGGTTCGCGGCCTCGAGGCGGCGGTTCGGGCCCGACCTCGCGACGCGGACGCCCTCGTGCAGCTCGGATTCGCGTACCAGCTGCGTTGGCGCGAGGCGGGCGATGCGTCCTACCTCCCGCTGTCGGAGACGGCACTCGAGCGATCGCTCCGAGTCCGACCGGGCGATCCGAACGCCGTACTCGGGCTCGGTTCGCTCGCGCTGATTCGGCACGAGTTTCGATCGGCACTCGTCTACGGCCGGCGGGCGCAGCGGCTCCTCGTGGGCTCGGCCCGGCCGTACGGCGTCATCGGCGACGCCCTCGTCGAGCTCGGCCGCTACCAGGCGGCGTTCGCCGCCTTCGAGCGCATGGTGTCGCTTCGGCCGAGCCTCGCCTCGTACGCCCGCATCGCGTACGCGCGCGAGCTCACGGGCGATCGTCACGGTGCCGAGGCGGCCATGCAGCTCGCCCTCGAGGCGGCTGGAGGCCAACCCGAGTCGAGTGCATGGGCGCTCGTCGAGATCTCGAAGCTCGACCTCGCTCTGGGCCGTTTGACCCGGGCGGAGCGCCTCGCTCGCGAGGCCGAGGAGGCGCTCCCCGGCTACCCCGCTGCGCGCATCCAGCTCGCCCGCGTCGAGGCCGCGCGCGGCGAGAACGAGGCGGCGATCGCCGATACCCGCGAAGCCGTCGCGGCGCTCCCGAGCCAGCAGGGTGTCGCGCTGCTCGCCGATCTGCTCGATCGTGCCGGTCGCCCTGCAGCTGCTCGGGCGCAACGCCGGCTCGTCGGCGTCATCGAGCGCCTCCTCCGGGCCAGCGGCGTACGCGTCGATCTCGAGGCCGCCGTCTACGGTGCGGACCAGCACGTCCGCCCGAGCGAGACGGTGATGCTTGCACGGCGCGCGCGCGCGGACCGTCCGTCGATCTACGGCGACGACGCGCTCGGGTGGGCGCTCGCTCGTGCGGGCCGCTGCAAGGAAGCGCTCCCGTGGGCCCGTCGTGCGCTGCGTCTCGGCACGCAGGATCCGCTCCTCTACTTCCACCTCGGATATGCGCAAGGCTGTGCGGGACACCGCGCGGCGATGCGTGACGCGTACGTACGAGCGCTCGCGCTCAGCCCGCAGTTCTCGGTGCGCTGGGCGCCCCTTGCGCTCGCCGCGCTCGGTCGTTCCTGACGCGACTATCATCGAGCGGTGACCCGCACGCGGGTGTGGCTCGTGGTCTCACCGGTCCTCGCGGGCGGCGTCCTGGTCGCACACTCACTCGCCTATCGCCTGACCGGGACGCCGACCGATCCCTTCCACTCGTACCTCGCGCACGTCCCGCAGATCCTCCTCCTGCTCACGCTCGCGGGCCTCGCGCTCGGCGGGCTCGGCCCGCGCCTACAGGCACCTCGCGCCGCCGCTTTCCCGCTCGTCGCGCTTACGACGTTCGCCGCGCAGGAGCACCTCGAGCGGATCGTCCACGGGACGGGCGTCCCGTTCCTCCTGGCGACTCCGGCCTTCCTCGTCGGGCTTCTCCTGCAAGTGCCGTTCGCGCTCGCGGCTTGGGCGCTCGCGCGGTGGCTCCTGCGTGCCGTCGCTCCCACTAGGACGCGCAGGCCGAGGCGGCCACGGCTCGTGCTGTACGCCCTCTCCGCCGCGGACGTCGATCCACGGCCGCGCAGCGACCTTCGTCTCCCGCTCGGCCGCGCCCCACCGGTTCTCCTCGCGTCCCCGTGACCTCAGGCCGCCGATCAGGCGGCTCGAAACGAAGGAGAACCGTGAAGACGCTTCCAGCACTGTGTGCCTGCGTCCTCGTGACCGCAACCCTCGCCGGCTGCGGCTCGAGCGACAACGGCTCGACGTCGGTGACCGAGACGACGTCGACCACCACCACGACGACGGCCTCGGGGACGACCACGACCGCGGCTCCGAAGCCGGTGGAGGTCGCCATCGTCGTCGAGAACGGCGCGCCGAAGGGCGGGATCGTGCGCAAGACCGTGTCGAAAGGCGACCACGTCGTGCTCGTCGTGACGTCTGACGTCGCGGACGAGATTCACCTGCACGGCTACGACATGAAGAAGGACGTCCCCGCCGGCGGCACGATCCGCCTTCCGTTCACGGCGACGCTGCCCGGTCGGTTCGAGGTCGAGCTCGAGCAGCGTGGCGTCCAGATCGCGGACCTGACGGTCAATCCGTGATCTTCCTCGCTCACGGGATCGGCGGGGTTCGCGACCTGCCGGTCCCGGAGTCGTTCTTCTTCACGGCCGCGGCGATCGTCCTCGTCGTCTCGTTTGCGCTCCTCGGGCTGCTCTGGAGGCGGCCGCTGCTCGAGGAGCACGCGGACGGACGCGCGCTCCCCGAGAGGCTTAGTGCGATCCTGCAGTCCGGAGCGGTCCGGGTGGTGCTGCAGGTCGTCTCGGTCGGCCTCTTCGTGCTCACGCTCGCGACGGCGCTGTTCGGCACGACGGTGGAGCTCCTGAACTTCGCCCCAACGTTTGTCTACGTGATCTTCTGGCTCGGGGTCCCGCTGCTCTCGATCCTCTTCGGAAACGTCTGGCGAGCGCTCAGCCCCTGGCGGGCGCTCGCCGACTGGTCCGTCTGGCTGCTCGAGCTCACCGGACGGGAGGCACGGCCCGTGCTCGAGTGGTCGGAGCGGCTCGGCCGCTATCCGGGCGCGGCGGCGCTCTTCTCCTTCGTCGCGCTCGAGCTCGCGAACCCCCGGCCGGCCTATCCGCGCACGCTGGCGATCGCGATCGCGCTCTACTCGTACTGGGCGCTGGCGGGGATGGCCGTCTACGGACGGGACGCATGGACACGCCACGGCGAGGGCTTCGCGGTTGCCTTCGAGTTCCTCTCGCGGATCGCGCCCTTCGCGGTACGCCAGGGCAGGGTCGTCATCCGTTGGCCGTTCACGGGGCTCGGAGGTGCCATACACGGCCGCGGCGCGCTCGTCTTCGTCGCGGTGATGCTCGGATCGACGAGCTTCGACGGGTTCGAGCGGACTGCGAAGTGGCAGAACTTGCTCAACGACATCCGGATCGACCTCGCGGACTCGCCCCAGCGCACGGTCGACCTCGCGACGACCTTCGTCAACCTAGGAGGACTGGTGCTCTTCGTGTCCGGCGTTGCACTGACGTACCTCGCCGCGGTCACCGTGGCGCGCGTGCTGGTGCGGGGGCAACGCTCGCTCGTGCCCGACTTCGTGCTCTCGCTCGTGCCGATCTCGGCCGCCTACCTCGTGGCGCACTACTTCTCGCTGTTCGTGATCCAGGGGCAGTTCGTCATCACGCTTGCCTCGGACCCGTTCGGACGCGGCTGGGACCTCTTCGGGACGCGCGACTTCGCGCCCAACCTGGCGATCGTGGCCCCCAACAAGGTCTGGTACGTCCAGGTCGGCGCGCTGGTCGTCGGGCACGTGGCGGGGCTGGCGATCGCCCACGATCGCGCCGTCGCGGTCTTCGATCGGCGGCGCGACGCGCTCCGCTCCCAGTACTCGATGCTCGCGTTGATGGTGCTCTACACCGTCGGAGGGCTATGGCTGCTTTCGCGTGGATGAGGAGGCTGATGACCCAATTTCGCGCGTCCGGATGCGCGATCTGGCGCGTCCGGGCCGCTTCCGCCCGCCGGTCGCGCCCCGGAGCGGCCAGCTCACGCCCCGGAGGCGCCGATCTCGTGATCACCAGCCTCCTTGTCGCCCACGGCGGCGTTCCTGGCGCGATTGCGGAGGGAACGATCGCCGTGGCGGTCGTCGCGCTCTTCGTCGCGATCTGGCTGCGTGAGCGCCGTAGCGGGGAGGAGCAGGGCCGGCTCAACGACGAGCGGCGGCGCGACCGGGAGTGACGAACCCGGCGTACAGGAGCAGGGCGGCGACGACGATCACAGGCGCAAGCGCGCCCACCCCGAGCCCGGCGAGGCCGCTGCCGATCCCCGCGACCGCGATCCCGGCGAGCAGCAACGCGTTGCCGAGCGGACGGGACCGGATCGTCACGACCGCGACGGCGACGACGGCCAGCGTGCCGAGCGAGTTCGCGGCGATCGCGACGACACGCGCCGGCCAGAGGTCGAGGACGTCCTGCGCCTCCGGAATCCCCGTGCTCGACCGCTCGAGCTGGAGCGGCACCGCGACGGCAATGCCGATCGCGAGACCGACGTACGCGAGGGCGACAGGGGCCACGAGGCGGCGGCCGACGAAGAGGAGCGATCCGGCGCCGAGAAGCGCGGCCGTCAGCAGCGCCCCGCCGAGGTAGTAGACCCGGAAGGCGGCGTCGCTCCAGCCCGCCGCTGCGCCCCAGGCGAGGGCCGCCGCGGCGAGGGAGTACGAGGCGAGCCCAGCTGCCCACGCGGCGAGCTCCGGCGCCCGGCGGGCACGAAAGCGGCGCACGAGGTCGGCGGAGAGGCGCAGGGTGACGAGCGCCGCCACGAACGCGAGGAGAGCGTCCACGGGCACGGACTGTATTGCCTTCAAGGCCCCGCCACGCCTTGCGATGGGCGCAATTCGAGCGTCTCGGGGCGGTAGCATCCGCCCGTGCTGAGACGACTGGTCGTGGTCGCCGCGACTCTCGTCGCCGCCGCGGTCGTCGTCCTTGCTCCTCTCGAGGCAACTCCCAGGGCGGACTACGCGGCGGCTGCGTGGACCATCCTTCCTCCAGGGGAGAACGGCAGCCTCGCCTTCGACCGGCACACGCGCGACCAGGCGATGCTGTACGACTCGTTCACGCCCTTCTTGGGGGGCGTGACCGCACGCGACATCCGTGGCTTCTTCAAGCCGGCACCCCTCGGCGCGGCGGTCTCGGGCGGAAGGCGCGAGCGTCCCCGCCCGGGCGTGACGATCGCACGCGACGCGTTCGGCGTCGCGCACGTCACGGGAAAGACGGAGGCCGACGTCGCCTTTGGCGCAGGCTGGGTGACGGCGGCGGACCGCGGCCTGCTCCTCGAGCTCATCCGGGGCCAGGCGCGCGTCGCGGCTCTCGACGTGCCCGGACTCGACCCGTTCGCCCTCGCCCTGTCCGGGAAGACCTTCGTCCCGAGCGCGGAGGCGGAAGCGTTCCTGTCGAACCAGCTCGACGCGGTCCGCTCGCAGGGAGTGGTCGGTCGCAAGGTGCTCGCGCTCGTCGACGCTTATGCAGCCGGGATCAACGGCTACAACCGCGCCAATGGCATCGCGGCAGCCGCCTTTACCGCCAACGACGTCGTCGCCGCCGCCGCGCTGATCGCGGGGAGGTTCGGCACGAACGGGGGGCAGGAGGCGCGCAACGCGATGTTCCTCGACGCACTCGTGGATCGGCTCGGCCAGTCCGAGGCTCGGCGCGTCTTCGCCGACCTCCGCGAGGCGAGCGATCCCGAGTCTCCGGTCACCGTTCCCGGGTCGTTCCCGCAGGAGCTTCCCTCGGCGACGCCGACCGGCAGCGTCGCACTCGACGACGGCAGCTTCACCGGTGTGGCCTTGGCGGCACCGCCGGCGAGCTCGAACGCCCTCCTGATCGGAGCCAAACGCTCCGAGACCAGGCATCCGCTCTTCGTCGCCGGGCCGCAAGTGGGCTACACGTTCCCGGCGTTCTTCGCGGAGATGGAGCTCTCCGGGGCGGGCTTCGCGGCGCGTGGGGCTGTCTTCCCCGGGGTGCCGTTCGTGCTCGTCGGTCGGGGGCCGGACTTCGCATGGAGCGCGACGTCGTCCGAGGCGGACAACCTCGACCTCTTCGTCGAGACCCTCTGCGACGACGACACGCATTACCTGTACCGCGGGCTCTGCGAGCCGATGCGTCGCTTCGTTGCCGGGACGATCAAGGCGCCCGGAGAGTCGGATCAGGAGGTTTCCTACTACGAGACGTCCCACGGGCCCGTCGTCGGGTACGCGACCGTCGGTGGAAAACGGGTGGCGATCTCCGCGCAGCGCTCGACCCGTGGACGCGAGCTTCTGTCGTCGCGGGCGTTCTACGAGCTCGACACCGGTCGGGTCACTTCGGCGAAGGGCTTCGTGACGACGATGAGCCGGGTCGAGTTCGCCTTCAACTGGTTCTACGCCGACGACCGTGACATCGCGTTCTTCTCGAGCGGCCGTCTGCCGGTTCGCGCGCCGGACACCGACCCCGCGCTGCCGACGGTCGGCACCGGCGAGTTCGACTGGCGCGGATACGTGCCCTTCTCCGGCCATGCCCAGGCGGTCGATCCGCCGTCGGGAGCGATCCTCAACTGGAACAACAGGCCTGCGGGCGGTGTCGGCGCCGCGGATTCGAACTTCGGCTACGGCTCCGTCCAGCGCGTCGACCTTCTGCGGGCGGCCGTCGCGGGGCGGAAGAAGCACACGTTGGCGACGCTCACGGGCTCGATGAACAAGGCTGCAACTCAGGATCTGCGCGTCGCACGGGTCTGGCCGGCGATCCGCGCGGTCCTCCAGACCGGCACGGC
This sequence comes from Gaiellaceae bacterium, assembly GCA_036257855.1. Lineage (GTDB taxonomy): Bacteria > Actinomycetota > Thermoleophilia > Gaiellales > Gaiellaceae > GMQP-bins7. Next base: position 4,057 of record DATAET010000135.1, on the reverse strand, counting down.
TCCGAGCACGCGCGCCGAAGCAGCCGCCGGCCTGCTCGACAGCTGGGGGGCGGCCGGGTCGAGCCGGATCGACGAGGATCTCGACGGGAAGATCGACAATCCCGGCGCTGCGGTGATGGACGCGGCCTGGCCGCGTCTCGCGGACGCCGTGCTGAGGCCGGTCCTCGGTCCGCTCGTGTCCCGGCTCGCGGCGTTGATCCCGCCGAGCGACGACGCGAACCCCGACGGCTCGGCGTACAGCGCGGGCTGGTACGGGTACGTCGACAAGGACCTGCGCGGCCTGCTCGGGCAGGAGGTGCGCGGCCAGTTCTCGCGGCGCTTCTGCGGCGCGGGCGTCCTCACGACGTGCCGCGAAGCCCTGTGGGGGGCGCTCGACGCGGCGGCCGCGCAGCTCGAGGCAAAACAGGGCGCAGTGCCGTCGTCGTGGCGGGCGGACGCGACGGCGGAGCGGATCCGGTTCGCCTCGGGCATCCTGCCCGACACGATGCGGTGGACGAACCGTCCGACGTTTCAACAGCTCATGTCCTTCTCTGGGCATCGGCCCAGGTAGCTACGCTCGCCCGGTGAAGAAGCGCTACCTCATGGCGCCCGGCCCGACGCCGGTGCCGCCCGAGGTTCTCGCGGCGAGCGCTGCCCCTGTCATCCACCACCGCGGCCCCGACTTCCGCGAGCTCATGCTGCGCACGCTCCGGCGGCTGCAGGATGTCTGCCGCACGCAGAACGACGTGCTGCTGTTCACGGCCTCGGGGTCGGCCGCCTTCGAGTCGGCCGTCGTCAACCTCCTGTCGCCGGGGGAGCGCGTGCTGGTCGTCACCGCAGGCGCCTTCGGCGATCGCTGGTCGGCGATGGCGGGGGAGTACCGGGCCGACGTCGATGAGCTCCGGTACGCGTGGGGGGAGACCCCGCAACCGGAGGATCTGCGTTCACGTCTCGCCGAGACGGGGGCCGAGGTTGTCGTCCTCGTGCACTCTGAGACGTCGACCGGCGTGGTGGCCGACGTCGAGGCGCTCGCGCGGGTCGCGAAGGGCATCGGCGCGACGGTCGTCGTGGACGCCGTCTCGAGCCTCGGCGCGGTGCCGCTCGAGACCGATGCCTGGGGGCTGGACGTCGTCGTCGCCGGGTCGCAGAAGGCGCTCATGACGCCACCCGGCCTCTCGCTGGTGACGGTCTCGCGGGAAGCGTGGGAGCGGTCCAGGCGCTCGACGACACCCCGCTTCTACCTCGACTGGGAGCGCATGCGGGCGGCGCTCGAGACCGGCTCGACGCCCTTCACGCCCGCCGTCACGCTTGTCGCCGCACTCGACGTCGCCCTCGGCCTCCTCCTCGAGGAAGGGCTCGAGGCGGCATTCGCTCGACATGCCGCGTTGGGCTACGCGTGTCGCGAGGGCGTGAAGGCGATGGGCCTCGAGCTCTTCTCGCCCGACGAGGAGCGGTCCGCGGTCGTCACGGCAATCCTGACGCCCGACGGCATCGACGCGAAGGAGCTCGTGCTGGAGCTCCGCGACCGCTTCGGCATCACGGTCGCGGGTGCGCACGGGAAGCTCGGCTCCCGGATGTTCCGGATCGGGCACATCGGCTACTACGACGTGCTCGACATCACGACGGTCCTCACCGCCGTCGAGACGCTGCTGGTGGAGCGCGGCGCCGAGATCGAGCCCGGGCAGGCTGCAGCTCGCGCCCTCGATGCGTACGGCCGCCACGCAACACGTGTCTGACCGCCCCCGCGTTCTCGTCCGCGAGCCGATCGCCCAGTCCGGCCTCGATCTCCTGAAGGCGCGGTTCGACGTCGTCGAGGACTCGGAGTCGGACCTCGCGTCGATCATCGACGGCTTCGAGGCGATCATCGTGCGCTCCGCGACGAGGATCGACGCGCCGCTCATCGAGCGCGCGGCGCGCCTCAAGGTGATCGGGAGGGCGGGCGTGGGGGTGGACAACGTGGACGTCGACGCCGCGACGCGCCGTGGGATCGTGGTCGCGAACGCTGCCGAGTCCACCGTCGACTCCGCCGCCGAGCACGCCATCGCCCTTCTCCTCGCGCTCGCGCGCAACGTGCCGCAGGCACATGCGGCGCTCACCGCGGGGACGTGGGACCGCGAGCGGTTCACGGGCGTCGAGCTCGCGGGCAAGACGCTCGGGGTGCTCGGGCTCGGACGGATCGGTCGCCTCGTCGCACGCCGTGCGCTCGGCCTCGGCATGCGCGTCGTGGCGTATGACCCCTACGTCGCCGCCGACCGGTTCCGGGAGCTCGGTGTCGAGCCGGCCGCGTCGCTCGAGGACGTGTACGCCCAGGCGGACGTCGTCACCCTCCACCTTCCGCTCAACGACGACACACGGGGGCTCCTCGATAGGGAGGCGTTCACGCACATGAAGAACGGAGTGCGGATCGTCAACGCTGCACGGGGTGGGCTGATCGACGAGGACGCGTTGGTCGATGCGATCGGCTCGGGGAAGGTGGCCGGCGCCGCACTGGATGTCTTCGCATCCGAGCCGTACGCCGGGCCGCTTCTCGGGCTTCCTCAGGTGGTCGTGACGCCGCACCTCGCAGGGTCGACGACCGAGGCGCAGGACCGGGCGGGCGTGGTCATCGCGGAGCAAGTCGCGGCCGCGCTCGACGGCGAGGTCGTGCGGACAGCGGTGAACATCCCCGTCGTCGACGCGAGCGAGCTCGAGCTGCTCGGGCCATACGTCCCGCTCGCGGAGAAGCTCGGTCGCTTGGCCATGTCGTTCGCGGTGGGGTGGCCGTCTCGCGTCACCCTCGCAGTTCACGGCCCGCTCTCGGAGCACGACACCAGGCTCCTCACCGTCGCAGCCCTGCGCGGCGTGTTTCGCGATCGAATCGACGAGACGGTGAACGACGTGAACGCCCCTGTCATCGCGGCCGAGCGGGGAATCGAGGTCTCGGAGCAGCGCTTCGCCGCCTCGGAGCAGTACACGACGCTCGTGCGCGTCATCGTCACGACCGATGACGGCGACGACGAGGTGGCGGGAACGACCGTCGGGCCCGAGCACCGCCTCTTCCTCGCGTCCGCTCTCGGGTTCGCGATCGACATCGAGCTCGCCCCGCTGATGGCGTTCCTCGCGTACGACGACGTCCCAGGCGTCATCGGCCGGGTGGGGACGATGTTCGGCCAAGCCGGCGTGAACATCGCGAACATGGCGGTGTCGCGGCGGAACAAGGGCGGGAAGGCGCTCATGGCGTTCTCGATCGACTCGGCAGCGCCTCCGGAGCTCGTCGAACGGGTCATCGCGTCCGGCTTCGACGACGTGCGCTTTCCGGACCTCGGCTGATGGCCGCGGCTCGAAACAGGGCTGATTCCGCACGTCTGCAGAGCGCCGAAAGGTAGTCTGCGCCCGTGAGTGCGGCGTGGCCGGAGCCCGTCGAACGGGTGTCCTCGTTCCTCCGCGAATCGGGAGCCGACGCGCGCATCCACGAGTTCCCGGACGGGACGCCGACGGCCGCAGACGCCGCAGCAGCGGTCGGCTGTGATCTCGACCAGATCGTCAAGTCGCTCGTGCTCGTGTGCGACGAGCGGCCGGTCATCGCGCTCGTCCCAGGGGACAGGCGCGTCGACCCGGAGAAGGTCGCTCGCGCACTCGACGCGGGTTCGGCTCGCGTGGCCAGTGCCCGCGAGGTCGCCGATGCGACCGGCTTCGAACCAGGGGCAGTCGCCCCTTTCCCACTTCCGAGCATCGACGCCGTGCTGATGGACCGAGCGCTGTACCGGCACCCCCTCGTCTGGGCGGGAGCCGGCTCCTCACGCCACATCCTCGGAATAGCCCCGTCCGACCTCGGGCGCCTCGCCCGGGCGCGGCCGATGGACGTCGTCACCGACCGATCCTACGATTCGTCCAAAGCAAAGGAGACCTAGGCGCGATGCAAGAGACCGAGAAGATCTGGATGAACGGCGAGCTCGTCGACTGGGCGGACGCGAGGATCCATGTCGGCGCGCACGGCCTTCACTACGGCTCCGGAGTATTCGAGGGCATCCGCTGTTACGAGACCGCGGCCGGACCGGCCGTTTTTCGTCTTCAGGATCATCTCGAGCGGCTCGAGAAC
>DATAET010000134.1:0-6839 GCA_036257855.1 Gaiellaceae bacterium | reverse complement strand
CCGGCCGGGAGACACCGTCGGCTACCGGTTGGGCGAGACGTCACCGCACAGGCCGGGACTCTCGCACGGAGAGTGATCGGTCACCGTGACCTTGCGGTTGCCGCTCGAGTCCGACGAGAGCGTGAACTTGACCCAGGCGGTGTTGTTGGTCTTGTCCTGCTCGAGGAACGCGCCTGTCGGGTCGGTGGTCGACACGAGGTAGTAGTCGGTCCCGTTCGGCAGTCCGGTCAGCTCGACCTGCTGACCGTCTGTCGCCTGGTGGTACTCGTCCACCCAGCCCGACTGAATCCCCTGGTAGCTCGTGTAGCAGTCCCAGAACACCTTCCCGCTCGTCGGAGCGTTACCGTCGAGGTTGTAGAGGTCGAGGAGGCAGAACCCCACCTTGACCGATTGCCCTCCGACGACCGCGCCAGTGGGACTCCCCTGCCGCACCTGGAAGAGCGCCACGTTGGCCGTGTGCCAGTGGTTGTGGGTCGGGTGGTACTCGAACGTCGAGACGACCTGCTCCTGGAGCACCGTGTAGCAGGGGTCCGAGGGCTTCGGCTGCGTACCGCAGAGGAACTGGGCGTTGGAGGACCGGATCTCCTGGATCGCGTTGGTGATCGGCGCGGTCCCGATCGGTGGGTCGGGGCGCAGTGCCCACGGCCCCGGGCCGGTGTTGGCGATCCCGTTCGAAAACCGTAGGTACTCGTGCTGCTGCTGGTTGACGAGGTTCAGATGATCCGGAACCACCGTTCGCAGATCCGGGTACTTCGAGAGATCGGGTGGCGGCTGTTTTCCGGCCAGCGCCATCGTCCCTCCGATTGCGAGTGCGATTCCGCCCGCGACGATCGTGGCGACGATCAAGCGTGCTCTCATGGCTCCTCCTGTCGACGGCTGCCTGCTGCACGCGATCCTCCCCGATCGGGAGGCGGCTGGCAACGACTCAGAAGGTGAGCGAGGACGCCGCGTCGGAGGCGACGTCGAGGATCGGCTGCACCACGAAGAACGAGCCGACGGTGACGACCACGGCGGCTCCGATCGCGACGCCGAGCGCGGAGTCCCGCGGAGGCGAGCCACCCGCCACCGCGAGCGTCAGCTCCGTGCCGGAGCGCATGTACATCCAGCGCACGACGTTGAGGTAGTAGGCGAGCGAGACGGCGGTCGCGGCGACGCCGATCAGGACGAGCCACCACTCCCCGGCGTCGTACGCGGCCGAGAAGACGAAGAACTTCCCGAAGAGGCCGCCCGTCAGCGGGAACCCGGCCATGCCGAGCATGAACGTCCACAGCGCGACGCCGTGGTAGGGGCGCTCCCAGCCGAAGCCGGCGAGCGATTCCAGCGTCACCGGTGCCTGCAGCTCGCGCTCGCGCGCAGCGACCACGGCGAACGCGCCCACGGACATCGCCGAGTACACGACGAGGTAGTAGAGGAGCGCCTCGCCACCGCGTTCCGAGTTCGCGGACACGGCCATCAGCAGGAAGCCCGCGTGCGAGATGGACGAGTAGGCGAGGATCCGCTTGATGTCACGCTGCGCGAGCGCGCCGAGGTTGCCCCAGGCGAGCGAGATCGCTGCCAACACGGCGACGGCGATCGTCCACACGTCACTCTGCTCCGGGAAGGCCGTGACGAGGACCCGGAGCATCGCGACGAGCGCTGCGGTCTTCGTGGCGGCGGACATGAACGCGGTGATCGAGGTTGGCGATCCCTGATACACGTCGGGCGTCCACATGTGGAAGGGCGCAGCCGAGACCTTGAAGGCGAGACCCGCGAGCAGCATCGCGAGCCCGGCGAAGAGGAAGGCCTCGCTCGTCGGACTGGTCGAGGCGATGTCCTGGAAGCTCAGCTGGCCGGTCGCTCCGTACACGAGCGCCGAGCCGAACAGGAGCACCGCCGAGCCGAAGCCGCCGACGATGATGTACTTGAGCCCGGCTTCGAGCGAGGTGGCGCGCTCGTTGTCGAACGCCACGAGGATGTAGAGGCAGAGCGAGAACCACTCGAGCCCGAGGAACAGCGTCATCAGGTTGTCCGCGCTCACGAAGAAGGCCATTCCGGCGCCGGCCGTCGCGAGAAGCGCGTAGTACTCGGCGTGGTTCGTACGGCGGCGCTCGCCCCACGCGGCGAAGACCACGGCGGCTCCGGTCACGCCGAGGACGACCTGGGCCATCGCCGCCAGCTGGTCGCGCACCATCGAGCCGTCCAGCAGGACCTCGGGCGACGGTGTGTGGTCGAAGACGACGACCGCGCATCCGGCCGCGACGGCGAACCCCGCGAACGCGGCGGTCGCGGCGACTGCCTTACGCATCCACTCCGGCAGGAGCACCGAGAGGAGCGCGACGCCTGCGGCCGCGAGGAGTGCGACCGAGGGCGACAGAGCGAGCCAGTCGACGTTCGGGGTGTCGATCATCCTTTCCCCTCCAGTGGGTACGCGGTCCAGCCCCCCGCGGCCTCCGTCGGTGCGTGGGTATCCCCGGAGAAGGAGCTCTCGCTCACGAGCGCGGGCCACACCGAGAGCCCGAGGAGGAGCAGGATCATCGGGACCACGAGCGCAAGTTCGCCGACGCGCAGATCGAGCGCCTCCTCCCGCACCGCCCGTCCCGGCTTCACGTGCAGGATCGCCGAGATGACCCGGAGCGTGTACATCGCCGCAAGCACGACGCCGAGTGCCACTACGACCGAGTAGCCCCACCCCTGTGCGTAGACGCCGGCCATGATCAGGAACTCACCCGCGAATGTGGCCGAGCCCGGGACGGCGAGCGCGATCATCCCCGCGACCAGGACGATCGTCGCGAGCGTCGGTCTCCCGCGCGCCATTCCGCCGAGCGCGTCCAGCTCACCCGTGCTGCAGCGCCGCTCGACCATGCCGACGAGGAGAAACATGCTCGCGGAGATGAGCCCGTGCGCGACCGACTGGAGCACCGCACCGTTCAGCCCGAGGTCGTCGAAGGCGAAGATCCCCATCGTGATCAGCCCCATCTGCGCCATCGACGAGTACGCGATGACGCCGCGGAGGTCCGCGGAGCGGAAGGCCAGCACCGAGCCGTAGATCAGCCCAGCGCTCGCGAGCACGAGAATGAGGCCGGAGAGGTCGTCGGCAGGCTCCGGAAACTTCGGTATCGCGATTCGCAGGAACCCGTACACCGCGGTCTTCGAGACGACCGCGGAGAGGACGGCGGCGACCTCCACGGGTGCCTCACGGTAGGCGAGCGGGAGCCAGCCGTGGAAGGGGAACAGCGGCGCCTTCACCGCGAAGGCGATTGCAAAGCCGAGGAAGATCCACGTGTTGTCGCTCGTCCCCGCCTCGGTGAGCGAGAACGTCCCCTGCGTCACGCCGAATGCGACGACCGCCGCGAGCATCAGCAGCGACCCGGCCATCGTGTAGATGACGAAGGTGACGGTCGCCGCCTGTCGGCGCTCGCCGCCCCACACGCCGACGAGGACGTAGAGCGGGATGAGCATCGCCTCGAATGAGACGTAGAAGAGGAGAAGGTCCTGGGAGACGAACGTGGCCACGACTGCCCCGAGCAGGAGGAGCATGAGTGCGTAGTACGCCCGCGGCCGGTCGCGGCCGACCCAGAACGCGTAGCCGATGGCGGCGGCGAAGACGATCACTGTCGCGCCCGTCAGCCACACGGAGAAGCCGAGGAAGCCGACCGAGTACGAGATGCCGAGGCTTTCCACCCACTCGCGCGACGTACCGAGTTGCAGCCCGCCCGCGTCGAAGTCGTACCGCGCCGCGGTGACGATCCAGAGCCCGACCTCCATGAGCGAGAAGAAGAAGGCAAGGCCCGCTGTCGTCTCGCGTGGCAGCGGCAGGATCGCGACGACGAGCGCGCCGACCACGGGAAGGAGGATGACCGCGGTGGTCAGCATTAACGCACCGACACGAAGACGACGACGAGGACGGAGACGGCGAGCGCGACGGCGAGCGCGTAGCTGCGCAGGAGGCCCGACTGCGTACGCGCCACTTCGCCCCCGACCTGGATCGTGCCCGACCCGATCTCGTCGAGGGAGCGCTCGACGACGGGCTCCTCGACGTTTCGCCGCAACGTCTGCGAGAGCGCAACGGCGGGACGGTAGAAAAGCGCGTCGTACAGCTCGTCGAAGTACAGCTTGTGCTCGAGCACCCGCCAGAGGCCCGGGCTCGTCACGAGCTGGCGACCCGCCCCGAACGCGCGCCGGGCGAGGAAGAGCCCGACGAGGGCGAGCGAGACCGCGATCGCGCTCGTGCCGTAGTCCTGCGCCACGCTCGCCACCACCAGCGGCTCGGCGGTCTCGTCGATCCACTGGAGGAAGGGCTCCCAGACCCCCGGGATCACGACGAGGCCGCCGACGGTCGCGAGCACCGTGAGCACACCGACCGGGACGACCATCGACAGCGGCCCCTCACCGTGCCCCTCGTGCGTGTGCTCCCGGACGAAGTCGCTCGGCTCGCCGCGGAAGACGGTGTAGTAGAGGCGGAACGTGTAGAGGCCGGTGAGGAGCGCGCCGACGAGCCCCGCCGCGTAGAGCACCGCGCCGAGCGCATCGTCGCTCGCGAACGCCGCCGCCACGATGCCGTCCTTCGACCAGAAGCCGGCGAAGATGGGGATGCCGGCCAGCGAAAGGGCCCCGACGAGGAACGCGAGGTGCGTCCGCGGCATGACGGATCGCAGGCCGCCCATCTTGCGCATGTCCTGTTCACCATCGAGGTGGTGGATGACGAGCCCCGCGGACATGAACAGCAGCGCCTTGAAGAAGGCGTGCGTCATGAGGTGGAAGATCGCGTAACCGTAGGCGCCGATCCCGGCCGCGAGGAACATGTACCCGATCTGGGACATCGTCGAGTATGCGATGACGCGCTTGACGTCCCACTGCACGAGCGCGACGACACCGGCGACGAGGAGCGTGATCGCGCCGAGGATCGCGGCGAGGTGCTGGACGTCGGGCGCGGCCTCGAAGATCGGGCTCGCGCGGACGAGGAGGTAGACACCGGCGGTCACCATCGTCGCCGCATGGATCAATGCCGACACCGGGGTCGGGCCCTCCATGGCGTCCGGGAGCCACGTGTGCAGAGGGATCTGGGCGGACTTGGCGATGGCCCCGCCGAGAAGCCCGAGCGCGACGAGGTTGATCATCGTCGTCGAGAGCGTGTCGGCCTGCTGGAAGACGCCGGCGAAGTCGAGTGTCCCCGTCTCCCAGATGAGGAGCACGAGGCCGAGTGCGAACGTCGCGTCTCCGATCGCGTTCATGACGAAGGCCTTCTTCGCGGCGGCGACCGCCTCCGGGCGGTGGTGCCAGAACCCGATCAGGAGGTAGGACGCGAGGCCGACGAGCCCCCAGCCGGCGAGGAGCAGGAGAAAGTTCCCCGACTGGACGAGCAGGAGCATCGAGAAGACGAACAGCGACATGTAGGCGAAGTAGCGACGCTCCTCGTCGTCACCCGCCATGTAGCCCATCGAGTACCAGACGATGAGTCCGCCCACTCCCGAGACGATCAGCATCATCGTGCTCGAGAGGCTGTCGAGCAGGATCTGCACCTGCACCTGGAAGTCGCCCGCGGCCAGCCAGGTGTACGCCGACGAGACCTGCTCCCGGTCGGACGGGTCGCTGGCCCAGAGCCCGATGAACGCGACGAGCGCGCCCCCGAACGCGAGGAACGTCGTCAGCGTCGAGATCCATCCGGCGGTGCGTCGCGAGATCCGCCCGCCGGCCACCGTGATACCGACTGCTCCCACCAGCGGGGAGGCGAGGCACAACCAGGCGCCGGCGATCACGCGAGGTCACCCACGGAGCGCTCGTGCCTGATCGACGTCGAGGGGGATGCGTCTTCGAGCCATCGCGACGATGAGGCCGAGCCCGATCGCGACCTCGGCCGCTGCGACGGCCATGACTGCCAGGGCGAAGATCTGCCCGTCGAGGTTCCCCTGCTGGCGGGCGAACGCGATCAGCGTGAGGTTCGCCGCGTTCAGCATGATCTCGAGCGAGAGCAGGACGATCAGCGGGCTGCGCCGGAGCATGACCCCGAGCGCGCCGATCCCGAAGAGGATCGCGGCGACGATCAGGTACCAACCCACATCGGGGCCGTCCATCAGGCCGTTTCCTCCTCTTTCTCACGGGTCGTGCCGAGGACGACGCCGCCGACCGCGGCGACGAGGAGCACGATCGAGGTGATCTCGAACGCGAGCAGGTGGTCGGTGAGGAAGACCTCGCCGATCTGTCCCGGGCTGCCGAACGAGTCGGAGACGTCTGCCGGATCGGCGAGGCTGTCGCCCCAGGCGAGCCCGAGCACGACGACGATCTCGACGAGCAGTGCGACGGCAGCGACGACCGCAGCAGTTCGCAGGAGGGGTGGACCGCCAGCCCACGGCGCGTCGGCGTGCCCGCCGAGGTAGGCGATGACGAAGAGGAACATCACCATGACGGCGCCCGCGTAGACGAGCACCTGCGCGGCTGCGAGGAACTCCGCCGAGAGCAAGAGGAAGAGCACGGCGAGCGAGGCGAGGTTCCCGATGAGCGCGAGGGCCGAATAGAACGGGTTCGTCATCGTGACGACGGCCACCCCGGTTGCGAGGCACCCTCCCGCCGCGACGAACCAGATCACCCACACGAGAAAGTCGCCCACGTTTCCGCTCTAGCTCCGCGTCTTGTACGCCGGCTCTGGAGTGTCGAAGCGGACGGGGTCGGCGACGGGCACCCGCTTGATCGGCTCGGCGAGGAGCATGTCCTTCGTGTAGATGAGGTCGTCGCGCGAGTACTCCGCGATCTCGAACTCGTTCCCGAGCGTGATCGCGTCGAACGGGCACGCGAGCTCGCAGTAGCCGCAGAAGATGCAGCGGCTCATGTTGATCTCGTAGATCCGGGCGTAGCGTTCCCCCGCG
>DATAET010000133.1:0-1539 GCA_036257855.1 Gaiellaceae bacterium | reverse complement strand
GCGCTCATGCGCCTCTACGTCGCCGGGCCGCTGTTCTCCGAGGCGGAGCGCTCGTGGCTCGACGCCCTTGCCGAGCGCCTGCGGGCGGAGGGCTTCGACTGCTTCGTCCCGCACGAGAACTTCCCCGAGCTGACCGACGTCAGCGTCGAGGCCGTCTACCGCATCGACGTCGAGGGACTCCGGTCGTCGAACGCTCTCGTCGCGTGGCTCGACGGCCCGATCGTCGACGACGGGACGGCGTGCGAGATCGGCATGTTCGCCGAGCTCGTGCGGAGCGGCGGCGACCAGCACCGCGGCATCGTCGCGATCTCGACCGACATCCGCCTCGAGCGTCGCCGCCAGGTGAACGTCGTCGGCGGCGGCATGAACCTGTTCGTCGCAGGCGCGATCGAGTCGTGCGGGCGCATCTGCCACACGGTCGACGAGGTGCTTGCGGCCCTACGCGAGCTGTAGCTCTCGAGTCTGACGCAGCCTGTGCAGAGACCGATGAGTCACGGGTCGCCTAGCGGTCTAACCCCCAGATCAAGAGCTACGTGCGGCCGGAGGACGCGGCAACCGGCTCTTCCCGGGCGTGCCGATCCACGTGCAGCGGCGCGAGCTCGCGGATGCGCGGACGGAGGACAACTACACGGTGCGGGAGTGGGTCGACTTTCCGGGCGCGACGTACGTCGAGCACGACGGCGACGCGGAGATCCTGCCGGGCGTCAGCCTCCTGCCGGCGCCGGGACACACGTCCGGACATCAGATCGTCGCCGTGGAGACGGACGAAGGCCCGGTCGTCCTCGGCGGGGACGTCGGCCACTGGTTCGAGGAGCTCGAAGGCGGGGATACGCCGGGCCAACAGCTCGTCCTCGAACTCGCGGCGCCGACCTACCTCGCGCATGTCGCGGAGGTGCGTGTCCCGCGCCGCAGGTCCTAGATCGCGCCCCAGGAGGTCGCCGCACTTCGCCGCGCCCGCGCATGTCGGGCGGGGCGGCGAAGGTCACACGTCCTTGTCGGGGACGACTCCCACCCGCCGAACGAGCCCGAGGAAGAAGGGCTCCGAGAACCCTGCCACGAAGGTGAACAGCGCCACCGCCGCCCACGGCGTGCGCTCTGCGGCGCCTGCCCCGAGCTTGACCGCGCCGCTCTCGAGCACGAGGAGGGTCACAAGCCCCGCGGTTGCGCCGATCAGTGGCTGGATCCGCATAGCAGGCCAGAACGACCGCAGGTCGTCGAGTTCGACGAGCCGGTCGCGGACGCGAAAGATCCCGCTGAGCGCCGCGCCAAGCGCACCTGCGCTGCCGGCGAGGGCGATCTGCTTCCACATGTCACTCCTGCCGACCTCGAAGATCGCAGCACCCAACGCGACTTGCAGCACGAGCAGAATCGGGATCAGCATCGCGAGGTAGTGGCACTTCTGGGCCGCACGTGCCCGACGCTCGAGCCCCGCCTCGGCGCGTAGCTCGTACAGCATGCGCAAGGAGCGCACGGCCTCGAGCTGCGTCGTCCGGTCGATCGGGCCCTTCGTGCGCGCGACGAGCAAGGCATTCAGCTTCT
>DATAET010000132.1:0-22931 GCA_036257855.1 Gaiellaceae bacterium | reverse complement strand
CGGCCGAGCCCGTCCCGAGCAACACCGCCTGCGTCGACCTCACACGCGAGACGCGCATCCAGAGGAGGAGCGCGACGGCGAGCGCGAGACCCGCCACGACTGCCGCCGCGATCGCAATCGCGACCGACGTGGTCACAGCGTGAAGATGACGGGGTACTCGGCCGTGTTGTTGGTCGTGTTCGTCTCACCGGCCACCGGATCGACGTCGACCTTCACGCTCGTCTGCTCGCCGAACGGGACGAGCGCACCGACCATGAGCGTGACCGACTTCGTCTCACCGGGGTCGATGATCGGGATCGTCGCCGTCTTCACGATCGGGTCGGGCTGCTTCGGAATCGTGAGCGTGACCTTGATGCGCACCTCCTGGCTCTCACCCGTGTCCTCGACGCCGACCTCGAAGGCGAGCTGGTCCGTCACCTTGATCGTCGTCTCCGTGGTCGTCGAAAGCAGCTGGCCACTTGGCAGGGCCTTGACGTAGGCGATCCCGCTCCCGTGGAGGCCTGTGGGCGTCCCTCCCGTGGAAGCGCCCTGGATCCGCTGCCAGATCGCCGCGAGCGAGCTCTGGGTCACCAGGTCGTCGGCGGTGATGAACTGCGACGACGGGACGTCGAGGCCCTCGATGCCCTCGTCGTCGAGAACGGCCTTCGCCGGCTCCTGGAACGAGTCCGCCCAGATGACGTCACTCGCGAGAAGTCGCCGCGTTTGTGCGAGGAGCAGCTCGCCCGCGACGCTCGCATCCGTCTCGTCGGCGGCGTCCTTGAACGCCGCCTGGAGCCCACGCAGGCCGTTCGCGCGGTAGCGGAGCGCCTCGACCGCGCCCTGATTGGGGACGACCATCGCGCCGGGAGCGTTCAGGTCGTCGGCCCGCTGGGTCTGCGTCTCGGCCGTCTGCACGTAGCCGCCGAGCTTCGCGTCGAGGTCCTCGGCGTTCAGGCCCGGAGTCGTGAGGAGCGTGCCGACCTGCTGGCCGAGACGGGCGGAGGCGTTCCCGATCGCGCCGATGTCCGCGAGGTACGTGCTGTTGCGGTCGCGCTTCGCGTCCGTCGTGCAGCCCTCGACCCAGACGAGCAGGAGGACGACTACGAGAATCGCGAGGGCGATGAGCCCGATCAACCGCAGGAGCGGCGTCAGGTTGCGCGGCGGCCCGAAGCGGGATCCGCCTCCCCTCTGACCGCGCTCGACCGGCGTGGGCTGGGTCTCGATGCCCTCGGGGTCCTCCCACGACGGCGCGTCCTCCTCGTCGAAGAAGTCGAAATCGAGAATGTCGTCGTCGCGCTTACTCATGCGCCGCCTGGGCACTCTAGATGCTGCATCGGAGCGGCTGGCCGCTTGCAGGCCCGGTCGCTCGCCGGGCGGCAAGGAATCGGCCGAGCGACGGCAAAGAGTGTCGAGCGGTGTCCTCCGTCGCTGCCGTCCCATCCACCCAAGAGCTCGTTCTCGGCCGCTACCGGCCCATGCGCCCACTCGGAAGCGGCGGGTCGGGCTCCGTCTGGCTCGCGCTCGACGAGCGCAACGGGCTCGACGTCGCGCTCAAGATCATCGCTCGTGAGGGCAAGGCGGCGGCACGCGCGGAGCGCGAGGCGCTCGCGGCGCGCCGGCTCCGCCACGACCGGTGCGTTCGTGCCTACGACGTGGGTCACGACCCGAGCCACGTCTACATCGCGTACGAGTATGTGCCGGGCAGGACGCTCCGCGAGACCATCCGCACCGACGACCTGTCGGAGGCCGACGCCGTGGAGATCGCCGCGCAGGTGCTCGACGCGCTCGCACATGCGCATCGAGCCGGCATCGTCCACCGCGATGTGAAGCCTGCCAACGTGCTCGTCGAGGACCGGAAGGAGGTGTCCGTTCGCCTGCTCGACTTCGGGCTGGCCCAGTTCGACGGCGCCGACACGCTCACGGCCGTCGGAGACGTCCCGGGAACGCTCGCTTACATCGCACCGGAGCGACTCGACGGCGGCGACGCGACGCCGCAGAGCGACGTCTGGTCGGTCGGCGTCCTGCTGTGGGAGATCCTCGCGGACCGCCATCCGTTCTGGGGCGTGCCGATCCAGGAGGTCGCCCAGTCCATCCAGCGGGGCGCGCCACCGCTCGCCTCCGAGCGTCGAGGTCTTCCGCGGCGCCTCACCGCCGCCGTCGACGCGGCTCTGGCCCGCGACCCCGCGGCGCGGCCGAGCGCGTCCGCGCTCGCCACCGAGCTCCGTCACTCCCTTCGCATCCCAGCCCGCAAGGCGCGTGAGAAGCGCTCTCGCGAGGCCGAACAGACGCTCGCTCCCGCCCACCGTCACGCACGGCGCGCCGTGCCCGTGGCGCTTGCGGTACTCACCGCGGTGCTCGGGGCGACGCTGCTCCCGTTCTGGCCGCCTGGGCTCGTCGCGGCCATCGCGCTCGCGGCGGCTCTCGTATGCTGGCTCGAGCCTCGTGCCGGTCTCGTCCTCGCGCTCGCGACTCCGATCCTTCCTCTCGGAAACCTCTCTACGAGCGCGGCCGTACTCTACGGCGGATTCGCGCTCGGCTGGCTCGCGCTCACCTGGCGCGACGCCCGCCACAGTCTCCTCTTCGTCACAGGCCCCGTGCTCGCGATGGTCGGCCTTCTTCCGCTCGTCCCGCTCGTGCTCCAGCGAGCACAGGGAACCGTGCGCCGCGCGGCACAAGGAGCCCTCGCCGTGTTCTCCGCCGCGCTGCTCGCCGGCGTGGGGGGAGACGCCCTTCCGGTCGGCGGAGGTCATCCCGGGGCAATGGGGATCGGCCCCCTCACGTCCGTGTCCGACGCTGCGCTCGCGACCTCGAACGCGCTCTTCGGGAACACGCTCGTGGCAGTCGCCGCGGTCTGCGTGGCGGTCGCCTCCGCCGCTCTGCCCTGGGCGCGTCGGCGGTCCCCCTATGGCGTCGCAGCGACCGGTTTCGCCCTGACCGCCGCCTCGGTGGTGGCCGGAGCGAGCGTCGTCGGCACGGCCGTCGTCTTCGTCGTCTGGGCCGCTGCAGGGGTTGCCGCTGCGGCGTGCAGGCGGGCGTAGCCGAGCCGTCCGCACCGAGGCGACCACTACACTCGTCGCGAGCTTCACCCGCTTCCATGCCCGTGTTGCGCAGCATCGAGTCGAAGATCGAGAGCCTGTTCGAAGGCGTCTTCGGCCGTGCGTTCCGCACGCACGTCCAGCCGATCGAGCTGGCGCGCAAGCTCGCGAAGGAGATGGACGACCACCGCAACGTGTCTGTCTCGCGCGTCTACGTGCCGAACGAGTACACCGTGTACCTCTCGCCGGAGGACCGCAAGCAGTTCGACGGCTACGAGGACGCTCTCGTCGCCGAGCTGCAGGAGTATCTGGCCGAGCACGCCCGGCGCGAGCGCTACGCCGTTCTCGCGGCTCCACGCGTGCTGGTGACCACCGACGACGACCTCGCGGTGGGAGAGTTCGGCATCGCCACGCGCCTCGTTGCGCCCGAGGAGCCCGAGCCCGGCGAGGAGCCGCTGCCGGCCGAGCTCGCAGCACCCGAGCCCGCGCAGACGATGATCTACAAGGCGCCCGTACCGGCGACACCCGACGAGCCCGCCGCCGAGCCGCAACGGGAAGTCGTCACCCTCGCCGTCGAGGGCCGCACGCAGGAGATCACGAAGACGAGCGTCGTGCTCGGCCGCTCACGGGAAGCCGACGTGCGCGTCGCAGACGTGAACGTCTCCCGGCGTCACGCCGAGATCCGCCAGGAGGGAGCGACCTACTGGATCGTCGACCTGGGCTCGACGAACGGCCTCGAGGTCAACGGCAAGCGCACCGAGCGCTCGCGCCTGCGTGACGGCGATCGCATCACGATCGGCTCGACCGAAGTTGTATTCGGGCGCGGCGTCCCCCGCGCGGGATGATCGCGGTCGGGTCGTGAGCATCCTCGCGCTCGAGACCGACGAGACGCTCCTCCTCCTCAAGGTCGCGTTCCTCGTGCTCCTGTACGGCTTCATCATCCTCGTCGTGCGCTCCGCGACGAAGGGCATGGATCAGGCGCCGCAGGAGAGCATCGTGCTCGGCGCGGCCGAGGCCTCCAGGCTCCGGGCCGAGTACGGGCTGGCACCCACACGGCTGCTCGTCCTGCGGAGCCCAGAGCTCCAGGAGGGCGCGACCATCGAGGTGACCGCGCCGACGATCGTCGGGCGCGACGGCCAGAGCGGCATTCGGCTCGAGCACGACGAGTTCGCCTCCGCCCGGCATGCTCGCATCGAGCCGCGGCCGGAGGGGGCGTGGGTGAGCGACCTCGGATCGACGAACGGCACATTCGTCAACGGTAAGAAGCTCGACCGCGACCGGCTCGCTCGGGTGGGTGACCTGATCAGGGTCGGCGAGACGGAGCTGCAGGTGCAGCCGTGAGGATCGGACGCTCCGCATGGCTCACTGACACGGGTCGCAAGCGCGTGCGCAACGAGGACGCGTACGTCTTCGAGCCACCTCTGTTCGGGATCGCCGACGGAATGGGAGGAGCGCGCGCAGGGGAGGTGGCCGCGGGGATCGCCGCGGCCGCGCTGAAGGACGGTCGGCGCGCCGTCGACGGCGAAGCAAGCCTCGAGGCGATCATCGGCGAGGCGAACCGTCGGGTCTGGGAGCGGTCGGTCGCCGATCCGCATACCGCCGGGATGGGGACGACCGTCACGGTCGCGTTCGTCGACACCGGGGCCGAGCGGGTCATCTTCGGCCACGTCGGCGACTCACGCGCCTACCGGTTGCGCGGGACCGAGCTCGAGCAGATCACCACGGATCACTCACTCGTGGCCGAGCTCGTCGAGAGTGGAGTTCTCACACCCGAGGAGGCGGAGCGCCACCCCCAGCGGTCGGCGATCACGCGGGCCGTGGGGACCGAGCGCGCGATCGAGGCCGACGTGTTCTCGGTCCCCGGACGACCGAACGACCTGTTTCTCCTCTGCTCCGACGGCCTCACGGACATGCTCACCGAGGACGAGATCGCTGCCGCGATCCTCGGTGCAGGACGCGAACCGGCCGCGGCGGCCAAGGCGCTCGTCGACTCCGCGAACGAGCGCGGCGGCGAGGACAACATCACGGTCGTGCTCTTCGAGCTCGCCGAGGGCGAGCCGGACGCCACGGAGGAGGAGGACAGCGAGGAGGACGCGAACGCCCCCGCCCTCGAGGCAACTCTGGGCGATCCCGACCGGGAGGTGCGGACGCACGGCGCAGGTCCCGGCGGCCGGCTTACGGCAATCGCGTTCATCCTCGTCGTCGTGGTCGTCGGCGTCGTCGCGCTGTACTGGGGGATCAAGCGGTGAGCGCCCGGAGCCGCGAGCTCGCCGGGATCGTCGTCGCCGCGCTGCTCGCGGGCATCGCGCTCTCGAGCGTCACGATCGCGCGCGACGCCGAGGTGTCCGCTACCGCGATGACCTGGGGCGCACTCTTCCTCGCGCTCTACCTCGTCGCCCACGTCGTCGTGCGGAGAACGGTCCCCTATGCGGACGGCGCCCTCCTCCCGCTCACCGCCGTCCTGACCGCGTTCGGGCTCGCCATCGTCTACCGCCTCGACAGCCAGGACGGTGCACGCCAGGCCGTCTGGGTCGCGGTCGGCGTCGGCGTGCTCGCGGCGACGCTCGTCGCCCTTCGGCACGACTACCGCGTCCTCGAGTCCTACCGCTACCTCTTCGGCATCGCCGCGGTCGGACTGCTGCTCCTGCCATCGGTGCCCGGCCTCGGCGAGGAGGTCAACGGCGCCAGGCTGTGGGTGAACCTCGGGGTCGTCCAGTTCCAGCCGGGCGAGCTCGCGAAGATCTGCCTCATCCTCTTCCTCGCCGGCTACCTCCGCGAGAAGCGCGAGGTGGTCGCGCAGGGACGCCTCAAGGACCTCGGCCCCCTCATCGCGATCTGGGGCGCGGCCATGCTCGTCATCGTCCAGACGAACGACCTCGGAAGCGCGCTCCTCAACTTCGGGATCTTCCTCGCGATGCTCTACGTGGCGACGGGACGCGCGCTCTACGTCGGCGCGGGTCTCGCGCTCTTCGTCGGCGGCGCGGCCGTCCTCTACAACGCGCTCCAGCACGTGCAGGACCGCGTGACGATCTGGCTCCACCCGTGGACGGACGAACGCGTCTACTGCAGCCTGAACGGCCATCTCGAGTACCGCCAGGACTGCGCCTCGTACCAGCTCGTGAAGAGCCTCTACTCGATCGCGAACGGCGGCTTCGGGGGTACCGGGCTCGGTGAGGGGACGTTCACCTCGATCGACGGCACACAGCTCATCCCGTACCTCCGCACCGACTTCATCTTCTCCGCCATCGGGCAGGAGCTCGGGCTCGTCGGCGCGGCAGCGCTCCTGCTCGTGTTCATGGTGTTCGTCGTCCGGGGTATGCGCGTCGCGCTGCAGGCGCAGGACGGGTTCTCGAAGCTCCTCGCAGCCGGGCTGACGTTCGGCTTCGCGCTCCAGACGTTCATCATCGTCGGAGGCGTCCTCCGCGTCGTGCCGCTGACCGGCATCACGCTCCCGTTCGTCTCCTACGGGGGGACGAGCATCGTCGCGAACTTCGTCCTGCTCGCCCTGCTCCTCCTCGTCTCCAACCGCGCGAACGCGCCGCGCTGATGAACAGACAGATCGTTCGACTCACGTACGTCGCCCTCGCCCTCGTCGGCGTGCTCGTCGTCATGACCACCTACTGGCAGACGTGGGCGGCGGCCGGCCTCGCCGCTCGGCAGGACAACGCGATCCGCCGCGTCGCCGAGTTCTCGATCGACCGCGGCCTCGTCTTCTCCTTCGAGCCTCGCAAGAGGCTCGCGCGCAACCGCGAGCGGGACGTGGACGGCAAGACGCTCTACTTCCGCCGCTACCCGTACGGCTCGCTCACGGCGCACGTGGTCGGCTACTCGACGGTCGGCCGCTCGCGAACCGGCCTCGAGCGCTCGCTCAACGACTACCTGACGGCCTCGAACGCGAACCTCTCGACACTCGTCGACCGGACCGTGGACGAGCTCCGCGGGAAGACCATACGGGGTAACAACGTCGTCACGAACATCGATCTCGACGCGCAGCAGGTCGCGCAGGAGCAGCTGGGGACGAACTGCGGCGCGGTCGTCGCGCTCGATCCCCGGAGCGGCAAGGTGCTCGTCATGGCCGCCTCGCCGAGCTTCGACCCCAACCTCGTCGAGGAGCACTACGGCCGCATCTCGAGGATCACCGCGAAGTGCACGCCCGCCGCGCCGCTCCTCAACCGCGCGAGCGCGGGCCTGTTCATCCCCGGCTCGAGCTTCAAGGTGATCACCGCGTCCGCTGCGCTCGAGTCGAGGAGGTTCGGACCGGGTTCGTCCTTCTACGACCCCGGTTACTGCACCGTCTACGGGAAGCGGGTCCACAACTTCGCCGATCAGAACGGTCCCGAGGTCTTCGGCACGATCAACCTCGTCACCGGCCTCGTCCACTCCGTGAACTCCGTGTTCTGCAACATCGGCCTGAAGCTGGGCGCGAAGCGGATCCTGGACACGGCCAAGCGGTTCGGCTTCTACGAGCGCCCGCCCCTCGAGACGCCCGCTGACGAGCGCCAGCCGAGCGGCCTCTACCGGAACGGAAAGCTCTACTACCCGAAGGTCAACTCGAATGTGGACGCCGGCAGGCTCGCGTTCGGCCAGGAGCGGATGCTTGTGACCCCGCTGCAGATGGCGATGGTCGCTGGCGCGCTCGGCACGGGGGGGAAGCTCATGGAGCCGCAGGTCGTCGACCGCATCGTCGCCCCGGGCGGAAGGGTCGTCGAGCAGCAGCACCCGAAGCTCATCCGCCAGGCGGTGAGCAAGCGAACCGCACACGAGGTCGCAGCGATGATGCGCCTCGTCGTCCGCGAAGGAACCGGAACGGCCGCTCAGATCCCCGGCTACACGGTGGGCGGCAAGACGGGGACCGCCGAGACCGGCATCGCGGAGGCGAACACGACCTGGTTCATCGCCTTCGCCGGAAAGGACGAGGCCACCCTGCCGGAGGTCGCGATCGCGGTCGTGCTCCAGAACCAAAGCGGCGTCGGGGGCACGACGGCCGCTCCCATTGCTCGCGCCGTCATGCAGGCAATCCTGCAGGGGACGGAGAATCCCTAACCTCTAGGCGACTCTCGGACCCATGGCCACCCAGGACACACTCTCCGGAACGCTCTTCGCGGGGCGGTACCGCATCGCGCGCAAGCTCGGCGGCGGCGGCATGGCCGACGTCTACCTCGCCGAGGACCAGGAGCTGGGGCGCCGCGTCGCCATCAAGATGCTGCACGGCCGCTACGCGAACGACGAGCAGTTCGTCGAGCGCTTCCGGCGCGAGGCGACACACGCCGCGGGCCTCTCCCACCCGAACATCGTCTCCATCTTCGATCGGGGCGAGATCGAAGGGACGTACTACATCGTCATGGAGTACGTCGAGGGGAAGACGCTCAAGGAGCTCATCAGGTCGCGCGGCCTCTGCCCGATTCCGGTCGCGATCGCGTACACGCGCCAGATCCTCGCGGCGCTTCGCTACGCCCACCGCAACGGCGTGATCCACCGCGACATCAAGCCGCACAACGTCATCGTCGACTCCGAGGGCGTCGTCAAGGTGACCGACTTCGGCATCGCCCGCGCGGGCGCAAGCCAGATGACCGAGGAGGGCGCGATCATCGGCACGGCGCAGTACCTGTCGCCGGAGCAGGCACGAGGAGCGCCGGTCGACCAGACCTCCGATCTCTACTCGACGGGAATCGTCCTCTTCGAGCTCCTGACCGGTGATGTCCCCTTCACCGGCGAGAGCCCGGTGGAGATCGCCATGAAGCATCTCGCCGACGTTCCACCGGCGCCCTCCGAGCTCCGCTCCGACGTGCCGGAGGACCTCGACCTCGTCGTCGTGCGGGCGCTGGCCAAGGAGCCCGCGGACCGCTACCAGTCCGCCGCCGCGATGGACGCCGACCTCGAGACGGTTGCCCGCGGAGGGCGCGTCGCCGCCGAGACGGCCGAGGCCGCCACGATGGTCCTCGCAGGCGAGCGGACGCTCGACGCGACCGCTGCGACTCAGGTCGTCCGCCGACCTCCGACGCAGTACGAGCCGCCGAAGCGGGGCAGATCGTTCTGGCCGTGGCTCGTCGGGCTCGGGGTCGTGCTCGCGCTGCTCGTCGGAGGCTGGCTCGCGTACGACTCGATCCAGCGCCAGCTCCAGGGCGCCGAATCCGTCGCCGTCCCGTACGTCGTGGGGATCCAGCAGGCGAACGCCGAGCGGCTGATCCAGGACAAGGGCCTCATCCCGCAGGTCCACCGGGTCGCGAACGCCGACGTCGAGGAGGGCGTCGTGTTCGCCCAGAGCCCGACCGAGGGGACGCGCGTCGACAAGGAGACCGTCGTGCGGATCGACGTCTCGTCGGGCAAGCCCCAGGTGACGATCCCGAGCGTCGTCGGCCAGAGCGTGGAGGACGCCGTCGCGGAGCTCACGCGCGCAGGCCTCGACGCGCAGGTGGTCGAGATCAACTCCGATCGCGACGAGGGCACGGTGACGGCCCAGTCTCCGAACCCCGGGACGGTCGTCGTCGAGGGCACGCGCGTGCGGATCAACGTGTCGAAGGGCCCGCGGCCGGCGACCATCCCCAACGTCGTCGGGCTGCCGTACGACCAGGCCGCGTCGGAGCTCCAGCGGGCCGGCTTCGGGGTCGCGCGGATCGACGTGGATTCGGACCAGGCGGCGGGAATCGTCACCGCCCAGGACCCGAGCGGAGGATCCGAGGGCTCGAAAGGCTCGACCGTGACGGTCTCCGTCTCGAAGGGTCCATCCACGACCGCCGTGCCCGACGTCACGACGCAGGACGTCTCCATCGCCCAGACGACGCTCGACGCGGCCGGCTTCCGCACCCGCGTGGTGCTCGAGGATACGACCGACCCGACGTCCGACGGGATCGTCGTCTCGCAGGATCCGGTCGGCGGCACGCAGGCCAAGCCGAACTCGCTCGTCACACTGTTCGTCGGCCGCTACGTCGCCACCACGACGACGACCCCGTGACCGCGCGGACCCGCGTCGCGGTCCTCGCGGGCGGTCGCTCGAGCGAGCACGACATCTCGGTCGCCTCCGCGCGCTCCGTGATCGGGGCGCTCGACCCGGCCCGCTACGAGACGGTCGTGGTCGAGATCGACCGCGCTGGGCGCTGGGAAATCGGCGAGGAAGGGCAGAGCCTTTCCTCGCCGGGGACAGAGGCAGCGGAGACGCTCCCGGTTATCGCAGACAGATCGCCTGCTCGCACGTTACAAGCGGTCGACGTGGTGTTGCCGATCCTGCATGGGCCGTTCGGCGAGGACGGCACCGTGCAGGGGCTACTCGAGCTCGCCGGCGTTCCGTACGTCGGCGCAGGCGTCGCGGCGTCCGCGCTCTGCATGGACAAGGACCTGTTCAAGGCAGTCCTGCGCGACCGCGGCATCCCGGTCGCGAGGAACGTCACGCTGCGCGACGGCGACGCGCCGGAGCACTCCTTCGAGTACCCGGTGTTCGTGAAGCCGGCACGCCTCGGCTCCTCTGTCGGCATCTCGAAGGTCCGGAGCGCGGCCGAGCTGCCCGAGGCCGTCGAGCTCGCGCGTCGTCACGACGACAAGGTGCTGATCGAGGAAGGCGTGTCGGGCGTCGAGGTCGAATGCGGCGTGCTCGGGAACCGCGATCCGATCGCCTCCGTCGTCGGCGAGATCGTCGCACATGCGGACTGGTACGACTTCTCCGCGAAGTACGACGAGGGCGGCATGGACCTCGTCGTTCCCGCCCGCATCCCAGGCGAGGCGGACGCGCGCGTGCGCGAGCTCGCGGTCGAGTCCTTCGTCGCGACCGAGTGCGAGGGCATGGCGCGCATCGACTTCTTCGTGCGCCCGGACGGGGAGGTCGTCGTGAACGAGATCAACACGATTCCGGGATTCACGGCGACGAGCGTCTACGCGAAGCTCTTCGAAGCCTCCGGCATCGGGTACGCGGACCTGCTCGACCGTCTCATCGAGCTCGCGCTCGAGCGCCACGAGCGCCGCGCTCGTCTCATTTACTAGAAACCGGCGAGCAGGCGCCCGGTCTGCGCGCGATGCCAGTCGAGCCCAAGTGACGCGAAGAGCTCGTCGGCCTGCGCGAGGAGGTCGTCGTCGCCTCTCGTGGCGCCGACCGCGCGCAGCGCGAACGGCTCGAGGATCGACCCGCCGCCGAGCAGGGTCGGCGCCTCCGCCTCGACGAGCTCGGACCGGCCAAGCGCCGTGAGCACGTCGAGCCGTGCGGCCAGGGCGCCGACGCCCCAGACGTTCGTCCGCTCGACGGACACGTCGACGAGGGACTCGGCGGCGGCGCGATCCCCGCGAGCCAGCGCGATGCGCAGCATCGGCCCGCTGAGGTAGGACGCGAAGCCCTCTCCCGCCACCCGCATCCCGTCCCGCTCGAGCTCCGCAGCCCGCGACTCGTCGCCCAGGACGGAGTGGGCGGCGGCACAGAGTAGGAGATCGCGCGGATTCCGCACGCACGGCGTGGCGAGGTTCGCCGAGACGAGGTCCCAGACCCGCGCCGTCTCGCCCGCGAGCCCGGCCCAGTCGCCGACGGCGTCCGCGAGCTCGAGCTCGAGCGACACCGCGTGGACGCGGTGGTGCGCCGAGAGCCGACGCGACAGCTCGTCGTGGAGAGCCGTGAGCTGCCTCGCCCGCTCGAAGTCCCCGAGCGCCGCCGATACGGGCGCTCCGCTCTCGTACGCCTCGCACCGGTGGTCGGGATCGTCGATGCCGTCGATGAGGCCGAGCCGACGATCGCTCCAGATTCCGGCCTCGACGAAGCGACGCTTCTCGAACGCCGTCTGGCTGCGAGCACCGAGGGCGAACGAGCGCAGCTCGAGGTCGCCGAGGGAGTCGGCGAGCGCGCCGGCCTCGTCGAGCATCTGGTCCGTCGCGTCGGCGGGCTCGACGTTGACCAGCGCGAGCATCGCGCGGGCGCGGGCCTCGCTGCCCTCGGCGGCCAGCGCGAGCGCCCTCTCGGCCCACTCGTCGATCTGGCGCCGGCTCAGGCGGATCGGGAACATCGCCGACCGAATCGACGCCTGGAACGCGAGGAACGCATACGTGTCCGCCCGCTCGGCGTCGTCCAGAGGGCCGTCGAGCGCGGCCGTCAGCGATTCGCGAAGTCCGGTGGCGTCGTATCTCAGCGCGTGGACCTCGCCGAGCACCCGTTGGATCCGGGCGCGCTCATGCTCATCCTGCTCGAGCTCGACGGCACGCGTCAGGAGCTGCACCGCCTCCTCCAGCTCGTATCGCCCGCCAGCTAGCTCGCCCGCGCGCCGCAGCCAGTACGCCGCCCGCCTGCGAAGGCGGGCGAGCTCGTCCGGCTCGTCGGCCCACACGAGGTCGGCGTCCTCGGGAGCGACGGCCTGGGAGTAGTGGTAGGCGAGGAGAGAAGCTCGCTCGTCCGTTCCCAGCTCGCTGCCTTCGAGCCAGCGAGCGAGCGCCGCGTGCAGGCGTCCTCGGCGGACCTTCGGAATCGAGCCGTACGCGACTTCGCGCGTCAGCGCGTGTTTAATCGCGTATTCCCGGTCGCCTTCCACCGACGACTCCCGCCGGCCGCGGATGAGGTCCCGCTCCTCGAGCAGTGCGAAGTCGGGCTCGTCGCCGTCGAGCAGATGGACGACCGGTGCCGTCCAGAAGACACGTCCGACGACAGCCGCCGCCTGCAGCGCCGCCTTCTCCGTGGCGGGGAGACGGTCGATCCGCGCAGCAAGAACGCCCTGGATGCTGTCCGGGATCGAGATGCTCGCGTACCGCTCGTCGAGCGCCCAGCCCTCGTCCAAGCGCACCACCGCGCCGCTGTCGGCGAGCTCGCCGACGAGTTCCTCGAGGAAAAACGGGTTGCCGTCGGCGCGCTCGACGATGAGGTCTCTGAGATCGTCGGGCAGGACGTCGGGGAGGAGCTCCTCGAGCATGCGCGTGGCCACCGGCGTGGGCAGCGGGTCCAGCCACAGGAGGGCGCTGTTCCTACCCGCCGACGCGCTGCTCGAGCGGCGGTCGAAGAGATCGGGACGCGTCGTCGCGAGGAGGAGCACGGGCGCCCGTACCTCGGCCGCCAACCGGTCGACGAGGTCGAGCAGGTCCGGCTCCGCCCAGTGGATGTCCTCCACGAGCACCACTGCCGGGCGCTCGGCCGCGAGCTCCTCGACGAACGCAACAGCTCCTGCATGCAGGCGCTCGCGCGCCTCGCGGGGATGGACGCCGGTTGCGACGTCGAGGCCCAGCGCCAGCCCCAGGATCTCGTTCCCGTCGAGCGCGGCGAGGACCTCCTCGGCAGGCGCGCCGTCGCGGAGGCCGTAGTGCTCGCGAACGATCTCGCCGAGCGGCCAGTACGTGATCCCGTCCCCGTATGCGAGGCACCGCCCCGTGCGCACGAGCGGGGCGGCCTCTTCCTCCCCGAGGACCTCCTGGAGCTCGCGCACGAGCCGCGACTTCCCGACGCCGGGCTCGCCGACGATGGTCACGAGATGGGGCTCCGCGTTCGCCGCCGCGCGGCGATACGTCGCGAGCAGGAGGTCGACCTCGCCGTCACGGCCGACGAACACCCGTCGCAGGCCGCCGGCACCGTGTGGACGCGCCACGTCCAGGCCACGCAGGACCGGGACGCCCACGACGCCGCCCGGCTTGCCCTTCGCCTCGACCCGACGGGGAGCGCCGAGCGCGAACGCGCCGGCGACGGCCGCCGCAGTACGCTCGCCAGCGAGCACCTCTCCCGTCTCGGCAGACTTCTGGAGGCGGTCGGCGACGTTCACCGCATCGCCCGTGACGAACGACCCGCCGGCGCGTGGTGCGCCCACGACGACTTCGCCCGTGTTCACGCCGACCCGCATCTCCAGCTCGTCTCCGAAGAGCTCACGCACGCGCCGCTGCATCGCGAGGGCGGCATGGAGAGCTCTCTCGGCGTGGTCCTCGAGCGCAGAAGGCGCGCCGAACACCGCCATCACGGCGTCGCCGGCGAACTTCTCGACGGTGCCCCCGGTGCGCTCGATCTCGTCCTGCATGGCCGCGTAGAAACGGTCGAGCGCAGCACGGACGCGCTCGGGATCGCGCTCGTCAGCGTAGGCGGTCGAGCCGACGAGGTCGGCGAAGAGAACCGTTACCAGCTTGCGCTCGTCGCCCGTGCGCACAAGGCGGAGTCTTGCCGAGCCGCTCGCGCCGTGCTACCCGAGGACGTCCGCGAGGGCCTCTTCCCAGGCTCTCAGGCCGTCGTCGAGCTCCGCCTCCGAGGTCGTCAGCGGGCATAGCACACGGATACAGCTTCCGTCCACGCCCGCCTTGAGCAGGAGGAGGCCTCGCTGCAACGCCGCGTCGACGACGGCCTGAGCGAGCTCCGGCGCGGGCTCCTTCGTGGCCGGGTCGCGCACGAGCTCAATCGCGAGCATCGCCCCGAGGCCGCGCACGTCTCCGATCTGCGGCCAGCGCGACTGCCAGTCGTGCATCCGGGCCCGGATGGCGTCGCCGAGGATCTGCGCGCGCTCGACGAGCCGCTCCTCGTCAAAGACATCGAGAACGGCACACGCAGCGGCGAGCGCGACGGGATTCCCGATGAACGTCCCGCCGATCGCCCCGGAATGCGCGCCGTCCATGATCGCCGCCCGACCGAGGACGCCGGAGAGAGGCAGTCCGCCGGCGATCGACTTCGCGACGATGACCAGATCCGGCTCGGCGTCGAAGTGCTCCATCGCGAACATCCGCCCCGTCCTTCCGAAGCCGGTCTGTACCTCGTCCGCGACGAGCACGATCCCGTGCTCGTCGCAGATCCTCCGTAGCCCGGCGACGAACTCCGGTGGGGCGGGAAGGAAGCCACCCTCGCCCTGCTGGGGCTCGAACACGATCGCGGCCACGTGCTCCGGCGAGACGTGCGTCGCAAAGAGGCGCTCGAGGGCGGCGAGGGCGGTCTCCCCGGTCGGCCCCCGATACGCGTTCGGGAACGGCGCTCGGTACACCTCGGGCGCGAACGGCCCCAATCCCCTCTTGTAAGGATCCGACTTGGACGTCATCGTCAGCGCCATCCACGTGCGCCCGTGGAATGCGCCCTCGAAGGCGATGACCCCCTGTCTCCGCGTGAAGAGGCGCGCGAGCTTCACGGCGTTCTCGACCGCCTCCGCTCCCGCGTTGAAGAAAGCGCCACGCGTCTCGCCGGCGATGGGGACGAGCGCGCCGAGGCGCTCCGCTAGCTCGACGTAGCCCTCGTACGGAACGACCGTGAAGTCCGTGTGCAGGAAGCGATCCGCCTGCTCGGCGATCGCGTCGACGACCCGCGGATGGTTGTGCCCGACGTTGGCGACTCCGACCCCGCCCACGAAGTCGACGAACGTGTTGCCGTCGACGTCCGTGATCGTCGACCCCTGCGCGCGAGCCGCGACGACCGGGCCGTGCACGATGAGCGGATGAGCGACTGCCGTCCTCTCGCGCTCGAGAATCTCGCGTCCGCGCGGGCCTGGGATCTCGGTCCGGATCTCGATCACGCGCGTCGCCGCCACGCGCGGGAGCCTACTCGTCCGGCTGGTCGGTAGATCATCCTGCAAGCGTGGACGCGAGCGAGCTGGACCAGGATCCCATCGCGCAGCTCGAAGCGTGGCTCGCAGAAGCGCGCGGAGTCGTCCCGGAGCCCGGCGCGATGACCCTGGCGACGGCGGATGCGAACGGCCGACCCTCGGCGCGGATCGTCATCCTCCGAGGGCTGGACCACGGCGGGCTCACGTTCTTCACGAACCGCGGCTCACGCAAGGGAGAGGAACTAGGCCGCAACCCGCGGGCCGCCGTGGTCTTCCACTGGTGGGCGCTGGGCCGCCAGGTGCGCGTCGAGGGAGCGGTCGAGGAGACCACCTCGGAGGAGTCGGCCGCGTACTGGAGATCCCGCCCGCGCGACAGCCAGCTTGCCGCGTGGGCGTCACCGCAATCGGAGCCCCTGACCGGACGGGCAGAGCTCGACGCTCGCGTCGCGGACGCCGACGCTCGTTTTGCCGGAATGGACGTCCCCCTCCCGCACCACTGGGGCGGCTACCGCATCGTCCCCGAGCGGATCGAGTTCTGGACGCACCGCGACTCGAGGCTCCACGACCGGGTGCGCTACGTCCGCACCCAGGCCGGCTGGTCGCGCGAACGGCTCGCGCCGTAGGCGCCTACCTCGGCTCGAGGGCGCCGTCGGTGTACAGGCCCTCCGCGTTCCAGAGCATGTACCCCTTCGCGCCGGAGATCCGCGCCGCGTCGATCTGCGCGCGAACCTGGTCGATGCCGTAGGGCACCGTGAAGCTGAAGTCCTGCACCCACGGGATGAGCAGGACGTCCCGACCGCGGAGGGCGATCTCGAACTTCCGCAACGCGCGTGCGACGGTCGCGCCGGGTGCCGTGCTCGGGTCGGCGAGCCCGAGCTCACCCGGCCCGAAGAGCGACGGATACGTCATCGCATACACCGTGTCGAGGTAGGGAGCCATCTTCCGCGGCAGCTGGCCGATCCCGAGGTCCCTCGCCGCGGACAATCCGAACACGGCCGCGGACACCCGGACGCCGAACGGTGCGAGCCGACGCTTCGCGTAGCGCAGGAACGCCGGCATGACCCCCCTCTTGCCAAGGTGGCCGCGATTGCGATAGACGGCCGCTCCTACGTCGCCGTCGGATGGGAACCGCACGTAGTCGAACATGATCTCGTCGAAGCCGGCACGCGCCGCGGCGACCGCAACGTCGACGTTGTACCTCCAGACGCGTCGGTCGTACGGGTTCGTCCAGCCGAGACCGGCCGCGTCGCGCCAGACCGAGCCGTCCGAGCGTCGGACCGCGAGGTCGGGACGGCCACGCGACAGCACCGGGTCCTCGAACGTCACGATCCGCCCGATGAGATAGATGCCGCGCGCCTGTGCGCGGCGTGCGACGTCACGCGGCGCGTAGTCGTCGCGTGCGGATCCCACCGCCCGTGCGAGGGGGACGTGCGCTGGCGCGAAGCCGATCTGGCCGTTCTCGTCCTTGACGTCGAGCTCCAGGGCGGTCAGCCCATCGTGCTCCAGATCGAGGTACTCGTCGAGCTTGCCCGGCAGGGATGCGAGCCCGATCGTGACGTGCACGCCCCGCACCTCGATCGGGAGCGTCGACGCCCCGTCCGACGGCGCCGCGGCGAGCGTTGCTAGGTCGGTGTAGCCCTGCGTGCCGTCGCTCGTCCCGACGAAGCGGGCGCCAACCCCGAGGAGCCCGACGCCGACGAGGACCGCCCCGACGGCAGCACTGCGCCTCAGGCGCTTCCTCCGCCTTACCGTTGCCCGACGTTGGCGAAACCGCTCGTTCGGGTCGATGGGTGGGAACAGCATCGACACCGGGGCGTGGACCTTACCGCAGCCCTCGTAGAATCGCCGCGTGGTCCTCTCCGATCGCACAATCCGGCGGCTCGTCGGCGAGGGCCGGATCGGCATCGATCCGTTCGACCCGGCGCTCATGCAGCCGTCGAGCCTGGACGTGCGCGTCGATCGCTACTTCCGCGTATTTCGGAACTCGCGCTACCCGTTCATCGACGTCAAAGCGCAGCAGGAGGACCTCACAGAGCTCGTCGAGGTCGAGGACGACGAGGCGTTCATCCTCCATCCCGGCGAGTTCGTCCTCGGCTCGACGCTCGAGCGAGTGACGCTGCCCGACGACCTCGTGGCCAGGCTCGAGGGGAAGAGCTCGCTAGGACGCCTCGGCCTCCTCATCCACTCGACGGCGGGATTCATCGACCCGGGCTGGGACGGCCACGTGACGCTCGAGCTCTCGAACGTCGCGAACCTCCCGATCACGATCTACCCCCGCATGAAGATCGGGCAGCTCTCCTTCGTCCAGCTGTCGGAAGCGGCCGAGCGGCCATACGGCTCGGAGGGGATCGGTTCGAAGTACCAGGGCCAGCGGGGCCCGACGCCGAGCCGCTACTGGCAGAACTTCGAGCCGTAGCTCAGTCCGGGGGTTCGCAGGCCGTCTGCGGATCGTCCGTGCTCAGACGGCCCAGGAGCGCGGCCAGTTCAGCCAGCTCGTCGTCGCCGAAGCGCGCCGTGAAGTACGCCTCGACCTGCGCGAGGTGACTGCGCGACGCCTCGCGAAGCTTGGCCAAACCCACGTCGGTCAGCACCGCGTAGACGACCCGCCGGTCGGAGTCACAGGCCGCCCGATCGACGCATCCGGCGCGCTCGAGCCCCTCGAGGAGCCTCGTGATCCCCGACGCTGAGAGCAACACCTGCTCCGCCAGGTCGACACGTCGCATTCGCCGATCCGACGCCTGCGCAAGGCGCAGCAGGACCTCGTAGTCGGAGATCGTCAGGCCGTGGTCCGCCGTGAGTTGGGCACTCAGTAGGCGCGTGGCGGCGGCATGAGCACGCACGAGCGACACGAACGCCTCGACCGAATTTGATTGCTTACTCAATACTTGACTCATCACACTCTTTCCTGTACTATTGCTTGTGTACTCAATAGTAGCGGACACAAAGGAGATTTACCATGTCCATCCTCGCAGAGTCTTCGGCCACAGTCATCCCCGCAGGAACGTGGTCGATCGACCCGGTGTGGTCGACCCTCGAGTTCGAGGTGCGCAAGATCGGCCTCTTCCCCATCAAGGGTCGGGTTCCGGGGTTCACGGGAAGCATCGAAGGCGGAAGCTCGCCGTCGATCGAAGGAACGGTCGACGTCACGAGCATCACCACGTTCGACGAGACCCGCGACGGGCACCTGCAGTCGCCGGACTTCTTCGACGCGGAGCGATACCCCGAGCTTCGCTTCGAGTCGACAGCCGTCGACGTCGTCGACGACGAGCTCGTCGTGACGGGCAATCTCACGATCAAGGGGACGACGAAGCCGGTCGAGCTCCGAGGGGCCTTCCTCGGGGCGGGGGCCGATCCCTACGGCAACGATCGCATCGGGCTCCAGCTCGAGACGATCGTCGACCGGACGGACTTTGGACTGAACTGGAACGCACCGCTTCCCGGCGGCGGGTTCCTGCTGCCGAACGACGTCGTGTTGAGGGCGACCTTCGCGGCGGTCAGGGAGGCGTAGATGCGCATCCTGGCGATCTCCGGGAGCCTCAGGGCCGACTCGTACAACACGGCGCTCGCGAACGCCGCGCGCGAGCTCGCTCCCGAAGGCGTCGAGGTCGAGGTCTACGACGGCCTCGCGCTCATCCCTCACTACGACCAGGATCTCGACCAGGAGGGCGTCGAGGCGCCGCCGGCGGTCGTCGAGCTCCGTCGCCGCATCGATGAAGCGGACGCGCTGCTTCTGGTCACGCCGGAGTACAACGGGTCGTTCACCGGTGTCCTCAAGAACGCGATCGACTGGGCGTCGGCCCGACATCGCGGAAGCTGGCTTCGCAACAAGACGGTCGCCGTCGCGGGTGCGACGACGGGCCAGTACGGCGCAATCTGGGCGCAGCAGGATCTGAAGCGGGTGCTCGGGATCGCCGGGGCACGCGTCGTCGGCGATGAGCTTCCGGTCTCGTCCGCGAGCGAGAAGTTCGACGACGAAGGCCGGCTACTGGATCCGCTGCTCGCCGAGCGGCTGCGTCTCCACCTCGCCGTGCTCGTCGGGCAGGCGAGCCCGCTGACGATCGCGGCCTAGAACGCGGAGGGGCCGCGCTGACGCGGCCCCTCGCAACGGATACCAGCGTTGGATTTGGTAGAGGCGCTTCCAGTGCGTGCTTCTCGACGCACGGCGCGAATCGCGAGCCCCCTACGCTGGCTAGGCGGTTCCCGGTGGTCCCGGGGGACACGCCTCTACCCGCTGGCACCTCCACTGCCGGTACTGTCATCGCTCAAGCCGGACCACCTCCTTTCCGCGGTACCGCCAGCATACGCACTTCGAGCGGATGGAGGGAGCGCGCTCAAGCGCTCGACGATGGCGCCACCGGACCTCAACCTCCACGGCCTCATGGCTGGGGTTCGGGACTGCGGGACTCCGCCAGGACAACCGAGACCTCGAGACCGCGGTCGAGCGGCACGGTCACGCTCGAGAGCGTCGGGTCCGCCTGCCGAGCCGCCGAGTACGCCCCGAGCGTCCCGGCGTGAGAGAGCACGTTGTCCGCGACGACGAGCCCGCCGGGCTCGAGAAGCGGTCGCGCGAGCGCGAACAGCTCCTCGTAGTCGTCCTTCTCCGCGTCGATGAAGACGAGATCGAAGACGTCCTCGACCGAGCCCAGCGTGGAGAAGGCATCGCCTTCAACGAGCTCGGCCCATTCGTCGAGGCCCGCGTCCGCGACGTTCGCGTGCCAAGCCTCGCACTTCGCCGGATCGTGCTCGAGCGACACCACGCGCCCGCCGAGCACGCGTGCCCCGGACGCGAGCCAGATGGACGAGTAGCCGCGGGAGCCGCCGATCTCGAGGACTTCGATCCCGGCCTGGGAGGCGGCCAGCGCGAACAGGAAGCGCCCCGTCGTCGGCTCGACCGCGCGAGAGCGCTGAGCCGCGGGCAGGCCTGCCTCGCGCTCGGCCGCATCCTCGGCCTGGAGGCGCGTGAGGACTCCGAGCACGCGTCTGTCGATCACGATTCAGGCACGTCGACGACCACCATCCCGTCGTCGCGAACCGAGACGGGGTAGATCGGCACGGCCGCGAATGCGGGCAGCGTCATCGGAATGCCGCTCTCGAGATCGAAGCGGGAGCCGTGACGAGGGCAGACGACGACGCAGGCGTCGGGCTCCCAGTCCCCCTCGCAGAGCGGCCCGTCGTCGTGGGAGCAGCGGTCCTCGATCGCGTGGTAGGTCCCGTTGCAGTTGTAGACGCCGATCGTGAGCGAGCCGGCCGGCACGAGCCGCATCGAGCCGGGCGGAAGCTCGGCGAGCGGCGCGACCTCGACCTCCGCCACCTACTCGAAGACTCCGGCGCAAGATCGGAATCTGCGAACGCAGATTCCGATCGCGCGAAGACCCCTGAAGGCGGCCGCTTCGCGGCCGCGTTCGTCGCTACTGATCAACCGGCTCTCATTCGAGGACGAGATCTCGACTGGAGGTTCCCCACTCCTCGGGCAGCGGCGTTCCGCGGGCCTTGTGCAGGGCGAGCTTGAGCACGCCGAGCCCGAGGATCGCGCACTTCAGGCGCACGGGAGTCAGCGGGATCCCGAGCTCGTCGAGGAGCTCCTCCTTCGGCATCGACGCGACGTCCTCGGCGGTTCTGCCCTTCACGAGATCGCTCAGCATCGAGGCCGCGGCCTGGCTGATCGCGCAACCGCGCCCGTCGAACCCGACCTCCTCGATGACGTCGCCCTCGCCGAGTCGCACCGACACGGCGATCTCGTCCCCGCAGAGCGGGTTCTGCCCCTCCGCCTGTGCGTCCGCAGGCTCGAGAAGCCCGTGGTTTCGCGGGTTCTTGTAGTGGTCGAGAATCAGCTCCCGATACAGCTGATCGAATTCCGACACGGTCTAGCCGAGCGACTTCTTCGCCTTGTGCAGGCCGTCGACGAGCCGATCGACCTCTTCCGGGACCGAATACAGGTAGAAGCTCGCCCGAACGGTCGCCGAGACTCCGAGCCTCGTCATCAGGGGCTGGGTGCAATGGTGGCCCGCGCGAACTGCGACGCCCTCCCAGTCCAGCACCTGTGCGACGTCGTGCGGGTGGACGCCCTCCACGTTCAGAGAGACGATTCCCGCGCGGCGGTCGGGAGACGGTCCGTAGGTCGCCACCCAGGGCAGCTCCTCGAGACGGCCGAGCGTGTACTCGACGAGGTCGTGCTCGTGTCGCTCGATCGCACCGAGCCCGGCGTCCAGGACGTAGTCGATTGCAGCGCCGAAGCCGACTGCCTCGGCTATCGCCGGCGTTCCTGCCTCGAACTTGTACGGGAGCTCGTTCCAGGTCGTGCGCTCCATCGAGACCGAGCGGATCATCTCGCCGCCGAGATTGAACGGCGCCATCGTCTCGAGCAGCTCCCGCCTGCCCCAGAGCGCGCCGACGCCACTCGGCCCACACATCTTGTGGGACGAGATCGCGAGGAACTCGCAGTCGAGCGCCTGGACGTCGATCGGCCTATGCGGGGCCGCCTGCGCCGCGTCGACGACCATGATCGCGTCGCGCTCGTGGGCCCAGGCTGCGAGGTCGCGGACCGGGTTCACCGTCCCGAGCGTGTTCGACACGAGATTCGAGGCGACGACCTTCACGGTGCCCTCGCGCTCGATCTCGTCGAGCGCATCGAGGCGGAGCTCACCCGAGTCGTCGATCGGGATCGCCTTGAACGCTGCTCCGGTGCGTCCGGCGACG
Source organism: Gaiellaceae bacterium (assembly GCA_036257855.1). Taxonomy (GTDB): domain Bacteria; phylum Actinomycetota; class Thermoleophilia; order Gaiellales; family Gaiellaceae; genus GMQP-bins7. Next base: position 769 of record DATAET010000132.1, on the reverse strand, counting down.
TACTGCCACGGGACGAAGCTCGAGTGGTGCTCGAGATCGGTGACGACGACGAGGTCTCCCGGACCGAGGTTCTCGAGCCCCCATGCGTACGCGACGAGGTTCAGCGCCTCCGTCGCGCTCCTCGTGAACACGACCTCTCGTTCCGAGGGAGCGTTCACGAAGCCCGCGACCTTCCCCCGCGCCGTCTCGTAGCCCGTCGTCGCTCGCTCCGCGAGCCGGTAGACGCCGCGGTGGACGTTCGCGTACGAGTGCTCGTAGAACTCGCGCATCAGGTCGAGCACCTGCCGCGGCTTCTGCGTCGATGCGGCCGAGTCGAGGAATGCAACCGGCTTCCCGTTGACGAGCTCGTCGAACACGGCGAAGTCCGCGCGCAGGCGGCGCGCGTCGAGCTTCGCCTGTGTCGTCACGGCCATGGCGCCATCGTACCGCCGGGCACCCGGCCGCCTCCCCGCCTGTCCGCGCGGCGACGGGCCCCTACCCGATGTCGACCTTGCCGTTCGTGGACGCGCGCTCGGCGGCTCGCCGGACGCGCTGCGCAGTGAGCACGGCTCCCTCGAGCAGCTCTTGCACCAGCTCGACCCGACGTCGCTCCGACAGCTCCCGCAGGAGCACCAGCTTGTCGTCCGTCGGGAGCTCGACCTTGCCGGCCAGAGCGTAGGAGAGCTGCGGCGTCTCGCTGTCGGGAGGATCGACGTCGCTTCCGGTGAGCTCGCGAAGCACGCCGAACATGCGGAGCGCCTCCTCGATCGCCGCCACGTCGGCGGGATCG
>DATAET010000131.1:0-12307 GCA_036257855.1 Gaiellaceae bacterium | reverse complement strand
AACGCGTTCGCGGTCATGCCGTGCACCTGCTCGCCGACGCGGGTCGTGAGCACGGTCACCCCCGTCGCGAACATGCCGAGCGTCCGGCGAAACGCGAGCGCCGGGTCACCCTCGAGCCCCTCGCCGAGCTCGAGCTCCCCGGCCGCCGGTGCGGCGTCGAACGACGCGCCGAACGCCTCCGGGGCAGAGATCGCGTCACCGATCGCGACCTCGAACTCCCGCGGTCTGGACGCTTCCACGCCCGGATTCTGACCGACGCGCTCAACGAAAGAGGCGGCCGAGGCCGCCGCTTTCGACCGAGCCGTATCCCAGAGCCCTAGGCCGGTGTCATCTCCTCTTCTAGGAGCTTCGCGATGTGCTCGTCAGGCATCGTCGGTGTCTCCTCGCGCCAGTGCGGCGCCTCCTTGTCCTGCACCATGCGCCGGAAGAGGAAGAGAAGCAACGAGATCACGAGCACGCTGAAGCCGATGATCTTGCTCTTCGTCGCTCCGTACAGGTTCCCGCCGCCGGCGATCTGGAACCATCCGACGCCGACGACCTCGAAGACGATGAACGCGGCACACAGGGCGTACGCGATCGGGACCCAGTAGGACGCGAGCTTGATCGGGCGGGGCCAGTCCGGCCGATCTCTCCTCAAGAGGATGAAGGCGGAGATCGCGCAGATGTTCGCGAAGACGTAGCCGATGTTGCTCGCAACAAGGATGCCGAAGAGGTTGCCGACGAAGAGGACGAAGAGGATGTTGATGACCATGTCGAGCGTCATCGCGTTCCCAGGCACGTTCCAGCGATTCAGCCGGCCGAGCTGCTTGACCGTCAAGCCGTCCTTAGAGATGCCGTAGAGGGCACGGCTGCCGTCGGCCGTCGCCGTGTTCATCGAGATGACGAAGCTGGCGCACATGACGATGACGAAGAAGTCGGTCAGGCTCTTGCCGACGAGCTGGTTCAGGGCGCCCACGTAGTCGTACGCCTCCACTGTTTTTGGTCCGACACCGCCGGTCAGAGCGATCGGGACCGCCGTGTTGACGAACGTGATGAAGACGGCCGACGAGATCAGCGCCTTTCTCGTGTCGCGGCCGGTGTCCTTGTACTCGGGCGCGAACGTCGCCGCGGCCTCGGGTGCGGTCGACCAGATCATGACCCAGATCCAGACCAACGCCATCTGCAAGCCTCCCCACGCGTAACTGGGGTCGTTCAGCTTGTACGTCAGGTTGTCGGTCGTGAAGTCGCCGTTCAGGAACGGCAGGAACGTAAAGCAGAAGAGCGGGAACATGAGCAGGACGCCCGCCAGGTAGTTGAACGACACGGCGATCCGCGTACCGAAGAAGTTGAAGAGCCAGACGGCGATGATTAGGCCAATCGTGATCAGGTGCTGGAGCCCGATGTAGACGGGGCCGGTCGAGAAGTAGCCGTGGTCGATATCCGCTCCGCCGAAGGCGTACGTCCCGTAGGGCTCACCGGGGAACCACGCGGTCTGGACGAGATAGCCGACGAACAGCCCGATGAACGAGAGCACGACCGACCAGCCGATCCAGTACCCGAACGTCGCGATCGGTCCGATGAGCGTCGTGTACTTTCGCCAGCCCTCGTTGGCGTAGATTGAAACGCCGCCGGACTTGTGCGGGAACATGGCGGCCAGCTCGGAGTAGAGGACGGTGACCGGGATGATGATCAGGGCGGTGATCCCCCAGATCAGCCCGGCACCCCAGCCGCCCAGGTCGAGCACCGAGAAACCGAGCGACCCCAGCATGAAGCCCGGATTCGCGAGGCAGATCACGAACCCGTCGTACCAGCGGAGCGTCTTCAGAAGCTGGCGTTCCTCGACGACTGCCTCGGCCATGCTCTACCTCCCTCTCGTCCTCGATCGGCGGCGACGTGGCGCGCGCGAGCGAACGTAACACCTGCCAGAACGAGTTTCAATTCGCGCGGGGTCGGCGCACGCTCTCCGCCGTACAATCGCACGACATGGGTCGACCGCCGATCACGATCACCTGCGAGTGCGGCGAGACGAAGCGAGTGGCGTACGGTCAACGGTGGACCTGCGAGCGCTGTGGCCGCTCGTGGAACACGCAGCAGATCCCGGCCGAGGAGTACCAGGGTCTCCTGCGCCGGATGAGGCGTCACAAGATCGAGGCGCTCGCCGCCGGGGCGATCGGGGCGGCGGTGCTCATCCTGCTCATCGCCTTCGTCAGCGAGCGCTTCATCGCAGTCGTTCCGATGGTCATGGCGATCTGGCTCTTCTTCTTCCTCCCGTACTGGCGACGTCGTTATCGACGCACGGCGCGCAGCGCGCCGCGCTGGGACCTCCACCCGGAGTAGCGTGCTCACCCTCCGCAGAAGCGGCCCGCGCGAGGACTTGTCCTTCGTCTCCGCGGGTGCCCGGCCCGTGCTCCTCGCGACGCTCGACGTCCCCTTCGCCGAGGAGGCCGCCGTCTTCGCCGTCGACTCGGCCGTCGAGAGCGGCCAGCCGCTCGTGGTCGTCAACGCAGTGGAGGTCCTGCCGACGTGTTGGAGCCTCCTCGGGTACGGCTATGTCGAGCGGGAGGATCTTCAGCGCGAGCTGCGCAAGCCTGCCGAGCTCGCCCATTCGCTCGCAGTTCGGGTCGAGCGCCTCCGCGTTTGCAGCCCGCACCCGATCGACGCGCTCCTCGAGCTCGTGGCCGAGCGCAATCCGGGCGTGCTCGTCTTCGGGCCCGATCGCAGCCACCTTCGGCGACGGAGGTACGAGCGCGCGGTGGGGCGCCTTCGTGAGCTAACGAGCTGCCTTGTTTGGACGCAGACTGAGCCGGTGCCCGAGCAGGTGCTTGCATCGCCGCGCCGAGGCCATAGGGTTCACCTGACGTCCGTCCTGAGGAGGAAGAGATGAAGACGATCGTTCTGGGATACGACGGGACCGACGCCTCGGCACGGGCACTCGAGCGCGCCGGAGACATCGCGACGGCGTTCGGGTCGAGCGTGATCGTCACGAGTGTCTCGGGGACGATGGGCGGCGCGGTGCACGCAGGCGGCGCCGGCGATCCGACCGATCCGCGGGACGCACACGAGGCGCTGCTCGACGAGGCGACCAAAGAGCTCACGGACCGTGGGGTCCAGGCAGAGTCGGTACTCGCGTTGGGGAGTCCCGGAGAGGCAATCGTTGAGCTCGCCGAAGGACGCGGCGCCGACCTCATCGTCGTCGGGACGCGGGAGCCCGGCTTCTTCGAGCGCCTCCTCGGTCACAGCGTCAGCGGCTCGGTGCAGAGACACGCGCACTGCGACGTCCTCATCGTCCACTAGAACGACTTCAGGCTCCGCGGAGCGTGCTAGGTTGCATTGTGCAATTGCATTGCCTCATAGGCAACGTTAAGTGACGCCTCCCCATGCACCGTACGTCCTCGTCGGGGCGGGGATCCACGGTCTCTCGACGGCGTACCACCTCGCGAAGGAGTTGCGTGCCCGCGGCGACGGCTCGGGTGCCGATGTCGTCGTCCTCGACAAGTCAGGGCCCGGAGCGGGAGCCTCCGGGATCGCGTGCGGCGTCGTTCGCAACAACTACTTCCAGCCTGCGATGAGCGAGCTCATGCAGGCTTGCGTGGAGGTCTGGGAGTCCGACCCCGCCGCGTACCACTACAACCCGGTGGGCTACATCGCCCTCGGCGCCGAGGTGCAGGAGGCCGATCTCGCGGCGGCGTTCGAGCGCCAGGAGCGGATCGGCTACCGCTCGGACCTGATCAGCGGCGCGACCGAGGTGGACGCGCACATGAGGTCGCTGTTTCCCGACTGGCGAGCGACGGGCGTCACCATCTGCCTGCACGAGCGCCAGGGCGGATTCGCGTTCAACGTCGAGTCGGTGCTCGGGCTCCGAGACAAGTGCCTGGCGGAGGGCGTCACGGTGCACGAGGGCGTCGAGGTGACGGGCTTCGCGTCGAGCGCCGACGGCTCGGTCGCGTCCGTAGAGACGAGCGCCGGCCCGATCGAGGTCGGTGAGCAGGTCGTCGTCGCGCCAGGCCCATGGGCAGCCCGCTTCTGGGAGCTGCTCGGCATGCCGGCCACGATCGACATCCGGACCCCGTCGGGAGAGGTCGTCCGCGACCGTCCCATGTGGACGTACTGGAACCTCCAGGAGGGCGAGATCACCGTCGACCCGCTCGTGTTCGCGACCGCCGACGGGGGCGCCCCACCCGTGATCCATCTGGATACGGACGCGCCGCTCTACACCGACGACGGCGATCTCGTGACCGACGAGCTGTGGGGGATCTACTTCAAGCGGGACCGGCACGGCGTGCAGGGCGGCGCCTCGCCGCTCGTCGTCGGCGACGACGTCGAGCTCGACCCGTACCCCTCGACGACGGACGTCGACCCGACGTTCCCCGACATGTGGTGCGCTGCGCTCTCGCATGCGATGAGCCGGTTCGAGGGCTGTCGCGCCCGCTACAAGATGGCGCGCTCCGGGGGCGTGGGAGCCTTCACCGCCGACAACTTCCCGATCTTCGACTACGTGCGGCCGAACGTCTACGGGATCTTCGACTCGAACCACGGGTACAAGATGATCGGGGTCGGACGCGAGGTCGCGGCGGTGCTCCTCGGTGACCATTCTCGGCTCCTGTACCCGTTCCGCTTCGAGCGGTTCGCGACCGGCGACCTGCATCCGGTGTCGAGCTCGCCGTATCCCTGGTCGTAGCCGTCCGGGACGCCGTGCGACCTCGCGAAGCGGCCCTGTCGGTCGCGATCCGGCTCTCGTTCGTCACGATCGCCTGGAACGTCGTCGGCGGAACGGTCGCGGTCGTCTCGGCGGTTGCCTACGACAGCCTGTCGCTCGCCGCGTTCGGTCTGAGCATGCTCATCGACACGGGTGCGTCGGTCGGGCTCGTCTGGAGGTTCAGGAGGGAGGTGCGCGATCCCGAGGGTGCCGATCGAGTGGAGGCACTCGCCGAGGTCGCGATCGGCGTCGCGATGGTGTGCGCGGCGCTCTACTTGCTCCTGCAGTCCGCGCACTCGCTGTGGCGCGGCTCACATCCGGAGACGGCTCCGCCCGGCATCGTCGTCTCGGTCGCGTCGCTCCTCTTCCTCCCCTGGCTCGCGCGCACGAAATGGCGAGTCGCCGCCGAGCTCGGGAGCAACGCCCTCCGCGGCGACAGCCTGCTGACCGCTGCCTCGGCGACCCTCGCAGGCCTGACACTCGTGGCGCTGATCCTGTACTCCGCGCTCGGCTGGTGGTGGGCCGATGCGGTCGCTGCGGCCGTGATTGCATGCGCGCTCCTGTTCGAGGCGACGCGCGCGGCCGCCTACCGCCGCGGCCTCGTCAGCCCTCGTCCGGCTCGAGCTGCCGCTCCGCCTGCCGGGCGAGATCCATCGCCGTGACGAGGAGGATGACGATCAGCAGCGCGGAGACGATGCCGGCGCCGACGAGGACGCGCAGAGCGTCGTGCCTCGAGTCCTCGAACTCCCGCTCCTGCGTACGCGCGTTCGCGTCCTCGAGCTCCGCGAGCTGCTGCGCGGCGGCGGCGGCGCGCTGAAAGTTCACGATCTCGGGGCCGAGGAAGATCCGCTTGACTTGCTCCGTCCGCCCAGCCTGTAGCGCGGCCCACGCGACAACGTCGAGCCGGTCGAAGTCGTCGGCGGCGGCGTCGATGCGGTCCAGCAGCGCGGTCTCCTGCGCCGAGTCGAGCTCCTTCCGGGCGTTCGTAAGATCACCCTCGAACCGCCTGAACGCCGCGACGTAGATCGGCCGGCTCTTGCCGTCGTCGTACCCGTAGGCGGTCTGCCACCCGTTGAAGTCCGTCACGTCGAACTTCAGTGCCAAGGCGAGAGCACGTGCGTCCGCTGCGCGCTGGACGTCGTCGAAGCGGTTGCCGAGCTCGTTCATCGCCCACGCCGCGACGCCGACGGTGATCGCGAGACCGGCGAGGGCGACGACGATCGCCGTGTACAGCTTCGCGCGAATGGTCATCTGGCGGCGGCCCCCGCGGCGCTCGCCGGCTCACGCGGTGGCTGCGGCGGCGGGATGATCGACTCGATCAGGTGCAGCCGGCGCGCGAGCCACCGCTTCGTCGTGGCCTGGACTCCGAGCGTCACGATGATCGCGAGGGCGACCGTCGTCACGACGAGGTCGGCATCGGGCACATGGAGCCCGACCATGATCCCCGCAAGGGCGGCGGGCACGACGCCCGTCTCCCGCGTCCACGCGAGGAACACGAGCTCGTCGCGGGACCACGACCCGCGCCGGTCGGGCAGAAGGCACGCCAGCACCGTCACCGGACGCGCGACGAGGATGAGTGCCGCGATGACCGCGAGTCCCGGCGCGAGCTGGTCGGCGATCTCACGGAGGGGCAGGTTCGCCCCCAGTGTGATGAACACCAGCATCACCATCACGTCCGCGACGGTGGAAACGAAGATGCGCATCTCACGCTCGTGCTCCGACTGCATCGCCAGCCGCAGGTGCTCCATGTTGCCCACGATGAGCCCTGCGAGGAACGCGCCCAGATAGCCGCTCCCGCCGGCGGAGTCGATGGAGAAGTAGCCCGCCGAGATCACAGCCATGACGGCGATCGCGGACGACTCGCGCCAGAGACCCGCCCGGCGACTCGACACCGCCGCCGACAGGACGACCCCGAAGACCACGCCGAGGACGGTCGAGATCGCCAGATCGACAACGAAGTCGCGCAGCGGCTCGGTCAGGGACGCGCCGCCGCTGACGACGACTCCGGCGACCGCGAGGGCCAGGACCGCTCCGGTCGGATCGTTGAGCGCCGACTCCGCGATGATCGTCTGGGACACCTTCGGTCGCAGGCGCAGCCGCTCGAAGAGCGGGATGAGGATCGCGGGGTCGGTCGGCGCGAGCACGGCGCCGATGAGCAGCCCCGAGGTCAGCGGGAGGCCGAACACGAGCGCCGCGACCGAGCCTGCGATGAGCGCGGTGACGACGACCCCGGGGACGGCGAGCAGCGTAAGGCCGACCGCCACCCGGCTGAGGACACGCGTCGAGAGCTGGAGCCCTCCGTGGAAGAGGATGAAGGAGACGCCGAGGGACAGGAGGAGCTGGGCGCCGACGGAATCGAGTGGAACGTCGATCGACGACGAGACGGAGGGGCCGAGCAGGACCCCCGCGAGAAGGAAAACCAGCATCCTCGGCAGGCGAAAGGCGTCCGCGACGAGCTGCCCCGCGAGCCCCGCGCCGAGCATGATCGCGATCGTGAGGATGACGTCCTTCGCCGTCATGCGCGGGATTGTGACGTTGGTAGCCGACCGCGTCCTCCCGAGGCTTGCATCCTGCTCGCGTCTCGCTGAGACTTACGGGCCGGCGTGCTGATCTTCCTCCTGCTCGGGATCTACCCCTGGGTCCTGCTTCTCACGTGGGTTCTCGCGCTCTACCTGACGTTCATCGAGACGCGCGAGCAGCACCTCGACCGGATGCTGACCCTGTGGTGGATGCTCCTCGTCTTCCTCACCCACTTCCTCGGCTACCTTGCGCTCCGTGGCTGGGTCTTCTACCGGCGACGCGCAGCGACCTAGCCTCGGCGCGCGGCTCCGCAGCGTCACCTGGTCGAGGGTGGCCTTCATGGCCGCTCTCATCGCTCTGGGCCTGGCGCTCGTGCACTTCGCGGGACGGGACGAGAAGAAGGTCAGCAAGGACGAGGCCCTGGCAATAGCCCGCCCACGGATCGACTTCAGCCCGAACGGCCACCAGATCCGCTACCTCCGACGCGGTATCCCCTCACACGGGTTCTGGGTGGTCACCTACTACATCCGGAACGAGGCAGGAAAGTACAAGCGGGTCACGGTCGTCTTCGTCGACGCCTCGACCGGCGAGGTCACCGACGTTCGTCGAACCGCATGACCGGAGTGTCGAGAGCGGACACGAACCCCCGAGGAAAGGTGTCGTCAGAGGCCATTGCCTGCGTCCTAGCCGCCTCATAGCCTCGCCCTGGAGATCGCTTCGTCGTCCCTGAGGAGGGCGCGCCCATGAGCGGAGTGCTGGCGACCATCTTGAGTCATGTTCTCGCTCAGTCGCCCACGGTCGACGATCTCAACGAACAGCTGACGCTCAACAGCAAGATCCTGAGCGAGCAGTTCTACTACTGGACCGTCGTCGTCATGTGGCTGATCCACGTGGGCTTCATGTCGTACGAGGCCGGTGCCGGTCGCCGCAAGAACGTGATGGCGACCGCGATGAAGAACATCCTCACGATCGCGGTCGTCACTCCGACCTTCTACTACTTCGGCTGGTGGATCTACGGCTGTTTCGGCCAGGGGATCATTCCGATCAACCCGAACGACTTCTTCGACAGCGCCGGACAGCTCCTCCAGGGCAAGGCCCCGTCCGATGGCCTGATGGCCACCTTCTGCTCGGAGACGACGCCGTGGGCAGCGAACCTCGGCCCGAACCTCCAGGACCACATCTCAGGCGTCTTCTGGGCTGCCTTCCTCCTCTTCTCGTGGACGACGGCCTCGATCATGTCCGGTGCGCTCATCGAGCGCGCACGCCTCTCCGCCTACCTCTTGCTCGCCTGCCTCCTCGGCTCGGTCGTCTGGATCCTCGACGCCTCGTGGGGCTGGAGCTGGTACGGCTTCCTCCCCACCCGCTGGGGCTTCCACGACTCGATCGCGGGCCTCGTCGTCCACGGCGTTGCCGGGGCGTTCACGCTCGGCGTCCTCTTCAACCTCGGCCCCCGCATCGGCAAGTACACGAAGGACGGACTGGCCCGGAGCTTCAAGCCCCACAACCTGCACCTCACGTTGATGGGGCTGATGCTCATCTTCACCGGCTTCTACGCCTTCTACGCGGCGTGTCTCGTCATCCAGCCCACCGCACCGCCCGGCTGGGGCAACATCTATCTCAACCCGACCACGCTGTCGTCGATTACGTTCGCGATCACGATCGGGTTCGCGGGCGGCTTCACGGGCGGCTACTTCGCGAGCCGCGGCGACCCCTTCTGGACGTTGTCGGGCGGTCTCGCCGGCGTGATCTCGGTGTCCGCGGGCGCGGACATCTACGCCCCGTCGCTCGACTACCTCATCTCGATGTTCGGTGGGGCGCTCGCCGTCTATGCGGGCGGCTTCATCGAGAAGAAGATGCGTGTGGACGACGCAGTGGGCGCAGTCGCAGTGCACGGCGTGTGCGGCTTCTGGAGCCCGCTGGCCGTCGGCATTTTCGCCGCCGGGTACCCGACCGGCATCAACAACATCGACTCGTCGTTGACGGGGCAGCTGTACGGGATGGCGTGCTTCCTGCCGCTCGGCTTCCTCGGTGGCTACATCCCGTCGTGGATACTGAAGAAGGCCAACCTGATGCGCGTGCCGCCCGAGGTCGAGCTCGAAGGCCTCGACATGGCCGAGTTCCAGACCGATTTCTATCCGGAGTTCGACCGTCCGCCCGAGGTCGTCGTGCTCCCGGACGGTACGGAGGTGCCATCCGAGCCCATCCTGCTCGAGGGCTACCAACAGGTCGTCTCGTCGAACGGGCGAGAGCCCGTTAAGGCCGGAGCGGAGACCTAGGCCATGGGAGAGTTCGTCATCAGCATCGTCGTCATGCTCGTCGTCGTCGGAACGCTCGGAGGCTGGGCGGTTCGCGCCGAACTTCGTCGCCGAGCCGAGAACGAGTAGGGAGGGAGAGCCGTGCCAGTCGGAGGATGGGACAGCGCACCGGATTGCATCCAGCACGGCGTCAGCGGTTCGGACGGCGTCTACAAGGCGTACGAGCAGTGCAAGGACTTCTTCACGTTCGGCCCCGGGTCGACGGACACGACGTTGGCGAGCAACGTCAGCACGTCGTACTGGATCCTCACTGCGATCGGCATCACCGTGATGATCGTCGCGCTCGTGGGCTGGGTGGTCCTCGAAGACCGGAAGCTCAGGCGCCAGGCGGCGTACTTACTCAGGGAGGGCGTTGCGAAGACCGTTCACGAAGAGCTCGGCGTGACAGGAGGAAGTCGTGGCACGTGAGAAGCAGATCTCTTTCCCACCGCTCCAGACGCACCGGAAGAACTTCGAGTACGCGATGATCCTCATCTCCATTCTCTGCATCGTGCTCGTCGTGGTGATCGCCAAGGCGACGGACTGGGGCATCACGACGCGGCCGTAGCGGCTACCGGTAGAGCTGCTCAGAAGAGGCCGACGGTCTCGCCGTTCTCGTCGATGTCGATCGCGAGAGCGGCGGGCGTCTTTCCCAGGCCGGGCATCGTCATCATGTCGCCGCAGAGCGCGACGATCCAGCCTGCGCCCGTGTAGGGGCGCAGGTCGCGCACGGTGACGGTGAAGCCGGTCGGTGCGTTCTTCAGCGCGGGGTCGTGCGAGAGCGAGAGGTGCGTCTTCGCCATGCAGATCGGCAGGCGGGCGAGGTCGGAATCTGCCCACTCCGACGCCTTCGTCTTCGCGGGTGGGAGGAGCTCGACCCCGTCGGCCCCGTACACGCGGGTCGCGATGAGGCGGATCTTCTCCTCGATCGGGGCATCGAGCCGGTACGCGACGTCGAACGTGTTGGGCTCGTCCGCTGCCGCGACGACCGCTTCCGCGAGCGCGGTCGCACCTGCACCGCCGTCCTCGAAGGCAGTGTTGATCTCCGACGCGTAGGCGCCGGCCTCCGTAGCCAGCCGGCGCACGAGCTCGAGCTCGTCGGCGGTGTCCGTCGGGAACTTGTTGACCCCGACTACCGCCTGTAGCCCGTAGCCGTTGACGATCCCGATGTGGCGCGCCAGGTTCGCGGCGCCCGCCTCGATCTCGGCGGCTCCTCCCTCGAGGTCGCCACCGTGGTGCTTGAGCGCCCTCACGGTTGCCACGAGCACGACCGCGCTCGGCCGCAGCTCCCCGATCCGGCATGTGATGTCGAAGAACTTCTCCATCCCCATGTCCGACGCGAATCCGGACTCCGTCACGACGTACTCGCCGAGCTTGAGCGCGATCCGGTCGGCGACGAGGGAGTTGTTCCCGTGCGCGATGTTCGCGAACGGGCCGCAGTGGACGAACGCCGGCTGGCCCTCGAGCGTCTGGACGAGGTTCGGCTTGATCGCATCCTTCAGGACCACGGCCATCGCGCCGGCAGCGCCGATCTGCTCCGCCGTGACAGGCTCGCCCTCGTAGGTCTGACCGACGGTGATACGACCGAGCCGCTCGCGGAGGTCTGCGAGATCGCGCGCGACGGCGACGAGCCCCATGATCTCGCTCGCGGCGGTGATGTCGAAGCCGGTCTCACGCGGGGCGCCGTGCGCGCGGCCACCGAGGCCGGTGATGACGTTCCGGAGGTTCCGGTCGTTCATGTCGATGCAGCGCCGCCACGAGATCGCGAGCGGGTCGAGACCGGCGGCGTTGCCGTGGTGGAGGTGGGCGTCGATCATGGCGGCGAGGAGGTTGTTCGCAGCGGTGATCGCGTGCAGGTCGCCGGTGAAGTGGAGGTTCAAGTCCTCCATCGGGACGACCTGCGCGTAGCCGCCGCCCGCGGCGCCTCCCTTCACGCCGAAGACGGGGCCGAGCGACGCCTCGCGCAGGCAGAGGACGGGCTTCCGGCCCAGGACCCCAAGGCCCTCCGTGAGCGAGACGGACGTCGTCGTCTTGCCCTCGCCGGCCTTCGTCGGCGTGATTGCCGTGACGTCGATCAGCTTCGCGTCGTCGCGAGCGGCGAGACGGTCGAGCACGCCGAGGTCGATCTTGGCCTTGTAGCGGCCGTACGGCTCGATCTCATCCGCCAGGAGGCCCGCGGCCTCGGCGATCTCGGTGATGGGGCGGAGCTGCGCGTCCTGCGCAATCTCCAGGGACGACGGCATCTGGGTGGCCACCTCAGCGCTCCTGATCGACAACGAGAATATGGTAAATATATCTGTGTGCAGTCCCTCGCGGACAAGGCCTATCACGAGATCCGCGACCTGATCGTCTCACTCGAGCTGGCGCCGGGGGCCGTGATCGACGAGCGCGACCTGATCGAGCGGCTCGGCATCGGACGGACTCCTGTCCGCGAGGGGCTACGGAGACTGGCGCACGAACGGCTGGTCGAGGTCTATCCGCGGCGCGGGATGTTCGTCACCGGCGTCGACGTGCGGCAGCTCGCCCGGCTCTCGGAGGTGCGGGCCGTGCTCGAGCCGGAGGCGGCACGCCTTGCGGCGGAGCGCGCAACGGACGAGGATCGCGCCCGGTTCGACGCGCTCCTGACGGAGCTCGACGCCGGCAGCAGCGAGTTGATGCAGCTGGACGAGCGAATCCATAGAGCCGTCTACCGGGCGGCGCGCAACGACTTGCTCGAGGCGACGCTGGAGCAGTACTACGCGCTGGCACTGCGAATCTGGATGCTCGCGCTCGAACGCACGCAGGATCTCGAGGAGGCGGTCGAGGCGCACCGCGACCT
>DATAET010000130.1:0-13736 GCA_036257855.1 Gaiellaceae bacterium | reverse complement strand
CACCCGTGTACGCCGGGTTCGTGCGCGGCGTGGCGGCGATGAGTCCGCTCGGGAACGGCTCGACGTCGGTCTCGTCGAACGTGACGAAGTCAGCCCTGGGATCAGCCTCGAGAAATGCCGTGCAATGGCTGGCCGTGAGGAACACGGTCGGCGACACGAGTGTCCCCGAGCACACCTCCGCATATCCGACTCCGCTCCGCGCCGGAACCATGAGCGCCCCGACGTTCGGGTGCTGTCCGTTGTCCGGAAAGCCGTTCGTCGTGACCGCGTTCGCACCCGCGACGACGAGGCCGAACGCGAGCAGCATGCCCATGCCAACCAGTGCCTTCAACATGTCCCCTCCCTCTGAGAACGCGCTGGATCGATCCTAACCGGTCACTCGTAATGCCCCTCGAGCACAGGCGCCGAAACCTCGGCTGTGTTGCCTACGCGCGTGCTCGAAGCGGGAAGCAGGGTCCCGGACGTCTCCGTCCGGACGGCTCCGCGGGAGGAGGCTCGGCCGCTCCGCCAGGTGCCGGGAGCCGGTTGGGCGCTCAGCTGCTTCTCCGTGTGGGACTGGTCAGGGTGGTACTTGCGCCTGCTCACAGGCGATCCCGTCTTCGTCGCGCCAGCGCGAAGCGCGCGCACGCCGCGACCGCCCGGTTGGGCGGTCGTAGCGCCGTTGGGTCCGGGGCAATTGACCCGTACTAGTGGGCGAACGGCCGGACGTGCGTCCGCATGGCCAGCCCGAGGCCGAGCACAAGGAGGATTCCGATCCCGAGCCCGATTCCTAGTTGTGGCCATTCGATCTGAGTGCCGGAGTCAGGGGACATCACCGCGCCGCTGACGGTCTGGTCGTCGTTTGCCGCGACGGCGTGCTCGCCGGGACCGAACATCCGGTAGCGGTCGTAATTCCCGCTGACGGTCTGGTCGTCGTTTGCCGCGACGGCGTGCTCGCCGGGGCCGAACATCCGGTAGCGGTCGTAATTCCCGCTGACGGTCTGGTCGTCGTTTGCTGCGACGGCGTGCTCGCCGGGACCGAACATCCGGTAGCGATCGTAATTCCCGCTGACGGTCTGGTCGTCGTTTGCTGCGACGGCGTGCTCGCCGGGGCCGAACATCGGGTACCGGTCGTAATTCCCGCTGAGGGCGGGGACTGCGAACAGGAGCGCCGTTCCGACGGTGGCGGTGATGAGTGAGATCGTGCGGGTCATCGCTCTTTCTCCTTCTGCTCCTGGTGGCCCTTGTAACCACCTGACACGAGGCTACGGAGCGGGAGGCCGTGCTGAAACGAGCGGATCGCCCTTATTTGACGCGGTCGTCCCCTGTATTTGGCGAGAGGCCAGGGCCGGCCGGTCATGAGGAACGGCGCTCGGCGTAGAAGTAGGACGGCTGAAGGGGCCGGATGCTTGTACGCAAACATTGGGATGCCCGCATCCTTGTACGGGGGGCGTGATGCTGCGCTGCGATGCACACACGGCTCCTGCGCTTCCTTGCGACGACGCTCCTGTTGTGCGGCCTCGGCCTGCTGGTGTCGGCTTCTGTCGGCGCTGCGCCGCCGCCGCCGAAGTTCTGGTCACCTGCTCGCTGCCAGCGGGTAATGCTGGCACGTCCTCTCGCGCCGCCCAGCCAGGTGCTCTGTGTCGGAATTGGCGGACCATCCTTCAGCCGCTGGACGAGCGGCCATCGTGCACGCCTCTACTCGGAGTTCAGGGTGTTCACGCGCTATCGCCAAACGAATGTCAGAGGTGTCGGGCTTGAACCCGGCGTTGTTCGCTCGTTCATGCTGGCCACACGCGCCCGCCCCGGCTTCACCCGGGTCGTGAGTCACTGGGGAGACCAGTACGAAGGCTGGCCAGCGGACTTCTTCAGGGCCCACCGCAGGCTACTCGCAACCCATGCAACTCCTGGACGCTTTCGCTCCATCGTCGCCCCGATCGCGGCCCGCCTTACGCAACAGAAGAAAGCGACCGGCTGCACGGGCGGGTAGCTGACGCTCCCGAGGCTGAACGCCTCGAGCTCGCGCTCCTCGATCGGCAGATACCCCGCGGACTGGCCGGTCGCGAAGTACGCTCCCCGCTCGTGTAGCGACGCCTTCGCGCAGCACTGGTGTTGCCGCAGGCGAGCGACCTTGGCGGTGTGGTCTACGACGTCGATCAGCCACTCCCGACTGAAGGTAAGCCGTGGGAACTGTCGACCGAAGGTGGGCGACACCGAGGTCCAAAGCCGGTGCGACTGTGAGCCGGAACGGGGAGTCCGACCATGGAACCAGCTGGTCGCACTCGAGCCGACGAGCGCGAGGTCGCCGTTTCAGACGGTTACGGTTCGGGTCGAGATGCTTGGCCCAGGCGATCGCATACCCGACGTCTCGGTGTGGACGTCGCCTCGGGAGGAGGCGCACCCGCTGAGGGACGTCCTCGGCTCAGGACTTTCCTTGCTGCTCTTTTACCTCTACGACTGGTCGCCGACCTGAACGAACGAGCTGCACCTCCTGCGGGACAGGAGCGAGGACCTCTCGGCCGCCGGGATCCGGCCGCTCGCGATCTCTCGGGACTCGCCGTGGTCGCACAGCGCATGGGCGCAGACGCTCGGGGTCGACGTCCCCCTCCTCTCCGACTGGAACGGGGAGGCGACCCGTGCCTTCGACGTCGCCTTCGAGCCACTCGGGATGAACGACGTCGCGATCCGGACGGCGTTCCTGATCGAGGACGGTGAGACGATTCGCGCGGCGTGGATGCTCGGTCGCGAGCTGCCGGACCTCGACGCCGTGATCGAAGCGGCGCAGTCCTAGCGGCCGACGACGCGGAGCTTGCGGCGCATCGTCCGCTTGCCGTACCTCCAGGCGACCCAGCCGATGAGGGCATAGAAGCTTCGTTTCACGGCCGGAGGGTTCCCCCGTTCGCCGCCGGCGAAAACGGCCGCTGCTACGCCTTGCGCAGCCGGTCGGCGAACCCGACGTTAGGTGCGTGGACGTTCAGCATCCGTAGCTCGCCTTCGCCGACGTTGCGGAAGCCGTGGACGACGCCGATGGGAGCTGCAACGTAGGCGCCGGGCCCTAGGCGGACGACCTCGTCGCCCATGACGAACTCGGCCTCGCCGTCGAGGACGTAGAAGGAGTCGACGTGGTCGGCGTGCCTGTGCGGGTCGACGCCCTCGAAGTCCGGCCCGAAGGAAAGTTCGACGACCTCGAGCTCAGGCAGTTCCGCGAGGATGCGGTGATGCCGATGGGCGCGGGCGACCTTCTCGCCCTCACCCTGCCCGATCAGGATCCCGTCCACGACGCTAGATGCACACTACGCGAGTCGGCCATGGTGCGACGGCGTCGCTCGTGGCGGTTTCCTGCCGGTTCGTCTACCGCGTGAGGAAGTCGACGACGGACCGGCGACCGGCGTCGCTCATCGCACGCACCTGAACGCTGTGCCCGGCGCCGTGGACGACGACGAGCCGGCCGACGGGCGTGATCGCCATCTCCCGCCGCGCCCACTCGAGCGGTGTCGAAAGGTCGCGGTCGCCGCTCACCAGCAAGGTCGGAACGCGAGGAAGCAGGCGCGCGGAGTCCGGCGTCGGCCCGGTCGGGGACCACGGAAGGCATTCCTGCACGACCCCGTTGCCGGTAGCGGTCGCCCGGTCGAATGGCGCAACGCTCTGCCGCCGCAGACGGGACGCGTCGCGCGCAAGCTTCGCGCCGCGTCCCGAGACAGGCGTCTGCGAGTCGCCCCACGGGAAGCGCCAGTCGGCGCAGAGGGCACTCGCGTGGAGCCCCTGGCTCAACTCCTCGGCGGGTGCCGCGTTCCAGTGCCTGACGGTCTGCAGGAGGTCGTTCAGCGCCGCGAGATCGCCGCGACGCGCGCGGTGAAGGGCGTCTGCGAGGTCGCGCGGACTGTGGAACGTCGGGTCGACGATGCTCATGAGCGCGAGGGTGTCGAGCAGCCTCGGGCCGTTGCGCTGTCGCCGTACGACCGCGGCGAGGTCGCTCACGCAGGTCGCGCCGCACACGAGCCGGAGCACGCGGCCGGCCGAGCGCAGCTGGATCGGGAGCAGCTCGAAGCCGGCGTTGTGAGGGACGACAGAGTCGAGGACGAGCCGGCTGACGCGTTTCGGGTAGGCGATTGCATAGCGTTCGCCGACGAACGTTCCGTACGAGATCCCGTCCAGCGTCCACGTGTCCGCCCCGAGAGCCTGTCTGAGCAGCTCCATGTCGGCGACGACGTCGTCGGTGCCGTAGAAAGCGCGCCTCGCACCGACGGTGCGGGCGCACGCGCGCACGGCGGCGGCCGACGGGGGGTAGAGATCGGAGCCGCCCATCACCTCTTGCAGCGCGGGACAGTCGAGCGCGCCCGCGCCGGTCCCGCGCTGGTCGTACACGACCAACCTGTATTCGGAGAGGGCGCCGGCGAGGGCCTTCTCGATTCGCGCGACGCCGGGCACCGCGGGTTGCCCTGGGCCTCCGGCGATCACGAGCAGGACGCCGCGGGGCGCAGCTCTGCCGTCTGCAGCCGCTACCCGTAGGCGCAGCGAGCCCGGCCGGCGCCCCATGTGGTCGATGGGGACAACGAGGGTCGAGCATGTGAAGCCGCTCTGTCCGGGACAGGGATGGGGGTCGACGAGACGCGAAGCCGGTGTCGCGTGAGGCGAGCCGGTTGCAGGCAGCGCAAGGGCGGTGAGGACGACCGTGATCCGCAGAAGGCGCACCGGAACCTATAGACGCGCGGGCTCTGCTCCGGTTGGGCGATGCGCGCGAGGGGCGGCACGGGCCGCGGCCGCCTACATGCCCATCGCGTGGTAGCCCGCGTCGACGTAGAGGGTCGTCCCGGTCACGTTCGCGGCATCCTCCGAGAGCAGATACGCCGCAGCGGCGCCGCAGTCGTCCGACTCGATCTGCCGATGGAGCGGCGCGCGTTCCTCGAACATGCTCTGCATCGTCGTGAAGCCGGCGATCGAGCGCGCGGCTAGGGTGCGCACGGGGCCGGCCGAGATCGCGTTCACGCGGATGTTCTTGAAGCCCAGGTCCCAGGCGAGGTAGCGAACACTCGCGTCGAGCGTCGCCTTCGCGACGCCCATGACGTTGTAGTGGGGCACGGCACGCTCGCCGCCGAGGTACGTCATCGTCACGATCGAGCCGCTGCCACGAGCCTCCATGAGCGGCTCGGCCGCACGAGCGCACGCGACCAGCGAGTACGCGCTGATGTCGATCGCCATCCAGAAGCGGTCGCGGGGCGTGTCGGCGAAACGTCCCTCGAGGTCCTCCGCCGCGGCGAAGGCCACGGAGTGGACGAGGATGTCGAGCCCGCCGCCGAAGGTCTCCGACACCTCGGAGAAGACACGGCCGAGGTCGTCGTCCGAACGGACGTCGCACTCCGTCACGAGCGGGCTCGAGACCGTGGCAGCGAGGTCGCGGACGTTCTTCTCGATCCGCTCCCCCTGGTACGTGAACGCGACCTGCGCACCCTCGGTCGCGAGCCGCTCCGCGATCGCCCAGGCGATCGAGCGCTGGTTCGCGACCCCGAGCACGAGCGCCTGCTTCCCGTCGAACCTGCCGGACACGCGGCGATCCTAATCGGATAGCGTGGCGCGGCGATGGCCGGCGAGCGGGTAGCGGTGATCACCGGCGCCTCGTCGGGGATCGGCGAGGCGACCGCGCGTGAGCTCGCGAAGAAAGGGTGGCTCTGCGTGCTCCTCGCGCGCCGCGCCGAGCGTCTTCAGCAGCTCGCCGAGGAGATCGGCGGCGAGTGGGAGGTGTGCGACGTGCGCGACCGAGCTCAGGTGGACGAGGCGGCCGCGCGTGTGCTCTCGCGGCACCCCGCGGTCGCGCTCCTCGTCAACAACGCCGGTGTTCCCGGCCGCGGGACGTTCGTCTCGACGTCGCCCGAGACGGTCGAGCGCGTGATCGAGACGAACTACCTCGGCGGTGTCTGGTCCACGCGGGCGTTCCTGCCGGGCCTCCGGGGCGCGGCAGCGGCCGGGCGAGCACACGTCGTGAACGTCGTCTCCGTCGCCGGCACCATCGCGTTCTCTCCCGCCGGTCCGTACGCGGCTGCGAAGCACGCGCAGCTCGCCTTCTCGCGCTCACTTGCAGCAACCCTGCGAACGGAGGGAATCCGGGTGCATACGCTCCTGCCCGGCTTCGCCGAGACGGAGGGCTTCACCCCGCGCACGAACCTGCGCAGCGGCCTCATGCGTCGCTTCGTGCTCGACGCGGACGACATCGCGAGAGCGATCGTGAAAGCCGTCGAGCGCGGGCGCAACGAGATGACCGTGCCGTGGTTCCCGTATCGCCCGGTCTCGATCTTCCAAGCGCTCTTCCCCGGCCTCCTCGCGCGCCTCGTCGGGAGCTACGGCTACACCCCTGGCACCCAGGACTAGCGCTAGCGATCGGGGCCTGGCTTGCGGGCCACGTACCAGCCGATCTCGATCTCGTAGCGAGCCGATGGCGCGGCGCCGCGAATCCGCACGCGCTCTTCCTCGGACAGGCCCGCGAGCTCGAGCCGCTGCTCGAGGTCGATCTCCTCGCGGGTGTCCTCGGAACTCAGGAGGACGAGGTCGTTTGCATCCAGGTAGCCGCGGATGTCGGCGTCGGGCAGGAGGCGTTGGTGGGTGGGATCGCGCAGTCGCTCGAAGCGGTCGAGCTCGAGGCTACGGATGGGATCGACGGAGCCGAGCTGGTCGGCCAGGAAGACCCTGGCCCCCGGGCGTGTGACGCGCGCAAGCTCCGAGACGGCCAGCTCGGGCCGACGCACATGGTGCAGGACTCGGTGGCAGCACGCGATGTCGAACTCCGCATATCCGAACGGGAGCGCCATCACGTCGCCTTCCGCAAACCGCACGTTCGCGGGCGCTGCGCGGCGTCCGGCCTCGAGGTAGTCGTCGCGGAGGTCGATCGCGATGACCTCGGCCACGAACGGCGCGAGCGCGAACGCGAGCGAGCCAGTGCCGGTGCCGGCGTCGAGCACGATCTCGCTGCCGGTGAACGGGCCGAGAAGCCGACGGACCCTCGCGGACAGGTCGGCGGCGCGCTCCTCCTGGAGCGCGAGCCTCAGCTCGAGGTTCACGCCGTCTCCTCGCTCCCGGCCAGCGAGCGCGCGAGCGCGAGCGCTTCCTCACGCGTCGAGATCGTGCCGGCTGCGCGCTCCTCCTCGATGGCGCCGAGGATACGCCCGATCACGGGACCTGGCTCCAGTCCGAGCTCGTCGCCGCGGACGAGCGGCGACGCCGGCTGCGCGCGCCGCGCGGCCTCGACGACGCCGACGAGCTCCAGCGCGTCCACGAAGGCGAGCGCGTCGAGCGCCCACGGCTCCGTCTCGCGGCGAAAGCGGTGAATCGCGCGCGGGGACGGGTCGCCCGGACGCGAGGCGCGTTGCAGAACGGCTGAGTAGCGTCTGAGGTCGTTGGAGATCGGAAGCCGCCGCAGGTTCGACCCGAAGACGACGACGAGGCGGAAGTCCGGGTCGTCGAACGCATCGAGGCGCGGGTCGAGCTCGCCGCCGAGGGGCGCGAGCAATCCGACCTCCTCCAGGCGCCGGTAGCCGTCGGCCGACAGACGGCGCAGCTCCGCGAGCACGCGCTCTCCCGCAGGGCGGCCGACGAGGCTCGCCGACACGCGCAGGAGTGCCTCCGTCTCCTCGTCCATGCGGAAGCCGAGCTCGTCCTCGAAGCGCACCGCCCGGAGCAGCCGGAGCGGATCGTCCACGAACACCGTTTCGGAGACGGCCCGGACGATCCCACCGGCGAGGTCTTCACGTCCGTGGTAGGGATCGAGCTCCTCGCTGTTCGACACCCGCTCGGCGATGGCGTTGAAGGTGAAGTCGCGCGAGGCGAGATCCGCGGCGATGCCATCGGCCAGCGGGGTGAAGTCGACCGTTTCCTCGGCGCCGTCCACGACGACGCGCCAGGCGCCGTGTCGCTCGGAGAGCGGGAAGACGGCGCCGCCGAAGCGGCCGGCGAAACGGTGTGCGGCGTCTCGAGGTTCGGCGCAGGCGACGTCCACGTCGAGCACCGGGCGCTCGAGGAGCCGGTCGCGAATGGCCCCGCCGACGATCCAGGCCTCCTCGCCGTCGAGGATCTCGCGAAGCCGCTCAGCCATCGAGGGTCACCCGACGGGCCCGGCCGGAGCGCGTGTTCAGGCCGACCGCGATCTCGTAGCCGATCGTGCCGGCGACGCGCGCATGCTCCTCGATGAGGATTCCGTCCCCGACGAGCGTCACCGGCGTGCCGACCGCGACGTCGCCGTCGAGGATCACGGCGAGCGCATCCATCGAGATCGTTCCGACGACGCGCCGGCGCACCCCCTCGACGACCACGTCCGTCCCGGTCATGTCCCGCCGGAACCCGTCCGCGTAGCCGACCGGGACGACGCCGATCCAGGTCGCG
The DNA here is from genome assembly GCA_036257855.1 of Gaiellaceae bacterium. Lineage (GTDB taxonomy): Bacteria > Actinomycetota > Thermoleophilia > Gaiellales > Gaiellaceae > GMQP-bins7. The sequence continues at coordinate 5,390 of DATAET010000130.1, read as the reverse complement.
CGGTCCGCGACGAAGCGACGTCCATAGCCGGTGCTGTCTCCGGGCTCGAGGCGCTTCACCAGCGCGACGTACGACTCCCAGCGGAGTGTCGGCTGGAGACCCTCCTCGGTCGGAGCGGCGCCGAAGGGCGAGATGCCGTACAGCGCGATCCCGCAGCGCACGGCGTCGAAGCGCGTCTCGGCGTAGCGGAGCGTGGCCGCGCTGTTCGCGATGTGCCGCGTGAGCGCCTCGAGGCCTGCAGTCGCCTCGCGGAAGCGCTCGACCTGGAGCTGGGTGAACGCCGGATCCGACTCGGCCGACGCGAGATGGCTCATGACGCCGACGACGTCGCGCGTCGGAGCGGGCAGCTCGGACAGCCCCCAGCGTCCCATTCCCGTGTCCACCTTGACGTGGACCGGGAGGCCTTGCGGGATGCGCCCGTCGGCGGCCACGAGCTCGAGCCGCGCGGCTCGGGCCTCGCCGATCTCGCGATCCGAGACCGGGCCCATGACGATGATCCGCGCGTTTCGCAGCGCAGCTCTCAGGTGGAGCGCCTCGGGGAGGGTGGCTACGCAGAGCGCGGTGGCTCCCGCCTCGACCGCGGCCTTCGAGACGTCGACCGCTCCGTGGCCGTAGCCCTCTGCCTTGACGACGGCCCAGAGCTCCGCGCCGCCGGCGGCACGAAGGAGCGTCGCCGCATTGCGCCGGACCGCTCCGAGATCGAGGGTGAAGCTCGAACGCTCCACGGCGCCATTCTCCGCGATGGAGTCGGAACGGCGCCCAGCTTCTACTGGATCTTGGTCTCGCAGGTGGAGTCGAACGTATCCGTCCCGGGACCACCGATGCAGACGTCCGTCCCGGCGTCGCCCCCTACTCACCGGCGGGGGTAAATCCTCCGAGCTATCAGAACGTGCTCACGTATGCATCGTCACGTGCGCTCGTGGACGGTGGTTCAGCGCTCGAGCGCGGCCGGAACGAGCGCGAGGAGGTCGCTCGCCACGAGCCCCGCCTGGTGCGGAGCGAGGGTCGCAGCGAGCCCGTGGACAACCGCCGCCGCGCTCGCTGCTATCGTCGCGTCCAGTCCCTTCGCGAGGAACGAGCCGACGATGCCGGTTAGCACGTCGCCGGTCCCGGCTGTCGCGAGCGAGGGCGGCCCGAGGTCGCAGACGACTGTCGCCTCGCCCGCCGAGCACACGATCGTGTCGCTCCCCTTGAGCAGGACGGTCGCGCCGAGGCGTTCGGAGCACATGCGCGCGGCGTCGAGCCGGTGGGCCTCCACCCAGCCTGCGTCTCGCTCGACGAGACGCGCGAGCTCACCGGAGTGCGGCGTGAGCACGGTCGGCTGACTGCGGCCGACGAGACCGAGCCCGAAGAGGGCGTCGGCATCGACCACAACGGGAAGATCGACGCGCCGGAGGAGCGTGCGGACGAGAGCGTGCCGGGCTTCGGAGCGTCCCAGTCCCGGCCCGATGGCGATAGCCGAGGCACGCTCCGCCGCCGCGACCAGGGTGGGCAGAGCATGCTCCTCGGTCCACCCGAGCTTCACGGGCTCGAGGGCGAGGACCTCTGCGGCGCGCAACGACTCCTCCGGCACCGCAAGCGTGACGTACCCGGCATCGGCGCGCAGCGCGGCCATGGCCGTGAGGCAGGCGGCACTCGCCATCCCCGGTTGGCCACCGACGACGAGCACCGAGCCCGCCGTGTACTTGGTGTCGCCCGCATGACGACGAGGCACTTCGTCGAGCAACGAAGGACGAGCGCGGCGGATCTCCGTCGGCCTGTCCTCGAGTCCGATGTCGGCTACGACGACCCGACCGGCGTGGCGCCTTCCCGGAGAGACGACGAGGCCGACCTTGGCGGCGTGGAAGGTGACGGTGAGATCCGCGTCGACGACAGCGCCCGCGACCTCGCCCGTCGAGGCGTCGACACCCGATGGGAGATCGACCGCGACTACAGGGACCGGTGCGGCGTTGATGCGCCCGATCAGCTCAGCGGCGTCGGGCCTCGGCTCGCCGTGGAACCCGGTGCCGAATAGCGCGTCCACGACGACGTCGTGCCGGTCGAGATCGTCCGCCGTCTCCGTCGCTTCCAGCCCCGCTTCGCGGAGGACACGCGCCGCGACGCGCCCGTCACCTCCGTTCGACCCGCCGCCGCAGACGCATGCGAAGCTCTTGGCTCCCGGGAACGCGCGCATCGCCTCGTGCGCCACCGCCGCCCCCGCGCGCTCCATGAGCTCCGGGATCGACTCGGGGTAGCCCGGGTACGCCTCCTCGGCCGCGCGCATCTCGGCGGCCGAGTACAGCGGCTCGAAGTGGTCAGCTGTCATCGCGTGCGCTCACGACTGCGATCGCCGCCGCGATCTCCCGCGAGTGCGTCATCGAGAGGTCGATCGCCCCGGCCCGCACCCGCTCGGCGAACGCCGCGGTCCGGCCCGTGAGGCTGACCCCGGGCTTCGGGCGTCCCACGATCTCGATCTCTCGCCAGGTGAACCGCACGCCGCACCCGAGCGCCTTCCCGACCGCCTCCTTGCCCGCGAAGCGCGCGGCGTAGCTCTGGGCGGGATGCGGACGCGAGTCGCAGTACTCGCGCTCCGCGGCCGTGAAGCAGCGCTCGCGGAAGCCGGGTCGCTCGAGCGCGCGACGCACGCGGTCGATCTCGATGATGTCGACGCCGACCTTTAGAGGTGCCTTCAGGGCGGTCACCCGTCGATAGGCGGATGCCGGATATCGACATCGGTGATTGCCCTGAAGTCACCCCTCATGGCGCCCACCCGCCGGTGAGGTCCTCCTCGAGGAGCGCGGGGAACTGCGCGAGGGACGAGACGACGATGTCCGGCGCGGTCTCGGCGGTCTCGAGCGCCTCCGGCCGGAACTTCCCCGTCCTCACGAGGGCGGTCTTCATGCCGAAGAGACGCGCGCCGCGGACGTCGGCCTCCACGTCGTCCGTCACAAGCCAGGTCAGCTCCGGCTCGGCGTCGAGCGCGTCGAGAGCGGCCGCGAAGTAGGACGGGCTCGGCTTCCCGAGCACCGTCGCCTCGACCCCCGTGGCGTACTCGAGGCCCGCCACGAACGCGCCCGAGTCGAGCATGGGCCCGCGGCTCGTCTGCCACCACTTGTTCTTGTGCAGGCAGAAGAGCGGTGCCCCCATCCGAATCTCGTCGAACGCGCGGGCGAGGTTCATGTAGCTGAACACCTGATTCGGCTCGAGCGTCTCGTCGCAGCCACCGACGAGGACGGCATCGGCGTGGTCGCCGACGAGCTCGAGCCCGTCGAGGTCGGGGACGATGCTCGGCATGACGAGGGCGAGCACTCGCTTGCCCGACAGCTCGCGCGCGGCGGCGCCGGGGGTGGTCTGGAGCTCGTCGTCCTCCAGCGTGAAGCCCATCTCTCGGAGCTCCTCCGCGAGGCGAGACCGCGGCCGCGTCGAGTTGTTCGTCACGTACCGCAGAGCGTGACCTGCTCTTCGGAGCTCGGAGATGGCCTCTGCAGCTCCCGGAATCGGCACTCCGGAAACGTGCAGCACGCCGTCGATGTCGAGCAGAATGCACGCCATGGAGCGTGAGTCTACGAGCCGTAGGCTCGACGGAGGCGACCACGTAGCGGAGGTGCCGGCTCCGCCGGCGCCGGAGCGGATCCGCGTCACACGCTCCGTCCTCCTGCCCGTCTCGGAGATCGAAATCCGAGTCTCGCGCTCGAGTGGGCCGGGCGGCCAGCACGCGCAGAAATCCTCGACGAGGGTCGAGGCGTTGCTCGACGTCGAGGTGTCGACGGCCCTCAGCGAGGTCCAGAAGAAACGCGTGGTCGCGCGGGCAGGCAGTGTCCTCCGCGCCGTCGCGCAGGACGAGCGAAGCCAGTCTCGGAACCGCGAGCTCGCGATCGAGCGCCTCATCGGCAAGCTGCGCGATGCGCTCGCGGTCCCGCGGCAGCGAGTCGCGACGCGGCCGGGGCGGGCGGCCCGCGAGCGGCGTCTCGAAGCGAAACGCAGGCGAGCTCGCACGAAAGCGCTCCGGAGGCCTCCGGGCCAGGAATAGACTCGCCCTCGGTGGACGCGCTCAGGCTCGCAACGCTCCTCCCCGAGCTTCCGCCCGACAGGACACGCCTTCTCGACAACCTCGGGCGCGTCCGACGCGAGGTCGGGCCGATCACGCGCGAGCTCTCCGACGCGATCGCGGATCACATGAACATCCGGCGCGGGGAGGTGCACGAGGTCGTCTCCTTCTACTCGTTCCTGCAGGTTCCGACCGACGCCCTGCGCGTGTGCACCGGGCCGGTGTGCGACTGCTTCGGTGCGCGCGAGCTGCTCGACCGAACGCCGGGCGCGATCGAGGTCGCATGCCTCGGCCATTGCGACCTCGCCCCCGCGATGACGCGCGGCGACGAGATCGTCCCCGCGGTGACGCACTCGACGAACGACGGCCCGGCCGTCGGACTCGGCGACGGGGACGCGACGCTCGCCGACTACGCCGCGCGTGGCGGCCTCGAGCTCCTCCGTGACCTTCCCTCGCTCGAGCGCATCGTCGAGGAGCTGCAGACGTCGGGGCTCACCGGCTACGGCGGCGCGGGCTTCCCGACGGGCACGAAGTGGGAGGCAGTCGGGCGCGAGGCCGGCCCGCGCTACGTCGTCGTCAACGCGGACGAGGGCGAGCCGGGGACGATCAAGGACCGCTACGTCATGGAGCTCCGCCCGCACCTGATGCTCGAGGCAACGGTGCTGGCGATGCGCGCACTCGACGCGTCCGAGGGCTACATCTACCTGCGCGAGGAGTACGCGACGGCACGCGCACGGCTGCAACAGGCGATCGAGGAGCTCCGTGCGGCAGGCTTCCTCGAAGGGCTGTCGCTCGAGCTGGTCGTCGGTGCAGGCGCGTACATCGCAGGCGAGGAGACGGCGATGCTCGAGTCGATGGAGGGGCGACGGGCGATGCCACGCCTCAAGCCCCCGTTCCCGAGCCAGTTCGGGTACCTCGGCCGCCCGACGCTCATCCAGAACGTCGAGACACTCGCCCACATCCCGGCGATCCTGCGGAACGGCGGTGCGTGGTGGGCCGGGCTCGGAACGCGCGGCGCCGCCGGAACGCGGCTCTGGTCGGTGTCGGGCGCAGTGCGGAAGCCCGGGTGCTACGAGGCGCCGAACGGCGTGACGACGCGTGAGCTCGTCGACGAGTACGCCGGCGGTTTCTCCGGAGATGTCGGCTCCGTCGTCCCGGGCGGCGCGGCGAGCGGGATCCTCCCGCCTTCGGCGCTCGACGCACCGCTCACGCGCGACGGGCTTCGCGAGTACGGCGCCGGCCCCGGCTCGGCGGCGGTCCAGGTCTTCCCCACCTCCTACTCGCCGCTCCGCCTCCTCGCCGAGACGATGCGCTTCTTCGCGGAGGAGTCGTGCCAGAAGTGCACGCCGTGCCGGATCGGCAA
>DATAET010000129.1:0-2626 GCA_036257855.1 Gaiellaceae bacterium | reverse complement strand
TGGTTGTGCTCAACCGGGTGGTCGAGCTCGTCGGCCTCGAGAGCCTCCAGGCCTCCCGCATCGAGACCCTTCTCGTCGCAGTAACGATCCTCGCCGTCCTCGGGGCGATCGATCGCGGCCTCCTCCCATCCTTCACCGACTGGCAGCGGCAGCGAAGGCACTCCGGCAGAGCGAGCGAAACATCCCTCACCCCTGGTCCTGTGGCCCCGGCGCCCGCCGTCGATCCCGTCTCGCTCGTCGCCCATGGGCTCACGAAGCGCTACGGGGCGGTGAGAGCCTTGGAAGACGTCGATCTCGAGTTGCCGGGCGGCACCGTGCACGCGCTCATCGGACCGAACGGGTCGGGTAAGACCACGGTGCTACGCATCCTTTCCGGCGCGGTACCGCAGGACGGGGGAACAGTCGTGGTCGGCGGCGAGGATCTCGGCGAGAGCGGCCTCGAGTTCAGGGCGCAGCGCGGGATCGTGGGAACTCTCCAGGCGACCGCAGTCTTCGGGGAGCTCACGGTTCTCGAGAATGCGTTCGTCGGTGCTCGGTTGCGAGTGCCCCACGCGAGTGTCTCGCGGGCCGTCTTCGCAACCCCGAAGGCACGGAGGGACGCACGGTCTGCCCGCGAGGTGGCGCTCTACGCCCTCGACGTCGTCGGCCTCCGCGCGCTCGCAGAGCTACAGGCCGACGAGCTCTCCGGTGCCGCCCAGAGGCGATTGATGATCGCGGCGGCGCTCGCGACGAGGCCGCGCGTGCTGCTGCTCGACGAGCCGACGGCGGGCGCTTCCATCGCCGAGGTCGACATCCTCGCCGACATCGTCCGAGCACTACGCGCGAGTGGACTGGCGATCGTGCTGGTCGAGCACAACCTCCGCCTCGTAAGGAGGGTTGCGGATCGCGTCACGGTGCTCGAGGCAGGTCGCACGATCGCCACGGGAACGGTCGGCGAGGTGGCCCGGGACGAAGCGGTCCTCAGCGCCTACCTCGGTGGGGGCCGCTTCTGAGGGTCTTTAGACTGGTGACGTGCTGCGAGCGGTCGTCATCGTCGTCGCAGCGCTCCTGCTCGCGGCCTGCGGCGGCTCGGACGATCCCGAGCAGGGGAAGCCGCTCGTTGTCTATGTCAACGCCCCGTTCTCGGGGACGCCTTTCGTCGGCGAGACGATCGCTCGCGGCGCCGAGCTCGGAGCGCGCGAGGTCAACGCCCGCGGCCTGAACGTAGGCGGCGAGAGCTACGTCCTGAAGATCAAGCGCGTCGACAACCAGCTGTCCCCGCAGTCGGCGGTCGCGAATGTCCGGCGCGCCGTGGACGACAAGGCCGTCGCTGTAGTCGACGAGGGCACCGGCATTGACGCATCGTGGCGGAACGCCGCGGACGCGAAGCTGCCGGTCGGCATCACTTTCCAGGGCGGCATGGGACTCGTTGACCCGAAACGGCGGCCGAACGTCTTCCGGATCGCTCCGACCGACCGCGGCCTCGCGTTTCGCCTCGCCGAGTACCTGGTCCCGAAGGGCCTGAAGATCGCGCTCCTCGTCGACGACAGCACCTACGGACAGGAGGGTGAGCAAGCGCTCGGGCGGGCCTTCGGAGAAGAGAAATCCGTCGTCGCCCGGATCGACGTGCCCGCTTCGGCCACCGACGTCGCTCCTCAGGTCCTGCGTGCGAGGCGCGCCGGAGCCACGGCCCTGCTCGTCTGGGGGCAGGCGCCGGTCATCGCGGCGACGATCACCGCCGCCCGCAGCGCGGGCTGGGACGTGCCGATCTACACGCCTCCGTCCGGCGCCGATCCGCTCATTCGTCAGCAGCTGTCGGGACATCGCGACTGGGTCGACGGGTTGACGTTCGCGTCGGGCCGGATGACGGCCGAGGTTGGAACCGCCCCCTTTATGTCGTTCGTTCGCACATTCGAGGGCGCCTACGGTCCGCAGCGTGTCGGTGTCCGAACGTCAGATGGCAAAGAGGTGATCCAGCCTCCGGAGTACGCGATGTACGCCTTCGACTTCGTCCGCGTCCTCGCCGCTGCGATGGAGGCGGCAGACACCGTCCGCGGCGACGCTGTGCTTCGCGCCCTGAACCGGGTCACGATCGCCGGCGCGAACGGCGACGAGCGCGGATTCAACATCGTCAACCACGAAGGGGTCGTCGACGACGACGTCTACTTCGCCCGGTTCCAGGACATGACCTTCGAGCCGGTCGACGACGACCTGCTCTCGGCATCGCTGCCGAAAATCGAGCAGACGAGGTGAAGCTCCGGCTGCTGGTGCTCGTCGTCGCGGCGGGCACGTTCGCGTCGGCGGCGAGTGCGGCGCCTCCGGCCAGGCTTGCCGACCTGCCGGGAGCCGAGGCCCTACAGCCCGTCCCGCCCCTTGCGCCGCCGCAGCCGCCGGTGACCGAGGTTCCTCGGATACGCGGCACGGTCTCGTCCCACGAGCGCGTGGTTGTGGGGATCACTGCCGACGGGACCGCGACGTCGGTCAGCGTCGTGCAGCGACTCCTCGTCCGCAGCCTGGGGGACTACACCTTCTACATCCCGGCGCCTGCGGTCAGCGTGGTGGCCGCTCCGGGGAGCGAGTCCCAGCCGGGATTTCGTCCGAACCAGATCGTCTGGCAAGGCTTCTCGCCGCGACGAAGGACGCTCGC